>JALONO010000019.1 GCA_025454895.1 Bernardetiaceae bacterium
TTACCGTTGGGCATTGGCCGTGGCTAAACTCAAGTACTGGCTGAGTTAGTTAAACAGCGACGGGTCGATTTGCAGCGGCCGGTTGATCCGCTCCTCGAGCGAGATAAATGTTTCGGTGCGCTCGATGCCCTTCACCTTCTGGATTTTGTTGTGCAGCACCTCCATCAGGTGGTTGGTGTCTTGGCAGATCACTTTGGCAAAAATGCTGTAAGCGCCCGTGGTGTAGTTGATGGTGAGTACCTCGGGGATTTTGGCCAGCTCGGCGCAAACGGTTTCGTAGAGCGAGCTTTTTTGGAGGTAAATCCCTAAAAAGGCGGTGATGTCGTAACCAAGTTTGCTAAAGTCGATAATGAGCGAGGCCCCTTTGACCACCCCCATTTTTTCCAGCTTTTTCATGCGCACATGGACAGTGCCGCCCGATACGAACACTTTTTCGGCAATTTCGGTGTACGGGGTTTTGGCATCCTTCATCAATTCGGACAATATTTTGATGTCCACATTGTCGATTTCGGAATTTTTGTCGTTCATGGTGGGTTAAAATTATTGACTTGTTAATTATAGCGTCTTAAATTATCAATTATCTAAATTTATGAATAATACCTTGCGAAGTTTGCAATTATAGACCGATTGGATTTAACTTTGTGCTGTTGTTGAAAGTAACAATGTAGGGTGATGAAACTGGCAGCCATGCCCTCCCGTCCCGAGGGTGAGGAAACCGGAATAAACCTGTAAAACATGGTGAGATAAGTAATTACCTCACTTTGGTGCTACAAGCTAACCGCCTCGTGAAGGTTCGAATCCTTCCCCTACAGCAAGTAATTATGTGTTGTTTATTGGTTAAGGTTGAAAGGTGGTATGCACTTGCATACCATTTTTTATTTTTGGCAAAAGTACGCCTTATTATTTGAAATTATTTAAACGATTTGCGCTTACCGCCATCTTTTTTTCGGAGTTACCAATGGCTGCGTGCATCGGTTGCGAATATTGAAAATAATCAAAAAATACGTTGATACATTTTTAAAATACAATCGGTTATTTTAGTTTTGTCGCAACAAGCCGCAAGCCTACTAAAATACGGTTTTGCAAATTTGATAATGTAGGGTGATGAAACTGGCAGCCATGCCCTCCCGTCCCGAGGGTGGGGAGTCCGGAACAAACCCGGCCCAAGAATAAGGTAGTTTACTGCCTCCTATTTAGGCCGGGCTAACCGCCCCGTGAAGGTTCGACTCCTTCCCCTACAGCTTTTATCTGGTTTTCACCAACAAAAAGCGGATGCCCACCGGGTGCCCGCTTTTTGCTTTTTGGTCAAAGCCCTGGTTATCCGCCCGTTGATCGGTGATGATTAATAGTGCTGCTTTACAAAGCCCTTGTACCCGCTGTCTTTGAGGTCGGGGATGAGCGAGGCGGCCTGGGCTTCGTTGCCTTCCCCGATGATGATCCGGTAGGCCCGTTTTTCACCTGCCCAGCCGGTTTGGATGTACACTTTGTCAAACCCTTGGCCGCTGATTTCGCGGCCTTTGGCCAGGGCGGCGTCCAGCACGGTGTACGAGGCCACCTGCACCCCAAAACCTTCCGGGTACTGGATGGTGCCCCACAAGCTATAAGTGTTTAGCCCGGCAAAGGTATCTTCGGTGAGGGGGCGGTTGCGGCGGCGGTTGGGCATATCCACCTGGCCACCCCCGCCGGGCGTGGGTTTGGTGTCCACCGTAGGTTCGTCAACGGGCACGGGTTTTTTAGCCGGCTCGGTTTCTTTCGGCTCGGGTTCCTTGGTTTTGGGCCGCTTGGGCAGGTCGGTTTTCGGCTGGGGGGCTGGTTCCTCTTTCTTCTTCTTACCCAACAGTTTATCTAGCCAGGCTGGTCGCTTTTCCTTGTCTTTCTTGGCGGTTTCTTGTTCAGTTGGCTCGGCTTCGGTGCCTTGTTCACGTTGGCGGCGTTCGCGTTCCAGGCGTTCGCGCACGGCGGGCGGCATGTCCTCGACCGATACTACTTCGCAGCGCACACGGGAAGTGCCGGAGCGGATCATGTCCAACTTGCGGGCCGCGGCCAACGACAGGTCGATGATCCGGTTGTCGACGTAAGGGCCCCGGTCGTTGACCCGCACAATCACGCTCTTGCCGTTGGCCAGGTTGGTTACCCGTAGCTCGGTATTGAACCGGATGCGCGGGTGGGCGCAGGTGAGGTCGTGCATGTCGAACCGCTCGCCGTTGGCCGTTTTGCGGCCGTGGAACTGGTCGGCGTAATAGGAGGCCACGCCCTCTTGGATGTAGCCTACCCGGTTATAACTTTGATCAAAGCCGAACAGGGCCGCACTTGCAACCAGTAACATGCTCAGCAACGCCAGCCATTTTAGTTTCACAGGTGTAAGGAAAATTGGTGGGGTAGGGGAGTGGCAATGGGCCGGGGGAAAAGGTAAAAGGAGTGAACTTTTTAGGGTTTAAACGGGCAATTTGCCCATTTAAGTTGAATCGTGGACAAAAGTTTAGGCAAAATTTCGCTTTTGAGCCATTCAGCGGGCTAAAACCGGGCCGATTGTTAGCTTATCCCAGCCAGGCGCAGGCTCCGTTAATCGGCAAAGTGCGGTTTGGCCACCCCGTTGATCTTCTTCTTTTTTAGGGCCGTCCCGGCTTTTTCCGCCTCTTGGCGGGTGGCATAGGTACCGATCAGGACCCGGTAGTTTTTCTTGCCCGAAGTCCAACCTGCCTGGATGAACAACTTGCCCGGCTTGCTCTTTTCCAAACGTTTGGCCTCTACTAAAGCCGGGTTCACTTCGCCGAACGAGGCCACTTGCAGCCCGTAACCGGCTGGTTTCACGCGCTCGCCGGTGAGGGCGTAGGTGCCGGTGGGGGCAAAGGGGCTTTCGTTGCGCTTAGCGGCCGTTTTTTTGGCCGTCAATTTTTCGGTCTCGGCTTTTTTTACCAAATCGCCCACGTTGGTTTGCAGCCCTTTGGTAGCGGCGGCCGTTCCATTTTGCGTCGCCTTGGCATTATTTACGGGATTTTTGGCCAAAGGGTTGGCGTTCTTGGCTTCGGCGGCTTTGTTACCGACCTCCAGGGTTTTGGTTGCACCCGGTTTAGGAGCGGCCAACGGTTTGGGCGAGGCATTGGGCTGCACTACATGGGCGGCGGTGCTCAAGTAACCTTTTTCGGTAGTACCTTCGTTATCGTAAGGCAGTTGGCTGGGCAACTGATTAGCCGGGGCTTCGCCCACCCCTGGCTGGCGGTGCTGCTCGCGGCGCACGTTTTGGGCCAAGTTGCGGGGCATGCCCAACGCAATTACCTCCAACTGCACCTGGGTTTGGGGGCTGGCAATGCCCAGGGAGTCGGCGGCGGCCGGGGTGATCAGCAGGGTTTCCGGCCCGGTGGGCACGTCGTTGATGCGCACCACCACGCTGCGTTGGGTAATGAGATTGGTTATTTTGACCAAACTCTCGAGCGGGATGTGCCGATGGGCTGCCTCCATGCCCCCTCGGTTGTAACGTTCGCCGCTCCGGGTGAACGAGGCGGCCTCGGAGCGTACTACGGCTACCCCTTTTTCGGTGTAGCCCACCCCAACCGGAGCTTGGCCCCAGGCCTGGCCCAATGGCAGTAGCCCTAGCGTGGCAACTAAACCATAAAGCAGAAGTTTCATAAACCTTAATAAGTTGTTTGGCGGAAAATTTAAACAAAATCGCTTGATAATCAAGTAACTACTTGTTTTTAGCAACAAATTGCCTTGCTCGCGGATGCTTCATGGCTTGCCTGGGCGCACGACCAAGGCGCAAATTGGGTCGTAAAAAGATTTCGCATTGGCTTAAGATCAGGCAAAAACCCTGCAAATATTGTCTTTATTGTTGGTTGAATAGGACTAAAGCATAAGAACTAGCGGTGAAAAAGCAAATTTTGGGGTTAGGCGGCGGGTGGCTACTGGGATGGTTGGTGGCTTGCGGCCCGGTAACCACCCATCGCCCTTGGGCCCCGCCTCCGTTGCCGCCCGGCCTGGCCGCGCTGCCCCAGCCCGCCCATAACCCGAGCACCGAGGCCGGGGTGGCCCTGGGCCGCCAGCTTTTTTTTGACCCCGCGCTGTCGGGTAACAACCGGCTGGCCTGCGCCAGTTGCCACCAGCCCGCCCGGGCCTTTACCGATGGCCAGGCCCTGAGCCAACTGGGGGCCAGCGGGCGGCCGCTCAAGCGAAACGTGCCTACCTTGGCCAACCTCGCTTGGGCCGAGGGCCTTTTTTGGGACGGCGGGGCCAAAAACCTGGAGTCGCTGGTATTTGGCCCATTGCGCCACCCGGACGAACTGGCCCAGGACCTGGCCGCCCTGCCCGCCGAACTGGCCCGCAACCCCACGTACCCTCCCCAATTCGCCCAAGCGTTTGGCACTGACAGCATTACTTTGGCTTTGCTGGCCCGGGCTTTGGCCCAATACCAGCGCAGCTTGCTTTCGTTTAACAGCCGCTACGACGCTTGGCAAGCCGGGCGAATACAAATCAACGACTTGGAAATGAATGGATGGAAGGTGTTTAACCAGCATTGTTCGGGTTGCCACCCGCCACCGCGGTTTACCGACGACCGCTACCATAACACGGGGTTGGATACGGCCTTTACCCCCGACCACGAGGGCATTTACCTTGGCCGCGAGCGCATCACCGGCCAACCCGCCGACCGGGGGCGGTTTAAAACCCCGACGCTGCGCAACTTAGCCCGCACCGCTCCGTATTTTCACGATGGTCGGGCGGCCACTTTGCCCCAGGTGCTGGCCCATTATCACACCGGGGTGCGGCTTTCGCCCACGCTGGACAGCCTGCTGCGCCCCGGCCCCGGCAAGCCCCGGCCCGGCCTGGCCCTCAGCCTGGCTGACCGGGAGGCACTTTTGGCTTTTCTGGCCACTTTGAACGACGAGGGTTTCGGGGAATGATCTTCCTCCTTTGATTTGGATTTAAATTAGTTGTCTCTTTAATTCCATTTACTATCATGTGTAAAATGCTGGAAACGATTGGTTTAATTGGCTTTTTTGCCCTACTCAGTCTCACGGTTCAGGCCCAGTCGCCCCGGTTAGAGCACTTGAACCCGCCGGGCTGGTCCATCCCACCGGGCTACTCGCAGGCCGTGAAAGTGCAAGCAGGCACCACGGTGTACCTTTCGGGCCAGGTGCCCACCAATGCCCAGGGCCAGTTGGTGGGCCAGGGTGACTTTGCGGCCCAGGTGCGGCAGGTGTTCGCCAACTTGCAAACCGTGCTCCAGGCCGCCGGAGCCACCTTTGCCGATGTGGTGAAGGTCAATTATTACGTGGTGGGCCTCACGCCGGAGCGGCGCAACCTCATCCGCGAGGTGCGGGCTAATTACCTGGACCTGAAGCAGCCCCCAGCCAGCACCTTGGTGGGCGTAACGGCCCTGTACGATCCCGAAGTGCTGATCGAGATCGAGGTGGTGGCAGTGGTGAAGTAACCGAAACGTCAGGGCCGCGACACTCGGGCCTGGGTCGAGGGGTTAATTTTGGGTCTTAAAATCAAGGATGATGAACACGCTTAAACTCGCGGGTCTTGGCCTGCTGTTGACATTGGTTACTGGCCTAGCCCAGGCCCAGGTTCCGGCCAAGCCGGAGGACATCAGCCCCTTACTAGTGGGCGAAAAAATCCCCGAGGTAAGCTTGGGCCAGTTGGACGGTGGCAAAGTGAGCTTGCCCCAGTTGGTCAAACGCCAGCCGACGGTGCTGGTGTTTTACCGGGGCGGGTGGTGCCCTTATTGCAACACTCAATTAGCTGGTTTGCAGTCGGTTGAAGAGAAGCTCAAGCAGGCTGGTTACCAAATTGTGGCCGTTAGCCCAGACAAAGCCGCCGACCTTCAAGCCTCGGTAGATAAGCACCAGCTTAGCTATACCCTCCTGGCCGACAGCAAGTTAGAAGCGGCCCAACAATTTGGGCTGGCCTTTCAAGCCCCAAGCCAATACTCGGGCATTTTGGCCAAGGCTTCGGGTGGACAAAATCCCGGTTGGCTACCCGTACCGGCGGTGTATATCATCGCCCCGGACGGGACTATTTTATTCAGCTACGTGGCTCCTAACTACAAGCAACGCCTGAGCGGAGCGGTGCTGTTGGCCGCAGCGGAGGCCCTGGCCAAGGAGGCCAAATAGCTACCCCAGCGTGGGCTTACTCGAGCAGACCCACGCTCGCTCATTTTTTTTAGGTTTTTTTGTGGGTAAGATTGTTACCCGTCCAGATGCTTAGTTTTTGGGAAAAACGCGCGTTCACCGAATACGATTTCGCGGTAGTGGGCGGTGGTATCGTGGGGCTGTCCACCGTGGCGGCACTGTTGGAACGCCAGCCCCAGGCCCGGGTGCTACTGCTCGAGCGGGGCCTTTTGCCCACCGGGGCCAGCACCAAAAACGCCGGGTTTGCCTGCTTCGGCAGCCTCACCGAGCTACTGGCCGACCTGCGCACCACCTCCGTGGCCCAAATGACCGACCTGGTGGAGCAGCGGTGGCGCGGCCTGCACCGCCTGCGCGAGCGCCTGGGCGATGCCCCCATCGGCTACGAACCCTTGGGCGGCTACGAGGTGCTCACCGAACGCGAACTGCCCGCCCTGGCCCGGCTGGACGAGGTGAACCAATACCTCTGGCCCATTTTCGGCCAGCCGGTTTTTGCGGTTAAAAACGAACTTTTGCCCACCTTCGGCTTTGCGCCCAGCCTAGCCAAGTCGTTGGTTTACAACCATTTGGAAGGGCAGATTGACACTGGGGCCATGATGGCCCGCCTCTGGGCCTACGTGCAGCACCTGGGCGCGCGCCTGCTCACCGGCTGCCAAGTGGAAGCCTTGGAACCGAGCGGCTTGGGGGTGCGCCTCCGCGTGCGCGGGCCCCTGGGCGAGGCGGTTGGGTTCCAAGCCGGCCGGGTGGCGGTGTGTACCAATGCCTTTACCCACCAATTAGTGCCCGGCCTGGACATGGCACCCGGCAGGGGGCAGGTGCTGGTAACCGAACCCTTGGCCCGGTTGCCGTTCAAAGGGGCGTTCCACTACGACGAGGGCTACTACTATTTTCGCAACCTGGGGCCTGACCGGGTGCTGCTGGGCGGCGGCCGCCACCTGGATCGCGCTGGGGAGACCACCACCGAACTAGCGACTACCCCGCTGATTATGAATACGTTGGAGGATTTGCTCCGCACCCTTATTTTGCCAGGCCAACCCGTGGCGGTCGCCCACCGCTGGGCGGGGATCATGGCCTTTGGGGCCACCAAAGCTCCTATTGTGCAACCTTGGGCCGCCTTGCCCCAGGTGGTGCTGGGCGTGCGCATGGGGGGCATGGGCGTAGCCCTAGGCAGCCTCACCGGCGAGCAGGTGGCGGGGTGGTTGGCCAGCTAGCCAACCACCCTGCCACGGGGCTTGCCTGCCGCAATAACTGGGACGGTTACCGGAAATTGACCGACAAAAACGGCATGGCCGACAAATTGATCCAACTGGCACCTAAATAAGGCGACCAAAAAGCTGCTCCTTTAAGTCCGACCGAGGCCCGGTCGCCCAGTCGTCTTTCATAAGTGAGATCGAGGTGAAACCCGCCCTCAATTTCGTAGCTCCACCCGTTCGAGTTGGCCCCCCACAGCGACACCGCTCCTCCGTTAGGGCCTTGGGAATTGAACCATAATTCTTGCTGGTCGATATAGCGCAACATCAGCCCGCCCCCTAACCACAATTGGTGCGGGGTATCAATGAGCTTTCGGCTGTAGCCCACCGCCCAAAAATGCCATTGGTCGCGCAGGCGGAAACCTTCCACCCGAATATTCCCATCCATAAAATCAACCTTTTGCGTAAACTGCTGTTGGTGATACTGGTGTACAACCGGTTCCGGTCGCGCCAGCGCCAGGCTAACCCTACCATTAGCCCGCTGCCGAGCGGCTGCTTGTTGATGTACTCGCGCATGGTGGCGGTAGCGGGTAGTTCGTAACGCCGATGGCCAAAGTAACTGGCCCCGGCCGCCGCTTGCACCTCAATACTGGGAGTTTGAGCGGCGGCTTCGCTGGTTAATAAAATCAACCAACTAAGTATTAGAAACTTGATCTTTAATGGGTTATTCATAAAAGTATGTTTGAAAGTGGATAAGAAAGAACCTTATTCCCAAAGTTAAATGCAATTAAATGATCTGGCTTAGCAGTTTTTCATAAAAAGATTGAGGGGGATGTCCTCACTTGCCCTCCTGTAGTAGCGGGCCGTCTTCAATCACGTGAGAGGATCGACCGCTACCATCACCTAGACTGACGATCCCTTGAAGTAAAGTGGTTTGCTCCGCTTTTCGCTTGGTCAACCCCTTCGCTAGCGATTACCGCCCCCGGCCCTTACTTTTGCCGCATGGAACGCGCTGATGAGGAACTGCGGCTTGGCCGGTACAACCGCCTGCGGGTGGTCAAATTCGTGGATTTTGGCCTTTACCTTGACTCCGACCAGGGCGAAATCCTCTTGCCCCGCAAATACGTGCCGCCCGGCACCCAGGTGGACGACGTGCTGGAGGTGTTCATCTACACCGACAGCGAAGACCGCCCCATCGCCACCACCCTCAAACCTCTGGCCACCGAAGGCCAATTTGCCAGTTTGCGGGTAAAAAATGTGGCTACCGTCGGGGCTTTTTTAGACTGGGGGCTGGAAAAAGACCTCTTCGTGCCGTTTAAAGAGCAACTGCGCCGCATGGAAGAAGGCCGCCGCTACGTGGTGCGGGTATGCGTGGACCACCAGAGCGGCCGCCTCGTCGGCACGAGCAAAATCGCCGAGTTTTTGTACGCGGGCGCGCCCGACCTGGAAGAAGGCCAACCCGTTGATTTAATGGTGTTTGACCAAAGCCAGCTTGGCTTTTCGTGCATCGTGAACGGGCTGTACCGCGGCATGTTGTTCCGAAACGAGGTGTTCCGCGACCTCGAGGTGGGCGATGTCCTGCCCGGCTTCGTCAAACAACTACGCCCCGACCACCGCATCGACCTCACCCTCCAAAAAAGCGGCATGATGGCCATGCGCCGTGAGGAAGAGAAAATCCTGACCAAGCTCCGGGCTAACCGGGGCTTTGTACCCTTCGGCGATAAGTCGGAGCCGGAGGCCATCTATCGCGAGTTCGCGATGAGCAAGAAAACCTTTAAGGCCGCCCTGGGCCAACTCTACAAGCAACGCCGGGTGCGCCTGGCCCCCGAGGGCACTTATTTGCTCGATGATTTCGATTAATAGGTGCCTCTGAGCGGCCACCCTCACAAGGTTGCGCCGGGCAAATTTGGAAATCAATCGCCGGGAGGTTTATTTAGGCGGTACGCTCCAAAACCCCGTTTGCCATGATCAATCACTACCGCCAATGGTTCAATCAAAATTTCACGCCGGCTAAATACCAGGCCCTGATTGCCGGGGTTAACCAAGAGTTTGACTACCAGGTAGCCTTCAAAATTTGCGAGACCCCCATTTTCATCCCCGACCAACTTAAAACCGAACTAGAGAAAGCCTGTCAAGACGTGCTGAACCAGGTGTTTAGCCCGGCTTACCAGGCCCAAATGCACCGGGCCGTGCCCGAGCAGTTCTACGTGCCCGGCGATACGCCCATGCCCACTTTTGCGGCCATCGATTTTGCCGTGGCCCGCGACCCGGAGAACCCAGATCGCTATTTGCCGCAACTCATTGAGTTACAGGGTTTCCCGTCGTTGTTTGGCTTTCAGGAGTTCATTAGCACCATGTACCGCCGGTATTACGGGCTGCCAGGTAACCTCATCCACCTGTTTCCGCCGGAGTTACAGGCCGACGAAAGCCTGTACTTCGAGAAACTGCGCCTGGCCATGCTGGGCGGCCACCACCCGGATCAGGTGATTTTGATGGAGATCGAGCCGGAAAAGCAAAAAACCTATATCGACTTCCTTTGTACCCAGCGCTATTTTGGCATCAAACCCGTGTGTATCACGCGGTTGCGCAAGCAAGGCCGCAAGCTTTATTACGAAGAAGGCGGCCACCGCATTTGGGTGGAACGGATTTACAACCGCGTCATTTTTGACGAACTGGTACAACGCCCTGACCTAGACCTGCACTTTAGCTTCCGCGACGAGCTGGACGTGAGCTGGGCGGGCCATCCCAACTGGTTTTTTAAAATGAGTAAGTTCACCCTGCCGTTTTTGAACAGCCGTTATGTGCCCACCACGTATTTCCTCAATGAGCTAAAGAGCATCCCCGACAACCTGGACGATTACGTGCTCAAACCCCTGTTCAGCTTCGCGGGCGCGGGCGTGAAGTTTGGCGTGAGCCAGGCCGACCTGGACCAGGTGCGCGACCCCAGTAATTTTATTTTGATGAAGAAAGTGCAGTATGCGCCCGAGGTAACCACCCTGGATCTGCCCGCCAAAGCGGAAATCCGCCTGCTGGTGGTGAACGTGGGCGGTAAGCTGGAACTGCTCACCAACCTGGTGCGCCTGAGCAAGGGCAAAATGATGGGCGTCGATTTCAACAAAGGTCTCGACTGGGTGGGCGGCAGCATCGGCTTTTTTGAGCGCGATTAATAGTAGAATGGTTTAATAGACCTCTTGCAGATTAGCCGTAGTCAGGTTGAAGTTGCATCCCCTCCCCGACGGGGCAGGGATAGGGTGGGGCCAAAAAAGGCGTATTTTTAAACTAAAAATCGGGCTTGCATTCGATAAAAAACTAATCTGCAAGAAGCTTATTTTAGTAGAAGAAAAAACCCTCCAATAGTTTCAAACTATTGGAGGGTTGGTCGCTAACCTAAGGCGGCGTTTCAATCACTCGATGCTCACCCGTACCCCGGCGTAGAGCATACGGCCCATGATGGGGGCCCAAATAATGCCTGCATCAAAGTTTTGACTGAAGGGGTTGGCGGCTTCCACAATGGGGCTGTGCTGCATCATATTGCCTATGTTTTCCATACCCAGGTAGGCTTCCCAAGTCCGGTACACTTTGGTAACCTGGGCGTTCCATAAAAAGTAATGCGGTGCGGTTTCGCGCCGGAGCATGAAACTGCCGTCCTCGGCTGGGCGGCCATCCCCGTGGATGGAGTGGTCCACTGGCTGAGTGGGGGTGCTGGCGGCCTCGCGCGGGGCTGTGGGCAACCGGCGGGTGCCATACCACTGCATGGTGAGGTCAAACCGCCACCGTTTCAGGTCGTAGGCCAGGTTGGCAAAGGCCCGGTGCCGGGGGATAAACGGCACGTCGCGCACCTGGTCGCCGATTTGCTGGCGCACCTCGTACCGCTTGGCCGCCACGGTGAGGGTGAGGCCGTCGGTGAGGTGCTGTTCCACCTGTACTTGCAAACTGTTGGCATACGAGGGGCCGTTGAGGTTGTAAATGCGGATTTGGTTGGGGTTGCTGTCCAGGTCCACCACCACTTGGTTCACAAAATCGGTGCGGTAGAAATCGGCGGTGAGGCTACCCTCGTGCTCGCCCAGGTGGTATTTATGGTGCAGGCTGAGGCCGTAGTTCCAAGCAACTTCGGGGCGGAGGTTGCCCTGGGGCAAAAAGGCCCGGCTGCTCACCAGGTAGCCGAGGTTTTCCATGATGGGGTTGGCGTAGCGCAGCCCTCGGCCTGCGGCGGCGCGCAAGGCGGTGCGGGGGCCTACGTCCCACTTCAGGTGCAAGCGCGGGGTAACAATGTTGCCCGCCAAGTTGTGGCGGTCATAGCGCAGGCCCAGCACGGCCGTGAACCGGGCAGGCACCGTGTAGGCGTATTCGGCAAAGGCCCCGGCCACCACCTCGCGCCGCCGGAACAGGCTGATATTGAGGTTCTCCCGGTAATCGTCGTAAGTGGCACTCAGGCCGGTTTTAAGGTTGTGGCGTTCGCCGAATTTATTTTGATAGATGGCGTTGAAGGTAGCGTATTGCTGGCGACCCAGGTAGTTGTTTGTCCCCCAAAAACCATTGAGGTCGTGGTGGGCCAGGTGGGCAATGAGGCCGATGCTCTCGTTTTGGCCGGGCAGCAAAATACCAAACTTGCCGAAGCCCTCCACTTTTCGGCTGCTTTGGCGGTAGCCGTAGGGGTTGGCGCGGGTGCGGGCCTGGCCGGGCCTAAAGTCCATTTGGCCGCCCATTCGGTCGTCGTACAGGGCGCGTACCCCAAACTGGCCCTCGGTATTTTTGCCCTGGTATTGCCAGCGGTTGAGCACGTTCACTTGGGTAAAAATGGGGATGTCCATAAACCCGTCCATGTTGCCGTCTTCCCTAAACTGCTGGGTGCTGCCGTGGGCCAGCAGCCCGGTCGACCATTTTTTGTTCAGTTTTTTGGCTAGGTGTATATTCTGCTCCAACCGGCCGAACTGGCTCACGTAAGCGTTATAGAAAAACCGCTCGCTGTCGGCGGGTTTGGCCAGTTCCACGTTGATCTGGCCCGTGATGGACTCGTAGCCGTTGACCACGCTGCCCGCGCCCTTGCCCACGTCGATGGACTTGATCCACGTGCCGGGGATGAAGTACAGCCCGCTGCGGGCACTCAGGCCCCGCACGGCCGGGATGTTTTCGCTCAGGATTTGGGCGTACACCCCGTCTAGCCCCAGCATTTGCAGTTGGCGCATGCCCGATACGGCATCGGAATAGTGCATGTCCACGGCGGCCTGGGTCTCAAAACTTTCCGACAGGTTGCAGCAGGCGGCCTTGCGCAGGTCCTGGGTGGTAATCACCTCGGTGCGGATGGGGTTGGTTTCGTCCACCCGGTTGCCTTGCACGGTTACGGTGGCCAGTTCGATGCTGCCCCGTAAGGTGATCACCAAGTGCGAGTCGGGGTCGTGGTCTTGGTGCTCGCCGGTGCTGTCGTGCCCCTCGGTTTTGGAGGCAACGTCCTGGTGGCGGTGGGGCCGCATGTCCAGCGTATCGGTTTGCAGGCCCACAAAGCTTACTACCAGGCGGTAAACCTTAGCGTCTTTGGGCCATTTGAGGGAAAAGTGGCCCTTGGCATCGGTGGTGGTGCCGGCTTGGGTGCCCAGCCATACCAGGGTGGCTCCAGGCAGGGGTTGGTCTTGGTTATTCACGCGCTCCACCACGAGGCCGTGGAGGGTTTGCTGGGCCAAGCTTGGGTTTGCCCAGGCCAACAGGCCCAATAACCAACCTAATTTATAAGTATTTACTAAGAAATTTTGCATGAAGATAAAGGATGAAGATTGATAAACAGTCAAAGCAGGTTCCAACGAACCACGCTAATGGGATTTACCAATTCACCTTTAAACTTGCCAGCATTGTTTTTGGAGCAGCACCGTGCGCCCTGGCTTGGGGGGCGACGGATTGGGCGGGGCGGGGACAGCGGCCAGGACCGAACTAACGGCCATAGCGGGTGCCCAGGCCACTACCGCCGGGGGCACTGGCGGCGGCAGGGCCACCCAGTCCACCGTGGGCAAGCTCGGCTTGGACTGGAGCGGCCCAGGCTCGGTGTGTTGCCAAACTTTCTCGGTTTTGCAGCAATCGTCGTCGCCACAGCCCGCCTGGTCGTCGGTGGCCGAAGGGCAGCCGTTATCGGGACTGGGTAGGCAGCAAGCCTCAGGGGCAGGCTCGGGCGCGTGGGGGCAAGCCAGGCTGGCCAAGGCGGCGGCTACCGTGGCCGGTTGGCCCAGCACCGAGCAAAAATGCCGGTACAACGGCCGCCCGGTGGTGGAAACCAACAGGCTCACCGAGAGCAACCAAGCAAGCGTATGGCGGAGCAAGGACGGCAAAGTGTAGTGGATTTGCGGCAGCAAAGTTATTTATAATACTGTACAAACCCGGAAAAGGTTTCCTGAGCGGCTCTTGTTTAAGCCTCTGAGCGCAAATCTTTTACCTGGCCTAACGGTAACTGGTTAATTTGGGTGATGAAATCGTCGGCAGCCCCGGCAGCGATGAGGCGTAGCGCAGTCGCGACTTTCTCTTCTTCTTTACCTTCTTCCTCGCTTAGGGAAACCACCTTTCGTTTAAAGGCGGCAAGTTTACTCCCACTCCTCGGTGCTAAGGTTTTCCTATATATAAAGATAAATCAACAAAGGCAGAGATGGTCAAATTGACTGATTTATTTTTTTGATTTTCAATTATTTGTGGTAAAATATGAACCGCTACCGTCTAGTTTTTCAACAAAGCCAACAGCCCCGGCAAATCGGTTGACTGCTGCTGCCCGGTGGCCAGGTTTTTAAGGGCGAGCAGGCCGTTGGCCATCTCGTCAGGCCCGATGATGGCCACCCACGGGATTTGTTTTTTGTCGGCGTAGCCTAGTTGTTTCTTCAGTTTGGCTGGCTCGGGATAAAGCTCGGCGTTGCAGCCCGCTTGGCGCACTTGCCGCAGCAGGGGCAGGGCATAGCGCAAACCCGCCGGGTCCATCGCCACGAACAGCAACTGGGTGCCAAACGTGCGGGTGTCGGGGAAACCGCCCAGGGCTTCCAATACGTCGTAAATGCGGTCGGCCCCAAACGAGATGCCCACGCCGGGCACCCCGGGCAGGCCAAACCCGCTAGTGAGGTCGTCGTACCGGCCCCCGCCGCTGATGCTGCCCATAGCTACGCCTTGGGCTTTTACCTCGATAATGGCTCCGGTGTAATAGTTAAGCCCTCGGGCCAGGGTTACGTCCACTTCCACGGCGTTGCGCAGCGGGGTGGCTTGCAACAAATCGAGGATTTGGGCAATTTCGGCAAGGCCGGTGGGGCCGCTGGGCGTGCCCGCCAGGAACGTCCCCAGGTCGGCCAGCGACATTTGCAAAAATTCCCCCACCTGCTCGGCGGCCGTCTCGGGGATGCCCCGGGCCAGCAGTTCGGCCCGCACCTTCTCCCAACCGATTTTGTCCAGCTTATCGATGGCGGTGGTAATGGCCGTGAGTTGGTCGGCTTGCCCCACCTTTTCGGCCAGGCCTTGCAGCACTTTGCGGTTGTTGAGTTTGATCGTTACCGGGATTTTCAGTTCGCTAAACACCTCATCCACTAGTTGGAGCAGTTCGGCCTCGCACACCAGCGAGTAGCTGCCCACCACGTCGGCATCGCACTGGTAAAACTCGCGGTAGCGGCCTTTTTGAGGGCGGTCGGCCCGCCAAACCGGCTGGATTTGGTACCGTTTGAACGGGAACGCGATCTCGTTTTGGTGCATGGCCACGTAGCGGGCAAAGGGCACGGTCAGGTCGTAGCGCAACCCCTTTTCGCTGATCTGAGGGGCCATTTTGCGGTAGTCTTCGCGCTCGGTGGCCTTGCTCAAAAAGTCGCCCGAGTTGAGGATGCGGAACAAGAGCTGGTCGCCTTCTTCGCCGTACTTGCCGGTGAGCGTGCTCAGGTTTTCCAGGCTGGGGGTCTCGATGGGTTGGAACCCGTAGCGCGCAAAAGCCCGGCGGATGGTGTCAAAAATATAGGTGCGCTTGGCCACTACCTCCGGGGTAAAATCGCGGGTGCCTTGCGGGATGCTGGGTTTGCTCATTGGGTAACTGGGGTAATGCTAAAATGATTTAGTGGTTGCACAATTAAATGATTGTTTTGCTTGGTTATCAATCATTTATAGCGTAAAAAACGCACAATCTCTATTTGATTTTGAGATGATGGCAGTGGGCCTGACCACGACACTGTTATCAAAGGCCGCAAAAATAAATCCCAGCGCGGGTTGTGCGCTGGGAAAGGGAGTAAAATCAATAAGCGAGGCCCAAGATAGGGCAAAAAGGCAAACCAGTTGCTAAAATTCGTCCCAGTTGGCCGAGTCGTCGGCAATGTCCTCCTCGTCGTCGAGATCGTCCAGGTCGTCGTCCTCGAAGTCGAGGTCGTCCATATCGTCATCAAAATCGTCGTCGTCGTCGAAGTCCTCGTCATCTTCGTAGTCCTCGTCGTCGTAATCGTCATCGAACTCATCTTCCAGGTCCTCGTCCTCATCGCCAAAGCCGTCGTCGTCGTCGGAGCCTCGTTTGGCATCGTTTAAAATTTGGCCAGCCACCGAGGGTAGGGCGGCAGGCCGGGTCAAAGCGCCAAACAACCGAGCTTCGGCCAACCGGTCGGTGAACAATTGGTTAGGCAACAAAACCTCGGTGGGGTGGGGGGCTTCCACTTCGGTAAAGGATTGAATGCCCGCGATGGGTAATGAATCCACGTTGTTAAACTTCATTGCAGTAAATGCTAAGGGTGAGTTAGTAAATTTTGGTTCTATAACAGGGCCAGGTATGATCTGCCAAAAGTAATCAACTTTCCAAACCAAAAAAACTTGGCCATTTTTTATTGGAGTATGGAGTCGTACACCTGTACGCGCTCCCAATATGTTTGGTATTGCTCCACAAATTTAAGGTGGATCGGGTCTTTTTGGTAGGCATCTTGGGCGGCGGCGTTCTCAAAATGCAAAATAAGGCAGTAGGCGTAGCTGTTATCCACTACTTGGCGGGGGGTGCCGGCCGGGGTGCCCAGTTGCAGGTAGGCAATGTGGCTGATCGGCCGTAGCGTCTCGATGCCTTTGCGAAGCTCGGCCAAATCGGCGGCGGTGGCCCCGGGCTTGGCCCAAAAGTACACCACGTGGACAAACCGGCCCGGTAAACCGGCCGAACGGGTACAACTGGTTAACGTGCCGACCAGGGCCAGGCCGCTGATCAACCAAAGGAGGCGGTTTTTCATGAAGTGAGCGAAAGGGCGATGGAGAAGAAGGTTTTTGCCGACCGCAATTATAGTACTTGCCGCGTAATGGCCAAGCCTACTTAAAAAAATGCGGGCGGTTTTTTAGACGGTTTTTTAGAACAAACCGGCCAGACTAAATGTACAATCGTCCAAATTGGTGTCCAAGGGGCTATTTAGGTTCCCCAGCCTCAGTTAGGCGCGAGGGGCATAGGGATAAAAATAGTCAACCCGGCTATAAAATAACCGGGTTGGCTCTGGTTGTTTAAATTTACCCCTTATTAAAATTTATCTTTGCGGTTATAAAAACCGTTTAAGTCATATTTTAACACCACAAAATTACAACTCTTCGTTCTCGTGGCTTTGAGTTTAAGTACCTAAAAAAAGTAAGTAGAATTACTCAATTTAGGTGAAATTGCACTAGAGCACCAGCAAAAGTCCTTGAAAATGAGATGATTAAAAAAGCAGGGAGCGTTAGGCTCCAGTAGTAAACCGATGTAAGTTTGTTTCCGTTACATTTTTTATGATGACAATTTCGCCTCAGCAAAAATTACACGAGGTGGCCTTGACTAAAATCCCGGGCATCGGCCGGTTTTTGACCCGGACGCTGGTGAGCTATTGCGGCACGGCCCAGCAGGTATTTGCCACGCCCAAGGGCAGGTTGCTCAAAATCCCTCAGGTGGGCGAAAAGGCCGTCCAGGCTATTCAGGAACACGCTGCCCCCGCGCTCAAGTTGGCCGAAGCCGAACTTGCCCAGGCCCAGGACCAACGGGCCCAGGTGCTGTTTTTTACCGATGCGGCCTTTCCCGCCCGCCTCCGCGACCTGCCCGATGCGCCCGTGCTGCTGTATTACCAGGGCCAGGCCGACTTGAACCATCCGAAAACCGTGGCCGTGGTGGGTACCCGCAAAGCCACCGATTACGGCCGCCAGGTAACCGAAACGATCTTGGAAGGATTGGCAAAGCATAATCCAATGGTTATTAGTGGCTTAGCTTATGGTATTGATATTGCTGCCCATCGGGCCGCCCTGAAGCTGGGCCTGCCCACGTTGGGCATATTGGGTAGCGGGCTCGATGTGGTGTACCCCGCCCTGCACAAAGCCACGGCCCAGCAAATGCAAGCCCAAGGCGGGCTGCTCAGCGAGTACCCGTTTGGCGTGGGGCCGGATGCCCCCCATTTCCCGGCCCGCAACCGGGTGATCGCGGGCCTGGCCGACGTGGTGATTGTGGTGGAGGCGGCCGAAACCGGGGGTGCGCTCATCACCGCCGAACTGGCCAATGGCTACCACCGCGAGGTGATGGCCGTGCCGGGCAGCATTTTTGCGCCTTACTCGGCCGGGTGCCACTTGTTGCTCAAACAGCACAAGGCCGCGCCCTGTACCTCGGCGGCCGATGTGGAGTACTTAACTGGCTGGGATAACCAGGCCCCCAGTAAAAGCCCGACCGCCCCGCGCCAGGCCCCCACCGGCTTGCCCAGCGAGCAAATGGCAGTGGTGCAACTGCTGGCCGCCCACCCGGAGCTGCACCTGGACGACATCGGTTGGCAGAGCGGCCTGGGGGTGAGCCGTGCCGCCGTGGTGCTGCTGGAACTTGAGTTCGGCGGCTTGGTAAAAGCCCTGCCCGGCAAGCGGTTCGTGGCGGCTTGGTAAACGATGCCTTGACTCTCCGTTTTTGATGGCTTGGTCAACCACTGCGCAGGCGGCATAGGCTACGCAAAAACCAAAAGGTGGTCGCGGCCTGCTTGCTAAATAATTGATAGTTAAATTGTTGTGATACAAAATATTGGCCATGAAGAAAAACCGAAACGAAAAAATCATGTTATGGGCGGTAGGCGGTTTGCTGCTGCTGCTGGCGGGCGCGGGTTACTTATGGCAAAAAAGTTATTACGATGGCCTGCGGGAGGTCGAGGCGGTGCTGATCGGTTACGAGCAGTTGGATGCCCGGCGGCCGCATTACCAGTATCCCGTGCTGGTGTTTGCCCCAGCGGGCGGCCCGGCCGATACCCTTACCGCCGCTGACCCCTACCCCAACCAAGGCGAGGCCCTGCCCGCACCGGGTAGCCGCCACCGCATTAGGTACGTGCCCGACCACCCCGGCGAGGTGGTGTTTGACCAGTCGCCGTGGCACCTGGGCGGGTACGCGATGCTGGCTTTTGCCTTAGCGGCCGGGTTGTGGCTGTCGCAGCCCCTTTGGCGAAAAAGGTAGCGGTTTTATAGAGGAATGGGCAGCAAGTTCGCTGCCGTGGGTTGCGCCCAGCACCAAAGGCAGCGGGTTAAAAAGAACCTAAAGAACGAAAAGTCGTACCAAAACAGCATACAGATTGCGCTTCCCTCATCTTGTAAATGATTGATAACCAAAGAGAACAATCATTTCGTCATTTTTAGCATTACACCGCACCCAAGGCGTGTTTGTATTGCATTTGGTGCAGGTGGGCGTAGTAGCCGCCCAGGGCCAGCAGTTGGTCGTGGGTGCCACTTTCTTTGATCTCGCCCTTGTCCAGCACCAAAATCTGCTCGGCCTTTTGGATGGTGGACAGCCGGTGGGCGATAATGAGCGCGGTGCGGCCCTTCATCATCCGGCCAATGGCTTGCTGGATGAGTTCCTCGGTCTCGGTATCCACCGACGAGGTGGCTTCGTCCAGCACCAAAATGCTGGGGTTGTACACCATGGCCCGCACAAACGAGATGAGTTGCCGCTGGCCCACCGATAGGGTGGCCCCGCGCTCCATCACGTTGTAGTCCAGCCCGCCGGGCAGCCGCTCGATAAAGGTAGTGGCCCCCACCAGGTCGGCGGCGGCCATTACTTGGGCGCGGGTAATGGCCGGGTTGCCCAGGGTAATGTTGTTGAAAATGGTATCGGAAAAAAGAAATACATCTTGCAACACCACGCCTACGCGGTCGCGCAGGTAGGTAAGCTCGTAGTCGCGCACGTTGTGGCCGTCGATCAAAATTTGACCTTGGTTCACATCGTAAAAGCGGCTAAGTAGGTTGATGGTGGACGACTTACCCGCCCCGGTGGCCCCCACCAAAGCCACGGTTTGGCCTGCTTTCACGCTAAAACTCAGGTTTTTGAGCACGTAGTTGTCGCCTTCGTAAGCAAACCACACTTGGTCAAAGGTTACTTGCCCGGCCATTTGGGCGGGGCGGTACGTGCCCGTATTCTGGATTTGGTCCTGGCTATGCAAAATCTTGAGCAGTCGGTCGCCGCTCACGATGCCCAGTTGCAGGGTGTTGAACCGGTCCGCAATAAGGCGGATGGGCCTAAAAAACATGGCGATGTACAAAATGAACGCGATGAGGGTGCCCAGGGTCATGTCTTGCGAGATGACCCCGCGCGCCCCGTACCACACCAACATGCCCGTGGCCACGGCACCAATGACTTCCGCCACCGGAAAGTAGATAGAATAATACTTGACCGACTTGAGGTGAGCCCGGCGGTGCTCACGGTTGATGGCCTCAAATTTTTCGTACTCCACCTTTTCGGCATTGAAAATCTGCACCACGCTCATGCCTGTAATGTGCTCTTGCACAAACGAGTTGAGGTTGGCCACAGCGGTGCGCACATCGTTGAACGAGGTTTTGAGTTTCTCCTTAAATATATAAGTGGCCAAAAACAGCAGCGGGAACGTGGCCAGGCTCACCAGGGTCAACCGCCAGTCGGTGTACAGCATCAGCCCCAGGATAAACAGGAGTTGCAGCAAGTCGCCCGCGATAGCGGCCAGGCCCTCGGTAAAAACGTTATTGAGCGTTTCCACGTCCGAAATATTGCGGGTGATGAGCCGCCCCACCGGGGTGCGGTCGAAATACTGGGTTTTCAGCGACAGCAGGTGCCGGTACAGGGCCACCCGGATATCGCGGATCACGTATTGGCCAATGTAGGCCGACAGGTAGGCGTTGTAAAACTGGATGAGGGCCTGCACCACGGCCAAGCCCACTTGCGCCCAGGTCATCCACACCAGCCCGGCCACATCGCCCACGCTAATGTAGCGGTCCACCGTGTACTGGATCAAGTACGGCCGCAGGGGGGTAAGCAGGCCCAGCAGCAACGTGAGGCCCACCAACAGGTAAAACTTGACAAGGTAGGGCTTAACAAAAACGAAAATGCCCGATAAGACTTTGCGGTCAAAAATTTTGCCGCTAGCCGTAGCTTCGGTTTGGGACATGGGCAGGCGAAATGAGCCGGAAAGTTAACGCTTTTCGGGGGATAGTGGGGTTTTCGCTGGTTTCGTTGCTTTTGAACCTGCCTCGTTGGCCAGGGCCAGCGTCTGCGCGCGGGCCTGGGCGGCTACCAAATTATTTGATAGCTCAGTTGCAACCGGGGGCTTTTGCCGCCGGCCTCTACCAGTAGCACCTGCCGCCCGCCTTGGGTGCGCACTTGCGGCTTGGCCCGTTCGTCCACCTGGATGTAATATTGCTGATTATCAACGGCGTAAATGCCTTTTTCCACTTGCACTATCTGCTGGCCCTCGCCCAAACGGTAGTAAACGGTGCCACTGGGCAAGCTAGCTAACTGGAGTTGGCGTTCCAGGCCCTGGCCGCCGGGCAGCGGGCGCAGTTGGTCGGTAAAATCAACCGCCTGGTAGCGATGCAGGAACACCGGGTAGCCGTTTTCCAGCCGGTAGCCGCGGTCGGCCAGCAGGGCGGGCGGCAGCGAGTCGGGTAGGGGGGCCTCCGGGCTGGCCAGGGCCACTACGGGGCACCGCCCGGCCAGCACCACGGCCCCGCCCAGGGGGCTAGCGGTTTGTGGCTCGCCGCGCTCGTGCCACATATCGGTGGCGTTCAGGAACCCGCCGCGCCAAATTTGGAGCAGGCCGGCCTGGTTCAGGTCGTAGCTGTAATGGGCACCGGCCGGGTCGCCCACCGAGAGGCAGTGGGTGCGTTTGCTGCCCTGGTGGTACAAAAACGAGCGTAAAACCTCAGGTTGCTGGCCCACCGGTACCTCAATCAACGGGGCGGGTGGGCGTTCGGGCAGCGAGGCCGGGTTGTGCAGGGCCAGCAATTGGCTGTTCGGTTTTTGGATAAACCAGCCCAGCCCCGGCCCGCTCCAGGTAAAGTCGCGGTGCAACGTAAGCGTAAATGGGTGCTGGCCCGCAGGGAGGGTGGCCGTGGCCCGCAACGGCTCGCCCCCGAGCCAAGTCCATTTTTCGGGCAAGACGGTTTGGTTGCCCACCACAAGTTGGAAGTTGCCCCCGCCCCGGAAAGTAAACGAATAAGTATCTGCGGTGGGCACCTGCAGTTGGCCCTTGAACACCAGGGTATAATCGCTCTTGGCATCGGCCAGGCGGTAGTCAAGGCCGGCGGTTGGGCCCTCGCGCACTAGTTTGGCCTTGCCTTGGCCCAGCGGTTCGCGGCCCTCATAGTATTGGTAAGTGAGGTTGGTGAGGCGGGCATCCAACTGTTCCAACCGGGCGTAGCGCATATTTCGGAAATACACTGGCCCGTGGTCGCCTTGGATCATCAGCGGAGCCAGGGCTTGCTCATGGTCAAAAGCGGCGGCGCGGGTGGGGCCGCTCAGCACCACGTTTTCGTGCAGGGTGATGCCGTTGAGCGTAACTTTTACAAACCGGGCCGGGGCGGTTTTGCGCCCGTCGGCCCCAAAGCGCGGGGCCTGAAAATGCACCGTGAGCCGCTGCCACAGGCCGGGGGCCAGGCAGGCGTTTACCAAGGGCGGGTGGCCTTCGTAGCCTTTTTGGCCGTTGGGCCGCTGCTCGTCCCAGCGTTCGTAAATGCTGCCGCAGTCCACCACCCTGGGCCGGGCCACGCCCCAACTGTCATAGAGCTGGATTTCGTAGCGGCTTTGAAAATACAGGCCCGAGTTGGAGCCTTTGGGCAACATGAATTCCGTTTCCAGGTACAAATCGCCGTGTTCCCAGGCCGTGAACAAATTAGCCGCAGATTGGTACTTGATTTTGTCGTTGTACTGATTGGCCAACACGCCCGTGCCCGCGCTGGTGCGCGCCTGCGGCTGGGCCGGGCCGGCCGTGAGGCCACCCACGACCTGCCAATTGGCGGGCGGGTTTTTGAACGCGCTCAGGTCGTTGAGGGGTACGTCGGCTAACTGGTATAGGTTGGCCTGGCCCCAGGCGGCGGGGGCTATTAGGCAAAATAGATAGAATAGTTTTTTCATTTTCAAATTGGGCAGGCGAGTCGCCGAGCGGCGGGCAAAAGTAAAGGCTTTTACCGGAGGGCCAATGGTGGGTTTTAGGCTTTCTTTGCTGGCGGGTTAGCCGTTTCATCCTAGTTAAGGAGGCCAAAGTAAAAGTGTTAAAACCTTGCTTGAGCTAGCCTGAAACGGGTGTGCGGTTGAAGTTGCGGTAAAAAACCATCAGCCAAGGGTAAAAAAATGTCAGAATAATGAGCAAGTATTATGGCGTGGAGGCATTGCTGCTGTTAGCCGTGTTGGGCGGGATGTTGTGCCTGGCGGCCGGTTTCCAGTTCCTGCTGCCCGGCCGGGCCGACCGGGAACTGCCCTCGTACCAGCGACGCCCCTTCCGGCAAATGGCGGTGGCCCTGTTGCCCTTTGGGGTGGGGGCCTTGGGGCTATGGCTGGTGCCCGACTATCGCGCCGTGCTGGACATGGCGGGCATCCCGCTGGCCCTGCTCACCCTGGTGGGCATGTATTGGCTGATGCAGCGGTTTAAAGCCGGGTTTTAAAAGAAAGATTTCTTGCAAATATATGATAATCATAATATTATACCTCTTGCGCATTACCCGTACTCAGGTCGTAATTGCGTCCCTTTCCCGACGGACGACCAAAAGCGAATGAGCTTTTGGGGCGAGCCAGTGCTGCTGGACAGGGTGGGGTCAAAAAGGGCGCATTTCAAACGAAAATCCAATCTGTAACCAGTCTAATAAGCTAATCTGCAAGAGGTCTATTGAATTAGATTTTTTGCGGCTTTTTGAGCGTTTCTTTTTCGTTTAAAGAAGATCAAATAAATTGTTGACCCCCAGTTGTTTGTTGGTTTGGAAGCCCTCGCCAAAGGTGGTGCGGATGGCCTGGCCAAACTCGCGGGCGCGGGCCTCCAAAAAGCGGATAAACTCCGGCGTGGCGATAAACGTGGGCGTGTTGGCCTGACCGGGCACGTAAAACTGGGTTTTGTAGGCGTAAACGGCCTGCATTTTTTGTTCCCAATACGGCGTGATGTCGACCACAAAATCGGGTTTTAGGTAGTTGCTTTGGATAATGTGGTACAGGTTTTTGGGCCGCCAAGGGGCCTGGGGCTGGCCGTTAAGTTCGGTTTGCACCTTGGGCAACCCGGCCAAAAAGCAGGCATCGGCCACCAGTTGGGCGGCGCGCCCGTGGTCCGGGTGGCGGTCGGCCTGGGCGTTGGCCAGCAGCACCTCGGGTTGGTATTGGCGGATGGCCCGCACTACGGCCAGTTGGTGGGCCTCGTCGTTGGCAAAAAAACCGTCGCGCAGGCCCAGGTTGGCCCGCACTTGCAGGCCCAGCAGTTGGCTGGCGGCGGCGGCTTCTTCGGCCCGGGTTTGGGCGGTGCCGTTGGTGCCCAGTTCCCCGGCGGTAAGGTCCACCACGCCCGTGCGGTAACCCAGGGCGGCATGCTTGATGAGGGTGCCACCGCAGCCCAGTTCGGCGTCGTCGGGGTGGGCCACGATGGCCAGCAGGTCGAGTTTCATAAGGGCAGGGTGGGTGCTTGCGCCCGGTGATGGGGTTAATTTGAATGTAAAAACTTCAATATCAATTAATTAACTTTTGCGCAGCACCATCACAAACGTGCCTTTGCGGCGATAAAACTTGGTTTGGTTTTTCGGGGGGTAGATTTTGTACATGATTTCCATCGGCTCCAGCACAATGTCGGAGTTGAGCGAACTGGAAACCGCGCCTTCCACCTGGAGCCCGGGCGCGGAGCGGAACTGGGAGCCAAAGGTTTGGCGGAGGAAACTTTTCCACCCGCGCAAGGTTTTGAGCTGGGGCTTGGCTGCCGAGGCAAACGGGGTGGCAGCGGCAAAGTAGAGCCAGTAGCCCAGAGTGCCGGCCAGCAGGCTTTGGAGGCCGGGGCCGCGGTGCAGCTTCAGGGGAATTTGCAGGTCGATGCAATGCACCATGAGGCCGCCGGGCTTGAGCATGGCCTCCATGTGCCGGAAAACCCCGGCCATGGCCGTTTCGGGGATGTGCTCGATGGTGGAAACGGAGAACACCACATCGTAAAAATTTTGGGGGATGACGGTGGAACCGAAGTTGCCCGCCCGGTCGAAAATGTACTTAACGTCCGGGTTTTTCTGTTCCAGTTCTTCGCGCTGGCCCCAGCGGCTCCACATTTCGGCCTCGCCGCTCTCGACCCCAAAGTCGTCGATCACGTGCACTTGGCAACCAAACTGCCGGGCAATGTGCTGGGGCAGTTCGCTGTACGCCCCGCCGATTTCGACCACGGTTTGGCCCGGTTTAAACGGCACGGTGGCCAAAATAAACGGACGGTTATGGCCCTTAATGCCCCAGTCAGCAAAGGGGATGCCCGCGTCGTGGAATTGCATGAGTTCGGTAACGGTTCCCCAGCGGAGTTGCTCCAGCGTTAGCATAGTGGTTTGGCTTGCAAAAAACTCCGCGAAGTACCGGGGTTTCGGTTAATTATCCAACCGGGGGCGGGCTTTGGCCCCGCCGTCGCCCTGCAATTGGGCTAGCTCGCCAAATAACGAACGGCCCACCAGCAAGGGCACGCCCATTTGGCCGTTGTCGTATCGGCTGGCCACCAAAGGCAGGTGGCTGGCCGCAAATTCAGTTTGTAATTGTTGAAGCAGTGGGGGCGTTACATGGGGCTGGTCGCACAGCATAAACACCACGGCCTCAACGGGTTGGGCGGTCGCCCAGTCGGCTCCTTGCCGCTAACGGCCAACTCGGCTAATTCGGACTTGAATAAGGCCGACTGCGCGCCCAGCACCACCGCCACCGGCCCAAGCTGGGCGGCCAGGGCGGTGGTTACGGCCCGGCGGAGCAAGGTTTGGCCGCCGTAGGGCAATAATTGCTTGGGCTGCCCCAGCCGGGTGGAGGCCCCAGCGGCCAGCACCACTACGGCCAAGGGCGGATCAAGGTGAGGCATCGGTTTAAAAAGCTCAGCGCCGCGCGGCCGGGGCAGCCGGGGCCATCTTGCCGCGCTTTTGAACGGGTTGGTCGGAGGCGGCCGTGACGTTAGGTCCGGTTTTTTGCAAGCCCAGGTTGCCGGTATCGCCTATCCATTGCCATTGGCCTTGTTGGTTTTTTTGCCAAACCGTGAGGTAATTGCCTTGCTGGGCGGGCAGGGTGGTGTCGCGGGGTTGCAGCAGGTAGGTGCCGTAAGTTTGGCCAAAATCGCCGGAGGAGGCGATGCGGCCGCCCAGGGGCTCCCAGGTGAGCGTGTACGTGGAGTCGGGCCAGTCGGCGTTAAAATGCTGCACCGAAGCTAGCCCCACCACCGGCATGGCGTTGGGGCGCAGGAGCACGGCCTCGAGGTGGGCAAAATCGGCAAAAGCCGCCCGCATACCTCTCTGGGCCGAAGCCTGGGAAAAGGCCCGGTCGGCGGCTAGCATTTCGGCTTTAGCCGTAACTAGGTCCACTGTGGTAGGTGATGTTTTACAACCTGTCCACAACGACAGGATTGTAGCAGCCCAAAAAAATCGTTTCATGACCGTCAGGAAATTTGGTTTTTCGTGCCAAAAGTAAAACATTTTTCAGGTGATGAACCACCAACGACCATCAGCGGCGGGCCAATGGAGTTTTAGTTTTAGAACGAAAGATCCTGACGGTTAGGTATGCTGATCAGTTGATTAGGGCATAGAACTATTCAAATAGTACCAACACCTGGTTCTTCTCCACATTATCACCTTTGGCCACCTTCACGGCTTTGATGGTGGCATCGCCGGGAGCTTTGAGCACGTTTTCCATTTTCATGGCTTCCAAAATGAGCACTACCTCCCCTTTTTTCACCTGGGCACCCTCGCTCACGGCCACGCTCAAAATGGCGCCCGGCATGGGGGCCTTCAGGTCGTTGAGCTTGGCTTTGGCGGCTTTGCCCATGCCCATTTGCTCGAGTAGTAGGTCAAACCGGTCTTTGGCATTGAGGGTGTACAATTGGCCGTTTACTTTGAGCACAAAGTGTTTGTTCTCATAGTCGGCTTTTACCAGTTCGGCGCGGTAAGAGCGGTCTTGATGCAAGATGTGGAAATGGCCATCGGCCAGTTTCACCAGGTTCCAGGCCAGTGGTTCGCCGTTGATTTGCAGGGGTTCGGTAGGTTTGCCGACTTCAATGTTGAACTCGGGGCCTTTTTCTACGCTGATTTTAAAGCTCATACAAAAAATTGTTTTGGGTAAAAGTTGGATAAGTTAACTTTTTGACAATTAGCGGGTTGTAACAAAAGCCGATGGAAAATGGGTCAGACCAGGTTAGGCTTGGTTGCATACCCTCGGTTTTTTTCGGAAATTTAAGGGTGTTTTCAAGTTTATGTAACCAATGATGAGCAAAGTCATAATTTTAGTAGGGACGATCCTGTTGATGGCCCTCCCAGTTTGGGGGCAGGCCCCAGCTACCAAGTATTGGATTTATTTTACCGATAAACCCACCCAGGGGTACGATTACCGGCAACACCTCAGCCCGCAAGCGATCGAGAACCGCCAAAAGTTTGGGCTACCCTTGGTGCAATTGACCGATATGCCGCTCGCGCCCGCCTATGTGCAAGGGGTGCGGGAGGTAGCCGCCGGGGCTGGCACGGGAGTGGTGTGCCAAAGCAAGTGGCTCAACGCGGTTTCGGTGCGGATGACGGCCGAGCAGGCGGCCCGCTGCCGCCAGTTGCCCTACGTAAAAGCCGTGGAGCCGATGGGCCGGCGCGTGCAAGTGCTGGCCGCTTCCGCCGCCGACCCGACCGAATACGGCTCGGCCCTGGAGCAGATCGGGGCCAATGCCTTTGCCCAGGCCGGCCTCAGCGGCGAAGGCGTAGTGGTGGGGGTGATCGATGCGGGTTTTTTAGGGGCCAACGAAAACCCATACTTACAACACTTGTTTGACCAACAACGCATTCTAGGCGTTCGGGATATGCTCAATCCCTTGAAAATCAATCATTTTTCGGAAAGAGAAACGTCCTCTGACGACCACGGTAACACCGTGCTGCAAATGATTACGGGCGTACAGCAAACCAAAAAGCAGTATGGGCTGGCCACCAACGCCCGCTTTTACCTGGCCCGCACCGACCACGGCGACCGGGAGTTCCGGGCCGAAGAGGACTACTGGGTAACCAGCATGGAATGGATGGACAGCCTGGGCGTGCGCCTCATCAACACTTCGCTGGGCTACGCCAATGGGTTCGATAAAAACGAGGACAACTACCAGCCCAGCCAAATGGACGGCAAAACCAGCGTGGTGAGCCGGGCCGCCCAGATCGCGGCCGATGACAAGGGCATCCTGTTGGTGGTATCGGCGGGCAACGAAGGCTCGGAGTTCGACTGGCAGGTGGTGTCGGCCCCGGCCGATGCCCAGGGCGTGCTGTCGGTAGGGGCCTTGAGCAACCAGGGCCTTAAAGCCTATTACAGTAGCATTGGCCCGGCCCAGTTGCCTTATTTAAAGCCCAACGTGGCCTGCTCGGTGCAACTGATGGCGGGCACATCGTTTTCGGCCCCGGTGATCACGGGGTTTGCCGCTTGCCTCATGCAGGCCCAGCCCAACGCCTCCAGCAAACAAATTTTTGCTATGATTGAGCAGTGTGGCACTTTGTATCCGTTTGGCAACAACTATGTGGGCTACGGCACTCCGCTGGCCAGCCGGGCGTTGCAGTACATCCACGGGCGCAAACCCGCGCCCGGGGCGGCCGTGGTCAAGGCCAAGGGCCAATACGATTTGCAATTGAAAGCCGTCAAGGATGCCAAGGCCCTGGTGTTCCACAAAATCAACGAGCGGACCGTGGTGGCGCAAGACCTGCTAAGCCCCAAAAAAGGGCGGTACAAAATTATGCCCCGCGAAGGGGCCACCCGCACCACGGTAGCGGTGGCCGGGCAGGTGCTGGAAATCGTGTGGCAGTAATAGGTTACCGCAATTGATTGGGAGGGTTGGGCCCGTCATCACGGGGTAATCGGAACTGATACGTCAACTAAAAAGGGCCGGACTTTGAAAAAGTCCGGCCCTTTTTAGCAAATAGTAAATGGATTATAAGGAAAGACGAAACGGGATTTACTCCTCCACGCTGGTTTCCACAGGAGCGACCGCAGCGGCTTCTTTCTTTTTCAACCCTTTTTTGGTTACTTTTTCAGGGATGACGATGTCTTCCACATCGGCCAAGATACGGCCGCAGTGCTCGCAAACGATGATTTTTTTGCGTTCCTTGATGTCGGCTTGGCGCTGGGGCGGCACCACGTTAAAGCAACCACCACAAGCATCGCGCTTTACCGAAACTACGGCCAAGCCGTTTTGGGCATTGCCCCGGATTTTTTCGTAAGATTTCAGCAGGCGCGACTCCACGGCTTTTACGCGGCGTTCCCGCTCTTTTTGCATTTTCTCCTCGTCTTCCCCGCTTTCGGCAATCAACTGCTCTAGTTCGCGCTGCTTATTGGCCAGGTCTTTTTTACGCTCGGTCATGGTGGCCTCGGTTTGCTCAATCTGCTCTTCCTTGGCTTCGATTTTGAGGTGGGCTTCGCCGCTTTTCTTTTTCAGGATTTTGATCTCCAGTTCTTGCAGCTCGATTTCCTTGGCAATGGCCTCAAACTCGCGGTTGTTACGCACGTTGTTCTGCTGCTCCTGGTACTTATTGATCAGCCCTTCGGCCTCGCGCACCAGGTTGTTGTTTTGCTTGATGGTTTCTTGAAGGGTTTTGAGTTCTTCGTTGAAACGCCCGATGCGGGTTTCGTAACCTGCTATTTCATCTTCCAGGTCCCGAACTTCTTCGGGCAAGTCGCCGCGCAGTTTGCTGATTTCGTCCAGTTTGGAGTCGATGGCTTGGAGTTTGAGCAGTGCTTCTAATTGTTTGGCAATCGGGTTTTCCATAAATGTCTATGCAACAGCGGATTAGGCGGGTGATTATTTTTTGTGGCACAAAGGAAAGGCAAAGTTAGGGTTTTTTACCCGTTTTTTGTGGTTTTGCCAAAAAATCCTCGAGCGTTTTTTGCGGCGTTTGGCCAAGGCGGACAGCCGGGCCAAGCGGGCTAGGGCGCGCTCGTTGCCAAGCCAAAATCCCGGAAACCAGCGGGTTCCGCAACCTCATACTGCGCCACCGGCTAAGGGAATTTTCGGGCCTTGGCGCAACAAGATAACAGCATACTTGCTAAAAAAGTACCCGAGAGATATGAAACTCCGGCCCCTAAAATCAGAGGTGCCAACCGCGTTATTTTTGGCCGGTACAAAAAACCGGCCAGCCAAAGGCAGCCATTGGCAAAACGGTAAGCGGGGAAAATGATTAGGCTTCAGTGGGCACGGCCAGCGGGGCCTTGGTTTGGGCGATGGCCTTGTAGCCCCCGGCCACGTCGAGCACCGGGTAGCCCCGGGCTTTTAAAATGGAGCAGGCGATCATGGAACGGTAGCCCCCCGCGCAGTGGACGTAGTTGGGTTGCTGCGCGTTCAGGTGGCTCATCAGGTCGTTCAGTTCGGCCAGGGGCAGGTTTTCGGCCGCCTGCACGTGCCCGGCCGCAAACTCGGCGGGTTTGCGCACGTCTTTGACCGCCAGCGGGCCTTGGGCCAGCCGTTGGGCAAACTCCTCAGCGGGGATCGACTCGATGGTATCCACCTCGTAACCAGCGGCTTGCCAAGCGGCAATGCCCCCGGCCAGGTAACCCAGCGTGTGGTCGTACCCCACGCGCGAGAGGCGGGTGATCACCTCTTCTTCTCGCCCAGCCTCGGCCACGATCACCAGGGGCTGGGCAATGTCGGTGAGGAGGGTGCCCACCCAGGGCGCGAAATCGCCATCTACCCCTATGTTCACCGAGTTAGGCACAAAGCCGTTTTTGAACACCTGGGGCGCGCGGGTGTCCAGCACCAAGGCCCCGGTTTGGCTTACTAGGGCCTCAAACTCGGCGGGCGGCAAGGCCCGCAAGCCTTGGCCCAGCACGGTATCCAAGCTGGCATAACCTTGTTGGTTCATCCGCACGTTCTGCGGGAAATAATAGGGCGGCGGGGTAAGCCCCTCGGTTACTTCGCTAACGAACTGGGCTTTACTGGTTGCCCGCAGCGCGTAATTGCTGGCTTTTTGGCGGCCCAGGGTATCCGAGGTTTCTTTGCTCATGTTTTTACCGCAGGCCGAACCGGCCCCGTGAGCCGGGTACACCACCACTTCGTCGGGCAGGGGCATCAGCTTGGCGTGTAGCGAGTCGTACAGCATCCCGGCCAAATCTTCCTGGGTCAAATCGTTTTTCTGGGCTAAATCGGGGCGGCCCACATCGCCGATGAACAGCGTGTCGCCGGTGAACACGGCCTGGGGTTGGCCCGCCTCGTTCAACAATAAATAGCAAGTGGACTCGAGCGTGTGTCCGGGCGTGTGGAGCACGCGCAGGCGTACCGGGCCTAGGCGGAACTCCTGGCCGTCGGTGGCGATGAGGGCCGGGAACGACGGCTTGGCCTGCGGGCCGTACACAATGGGCGCCCCCGTAGCCTCGGCCAGGTCTAAATGGCCCGACACAAAGTCGGCGTGGAAGTGCGTCTCAAAAATATATTTGATGGTGGCCCCGTTGCGCTTGGCTTTTTCCAGGTAGGGTTTCACTTCGCGCAAGGGGTCAATCACGGCGGCCTCGTTGCCCGCTTGCAGGTAATAAGCTCCCTGGGCTAAGCAGCCGGTATAAATTTGTTCAATGGTCATCTTGATTGACAAATGGTTAGGTAATCGTCGCCCTCGGCGCGACGGCCTTGGCGACTGCCAGGTGGTTAGGTTTCCCGGTTTGGCCCCGAAGCAGGGCGAAGCGGCCTCAACGGCCACTTTCTCTTATATATAACTTGCTGGGCGGTGGGTTGGTTCAGCCCAGGTACGATTTTACACTTTGTTCAATCTCGGCCAGGCGGTGGGCGTAGCTACCCCGCACAAATGGCTGGCCAGTGAGCTGCTCGTAGAGCTCCACATACCGGTCGGTGATGTGGGCCACCCGTTCGTCGGTCATGGGTGGCACGCTTTGGCCCGCTTGGCCCTGGAAACCGTTCTCGATCAGCCACTCGCGCACAAACTCTTTGGACAGTTGCCGTTGCGGTTGGCCCTGGGCCTGGCGCTCGGCGTAGCCCTGGGCGTAAAAGTAGCGCGACGAGTCGGGGGTGTGGACTTCGTCGATGAGGTAAATCTGGCCGTCCCGCTTGCCAAATTCGTATTTAGTATCCACCAAAATCAGCCCGCGCTCGGCGGCCATTTGGGTGCCCTGGGCAAACAAGGCCAAAGCGTAGCGTTTCAGCACTGCGTAGTCGGCAGCACTGGCCAAGCCTTGGGCGATGATTTCGGCTTCGCTGATGTCCTGGTCGTGCCCGGCCTCGGCCTTGGTAGTGGGCGTGATCAGCGGCTGGGGCAGGCGGTCGTTTTCGCGCAGGCCCTCGGGCAGCGGCTCGCCGCAGAGGGTGCGCCCGCCCGCCCGGTACGTGCGCCAGGCATGGCCCGCCAGGTAGCCGCGCACCACCATTTCCACCTTAAACGGCTCACAGGCTTTGCCCACCGCCACGTTGGGGTGGGGCAGGGCTTCCAGCCAGTTGGGCACCAAGTGGGCCGTTGCCCGCAGAAAATGGGCGGCAATTTGGTTGAGCACTTGGCCCTTGTGCGGGATGGCGCGGGGCAGCACCACATCGAACGCCGAGATCCGGTCCGAGGCCACCACCACCAGCCGGTCGGCCAAATGGTACACATCGCGGACTTTGCCCCGGTAAAACCCGGTTTGCCCCGCAAATTGGAAGTTGGTTTCTTTGAGCGCGTCCATGCGGCAGAGTAAAAACAGGCGCAAAGCTAAATCAAGCCGTCCGCAATTAGCCGCGCTTGTCCAAATCCGCCCTTTTCGCTTGTATCTAAAAAAATGGCTTTTTACTTTTTTGGGCGCCGGGATCTGAACGTTTGCCTAGGCGACCTCGGTGCGGCGTCTTGTGGGGTACACGCTAGTTCCCGTGTTTTGGCGGGGGCAACGGGCCAGCCAGCTAGCGCGGCAGTCCGCCGCCCCCGCCAAAACACCGGTTCGTGCCTCACCGCCCTCCAGCGGTCCGACGACTCGGCCGCCGGGCGCGGCTAACCGTACTGCCTAGGAACCTCATTCCTCGACCAAATTCTACCACACTTACCAGGTTTTCTAGCGTAACTTGCCCTTCGGCCCGTAATCCGGCCCCATTGCTTGCCCATGAAGTACTTTAACTGGTTGTTTCTATTTTTACTGGCGGGTGCCGCCCAGGCCCAACTGCCCATTTTTACCGAGGTGGAAGCCGCCCAAGCCCTTCGCCTCCGGGCCAACCTGGATACCGCCCAGGGCGTGGCCCGCGTTACCCTGCTCAACAAACTGGCCCCACTCGAGCCCGACTTTGCCCAGGCCGCCCGCTACGCCGAGGAGGCCCGCCAACTGGCCCAATCGCTAGGCTACCGCGAGGGCGAGGCCGTGGCCCACCTGCGCCTCGGCGATGCCCTGCGCTGGACCCGCCACCTGGTAACCCCCGCCGACTCGAGCTTGGCCGAACTGGCCGCCCGCTACCAAGCCACGGCGGCCGAAGTAGCCCAAGTGAACCACCTGCTGGCCGGGACTATTTTTGTGGGTCAACAACTCTACATTGAGAACCGGGGCCGCCGGGCCGAGATTCTGGCCCATTACCAGCGGGCGTTGGTCCTCCGCCAGCAAATTGGCCAGCCCGACGGCGAGGCCTGGGCTTGGCGCAAGCTCGGCGATTTCCACCTCAGCCTGGCCGATACCACCCAGGCTGAGCAGTGCTACCAAAGCTGGCTGGCCGTGCGCCAGCGCGAGGGCGATCCCCAAAAACAGGCCTGGGCCTTGGATTTTCTGCAACATTATTACCAACGAACGGGCAAGCTCGCCGCCCTGGCCCAAGTGGTGGCCGCCCGGCTGGCCCTGATGGCTCCGGCCCAAAAGGCAGCGAACCAGGGGGCCATTGCCCAAATGTGGGCTACCCTGGACCAGCCCGAGCGGGCCGAAGCCCACTTTGCAGCTGCGTATGCCGCTGCCGCTGATGCAGCCACGGCTCATCAGCTAGCCACCAATTGGTTGTGGTTTTACCGTGGGCAGTTGGCCGGGGCCGCCAACTGGCCGGAGGCTAACCTTTGGCTGGGCCGTTGGCGGACGTTGGTGGCCCGGCACCCCGCTTGGCCCGCCGATCCGGCCACCCAACTGGCCACCTTGGCCGCCCATTACGAGCGGCACGGCCTGCCCGAAATTGCCTTGTTTTGGCAGGCCCAACTGCTGCGCCACCGCCTGGCCCAACCGGATACCTCACGGGTCAAGCAAGCTCAGTACGCCTTGCGCAATGCGGGCGAGCGGTCTTGGGCGCAAGTGGGCGCGGGCGCGTTGGCGATCCCGCGCCTCGCCCCCGGCCAAACCGAGTACCAGGTAGCGGCGGGCCAGTCGCTGGCCGGGGTGGCCGCGGCGGCGGGCACCGATCTGGCTACCTTTCTGCAATTCAATAATTTGCCCGCCGATTTGCGCACCTTGGCCAGGCCCTTGACCTTGAACTTGCCCCCCTGGTACGCCGGGGCCTCTGGTTTGCCCCGTGCCCGATGGCAGCCCACTCCCCCCGAGTTGGCCACCCTGGCCGATACCCTGCTGGCCTGGGCCAAAACCTGGCGCGCCCGCGAATTGGCCGCCCCCACGCCGGGGCTGCGGGGCAGTGCGGCCGTGGCGGGGCAGGTGGCCGCGTTCCTACTAGCCCGGGCCGCCCAACCCGAGGCCGCCGCCCAGCGGCTAACCGAACTGGCGGCGGACCGCTGGGGCAGTTGCCAAGCTTGCCCCTCGGCGGTCGCTTACCAAAACCAGGCCGCCGAAGTGTACCTCGCGGCCCAGCAACCTGCCAAGGCCCTGGCCTTTTATCAAAAAGGACTGCAGATGCTAGCGGCCGACCGCCAGGACGCGCGCCCGGCCCTGGCCCAGTACCTGCGCATGGCCCAACTGCATCAAAACCAGCGCGATACGGCGGCCTTGTTGCGACTTTACATCGACTTGGAAAAGTTTTGCGAAGCGCGGGTTTACCCGTTGCCCGCCCCGGCGGCCCTGGGCCTGGCCGAGCACTACCAGCAGCGCAACCAGCGGACGCTGGCCATCGCCTACGCGCGCAAGGCCCTCCTCACCGCCGACTTGGATTTACTGCCCGGCCTGCCCGCCCAGGTAAATACGGAGCCTCCGCCCAGCGAGCAAGCTACTGAAGAGGAAGGGGAAGAAGAGGCCACCACCGACGGCCCCGCCAACCCTTCCCCCGCCAAAAGTTCGGTTGAGCAGCCCACCAACCCCGTGGCTAAGCGGGCGGTAGCTTTGCTGCGCCTACTCACCCAGGTGGACACCGCCCGGCCTGAGGATTTCCGGGAGTTCGTGATCCATACCGTGGGGCCGGACGAAACGCTGGATCAGATCATGGAGCTGTACCAAGTGAGCCGGGCCTGCTTGGAAGAGTGGAACTTTATTGAGAACAACTACCCCTTGCCCGGCCAGCAGTTGCGAGTGTGCCGCCGGGCTACTTGGGACCTGCCCGTTAACCCGGCCAAACCGCCCGAGGCGAATGCCAGCCGCCAGCACCGCACCCGCTCTGGCGACCGCTGGGAAACCCTGGCCCGGGAATACCAAACCACCGTGCCCCAGTTGCTGGCCTGGAACCCCCGTCTCAAGCCTGGCCCCCTGCCCGTGGGCGAGAACTTAAAAGTTGGTGAGTACTTTACCCCCTGCGGCTGCGGTAAATGACCCAACGATCCGGTGGGGGAGCCAGGGCGCATCCTGCTCTAGGGTTAGATAGCGGTTGTGCCAAGGCACTACGGGCTGCCACGTCCACCCGCGCACGGGAGCGGAGCGCACCGAAACGTCGGCCCGGCCCGCAGGGCGCCGCACCGTGGTTACCTATTAAAATGCGTCGGCTCCGGTGCCAAGAAACTAACTAAACAGCGGGGGCGGTTTTGGGCCGTGCCAGGTTGAAATGAAAGTAAACTTGGTGTTATCCTAAAACCAACCTAATTTTTCAGCCGCGAAACCACGGCTGTCTTGCGCAAGCCGTTCGGTTTTACCTGTTACTAAACTACCTGCGCACGCTGCAATTAAAACCTGTATGGCAAAAATCCTGATCATCGACGACGAAAAGAGCATCCGCTACACCCTGCGGGAAATTTTGGAATATGAAAAATACGAAGTGGACGAGGCCAAAGACGGCGAAGAAGGGTTGGAAAAACTGACCAAGCATGACTTTGACATTGTGCTGTGCGACATTAAAATGCCTAAAGTGGACGGCATGGAAGTGCTGGAAAAGGCGATGGAACTGGGTAAAGACACCCAGTTTATCATGATTTCGGCCCACAGCAATATCGAGACGGCGGTGGAGGCCACCAAAAAAGGGGCCTATGATTTTATCCAAAAACCGCCCGATTTGAACCGCCTGCTGCTCACTATCCGCAACGCGCTCGATAAATCGTCGCTGGTGGCCGAGACGAAGGTGCTGCGCAAAAAAGTAGCCAAGGCGTTTGATATCATCGGCGAGTCGGAGGCCATTAAACGGGTGAAAGAAACCATTGAAAAAGTGGCCCCCACCGAGGCGCGGGTGATGATCACGGGCCAAAACGGCTCCGGCAAGGAACTGGTGGCCAAATGGCTGCACGTGAAAAGCGGCCGCTCGCCCATGCCGCTGGTGGAGGTGAACTGCGCCGCTATTCCGTCTGAACTCATTGAAAGTGAACTTTTTGGGCACGAAAAAGGCTCGTTTACCTCGGCCGTTAAGCAGCGCATTGGCAAGTTTGAACTGGCTAACGCGGGCACCTTGTTCCTCGACGAGATCGGCGACATGAGCCTTTCGGCCCAGGCCAAGGTGCTGCGTGCCCTGCAAGAGCACAAGATCACCCGCGTGGGCGGCGACAAGGAAATCAAGGTGAACGTGCGGGTGCTGGCCGCCACCAACAAAGACCTCAAAGACGAGATCAAGAAGGGCAACTTCCGGGAGGACTTGTACCACCGGCTGAGCGTGATCGTGATCCACGTGCCGCCTTTGAAGGAGCGCAAGGACGATATCCCGCTGCTGATGGACCATTTCCTGGACGACATCTCGGCCGATTACGGCACGCCCAAGAAACACGCCACCCCCGAGGCTATTGCCAAGTTGCAGGAATTTGAATGGACGGGCAACATCCGGGAACTACGCAACGTGGCCGAGCGGCTCTACATCATGTGCGGCGCGGAGATCACCGCCGAGGACGTAGAGCGGTATGCGTAATGATTAAACTCTAACCCTAACGATTTAGGTAATATATTGCACTTAAGCCATTGATTATCAATAAGATGAAAAAGATGTTATATTACCTAATTAGGTAATGCAAAAATTTAGGGTTAGAGATTAAATGATTGCATGACTATAGTATTTTCTCTTTGGTTATCAATCATTTATGCCATCAACAAAATACCATCTCTATTTGATTTTGGGGTAGGTGATTGTTAAGGGTTTAAGAACATGTTTTGGATTTTTAAATGTTTGAATATCAGCAACTTATTTGAAATTGCTCATCTTTTACGCCCTTTAGATTTAAATGGTTGGGACTGAGC
>JALONO010000204.1 GCA_025454895.1 Bernardetiaceae bacterium
AAAACGGGGGGGGGGATTTTTGTTGCACATAATCTAAAACAAATAAACTTATGAAAAACACCTCAATTAAAAAGTCATGGCCGGTTGTTGCGCTGTTTTTGGCGATTGGTTCGAGCGTTTGGCAAATTAATGAAGTAAATGCGGAAGCGTCTGCTAGGAAATGCCCGGTTAAAGAAGGTTGTTTAATCAATGGCCAGTTTGCCGGGTACTCAACAAGCTGTTATTCCGGGTCGAGTTTCTGTGTCCCATCTCAGTGTCCTGCTGATATGCAATGACAACTTGTTTAGCTAATCATGCTATAATTAATAGTTAATCAATTAGTTAATGTCACTTTTACTTCAAAAACTAAATTAAACAAAAAGCTCATGAAAAACACCTCAATTAAAAAGTCTTGGCCCATTGTTGCGCTCTTCTTGGCGATCGGTTTGACATTATTGCAGGAAAGCCCACTTAAAGCAAGCCCTCCAGGCTATACTCCAATCAATTTTGAGTGTTGCAATGGGGATCACACGGTTGCTTATGGGAATAGTTGCTCAATGGGGTTTGGCTATTGTATTGCAAACCACTGCCCACTTGGGAGTACTCCCTCAAATCAGCAGTAATGCTTATTAGGTTTTAACAAAACGTTCAATCTATCCACCAATTCCATTAAGCACAAGAATCATGAAAACTAAACTAGTTTTATTTTGCCTTGGTCTAATTACATGTTTTACATTGACTCTAACATGTATAAGCCCAAAGGCGCAAGCAGACTCTCATCAGAAGCAATCTCCAAACCAGATGCCCTGTTATTATAATGGTAATGTCTGTGGTCAAGGTTCAGCATGTATAGCTGGTAGTGCGCTTTGCTACCCTAACCCATGTGAGTCCCCAGCCTCGGCGCACCAGTGAATTATGACCCACTCTTTAAGTTAAGTTTTTAAATGTATTGATCACCACAAAACCAGCCTTCAAATAAAGCTGGTTTTGTTTTCATTGTTATTAACTTTATTTACCAATATCATGCGCTCTATCTTTTATTTCTTTTTACTTGCTAATCTAAGTTTCTGTACATTTAAGGAAAATCCTGACAGCCATAGGGCCAGCAATTTGGTTTATAAGGTGAACTTATTAGAGGAGGAAACTTTTACTCCTACAATAACCAATTTTGTTAAAGGTTATTCTTTAACCCACATACAAGAAGCTGATACCAACCAACTTATAAAAAGTATCAACAAAGTTGAGGCCAGCCGGGAATATTTATTTGTACTTGACCGTTATGCTCCCAGTTTACGGCAGTACGATACACTTGGTCGGTTTATTAGGTATTTCGGGAAATTAGGAGAAGGGCCAGGGGAGTACAATAATCTCGAGACATCAGATATTAGTTTATCTCCTTCAGGAGAAGAAATTTGGCTTTATATTAACTCTAAATTGGCTATTCAACGTTACGATATTACTTCTGGGGCCTTTCTTGGCGATACAAGAGTAGAAGCTTATCCTGTGGCATTTTGGCCTTCGCCCCGAGGAGAAATGTACTTTTATAACGCCATGATCAGTTCCGATCTCGGGAATTACAACTTGTTTAGCGTATCTGCGAAAGGGCAAGTGGAGAAAAAGTATTTTCCATTTAAAAGTGTCGGGAAAGGTTTTGGTGGAACGGGCTTTTTGAATAAAGGCTATTGTGCTAGTCCATTTTCAGACTCGGTCTTTCAGATTACTGAAGGTGGCCCTGAACTCCGTTTTTTATTCACAGTCGGCGATGACGAAAACCGGGAGAGGTCATACGAAGACCTAGATAGGAGTTATTTGGGCAGCAGATTTGTTGCTAATGATCATTATTGTCTGTTTACGGCTAAATTAGGTAGAAAAGTTACCAATTATATTTATGACCGTAGGAGCAACAAAGTATTCAAATTCCCAAACGTACCGGATCTTGATTTTTACTGGATCCAGCACGGCCGGCCGGTGGGGCTGGATGCCAGCGGCCGCAATTTCCTGATTTCGTTTGAGGCGGAGAGCCTACCCGCCGTGGAGGCTTTTTGCCGCCAGCTCCAGTTGCCGCTCATCGGGCCGGGGCTGGCCCAGCCACCCCAAACCGGCCATTTGATCATGACCTTACACATGAAATAAACGCTTTTCAACCATGCCGATCGCCAATTATTTACGCACTGGGGCCGTTGTGCTCACAGCGGCGTTACTCGGTTACAACGGTTATTTATACTGGAGCCGCCCGGCGGGGCCAGTGCCCGTGGCTTTGCAACTTAGTCCAGCTAAAATCGATTTTAAGAAAGTGGAACTGGGCAAGCCAGTTACCGGGGAGTTCACGGTAACAAATCCCTCCACTACCGAAACCATCGTGATAGACACGGTAGATGCGGGCTGCACCTGCACCCAGGCCCAAATCGACCAAAAAATCATTGCCCCCGGCGGGCGGGCCACCATCAAGGTCTGGTACCGGAACGATATTACAGGCTTGTTTGTAAGGCGGCTAACGATCCGCCACAATGGGACCAACAATCCGACCTTTGCCACCATAGAGGGGAAAACGCTGGCGGTTACGGCTGATACGGCGGTCAACCCCCGATAACTTACCTCTAACTGTTGGCACCCTTAGGGGCTGCCGTTAACTAGCCCCCAGCCACTGGCGCAGCCGGGTGGGTTCAGGTTGGGCGTTGGCCCTGATTTTTTCTTGCAATTTTAAAAAACCGCCGATGAGGGCCTCGGGCCGGGGCGGGCAGCCGGGCACGTACACGTCCACCGGGATGATGCGGTCCACGCCCTTGACCACGTGGTAGCCGTGCTGCCAATAAGGCCCGCCGCAGTTGGCGCAACTGCCCATCGAGATCACGTAGCGCGGCTCGGCCATTTGCTCGTACAAGCGGCGGATGCGGTCGGCCATTTTAAACGTAACCGTGCCCGCCACGATCATCACATCGGCCTGCCGGGGCGAGGCCCGAGGGAAAATGCCCAGCCGGTCCAGGTCGTAGCCGGGGGCAAAGGTGGCCATCATCTCGATGGCACAGCAAGCCAGCCCAAAGCTGAGCGGCCACAACGACGATAGCCGTGCCCAGTTGAGCAGGTCGTCGAGCGGGGCCAAAATGAGGCCGCCCTGGCCGGTTTTTAGCTCGGCGGCAGCGGGCAGCGCAGGCGGTAAAGTAAGCGGGGATGACACGACAAACCTGGGTTGGTGGCATCAAAAATAGCTTTTACGGCGGCCAAATGCAACTCGTGGGCGGGCCGGGAACTGGGCTATCTTCCGCTTTAATTCTTGCTTAATAAATAAATTTTTAATTATTTATAATATAAAAAGTGGATTTAGTGGTCGGTAGTCAAACCCTTGCCTAAAAAACCCGCCCGCAGGGCCAATGCTCCATTTATCCCCCCAAGTGGCTTTTATTTACGGCTTTGGCTGGCAACTGGCCAAAATTGCGGGCGCAGCGAGTATTTTTGCCTTCAAACCAAATCAACAATCTAGCGGTACTACCTTGACACTCATCAAATCTATTTCGGGCATTCGGGGCATTGTGGGCGGCAAGCCCGGCGAGGGTTTTACCCCTATCGATATCGTAAAGTTTACCGCCGCGTTCGGCACTTGGACGGGGCAAACTTCCGGTCGGCGCAAAATCGTGATCGGGCGCGATGCCCGCCAGTCGGGGCCGCTGGTGGCCCAGTTGGTAGCGGCCACCCTGCAAGGCCTGGGCCTGGATGTGGTGGACTTGGGGCTGTCCACCACCCCTACCGTGGAACTGGCCGTGCCCGCCGAAGAAGCGGGCGGGGGCATCATCATCACCGCCAGCCACAACCCCGGCCAGTGGAACGCCCTCAAGCTGCTCAACCACCACGGCGAGTTTATCTCGGCCCTGGACGGCGAAACCGTGCTGGCCCTGGCCGAGAGCGGCGACCTGGAGTTTGCCCGCTCCGGGCAGTTGGGCCGCTACACGTTTGACGACACTTATCTTGATAAGCACATCGAGGCTATTTTGGCCCTGCCCTTGGTGGACCGGGCCGCCATTGCCCAGCGCAATTTCAAAATCGTGGTCGATGCGGTCAACTCCTCCGGCGGCATTGCCGTGCCCAAACTGCTGCGCGCCCTGGGCGTGGAGCAAATCGACGAGCAGTTTTGCGAGCCAACGGGCGTGTTCCCGCACAACCCCGAGCCGCTGCCCGAGAACCTCGTACACATCTGCGGCCGCATGGAAGCGGGCAATTACGACCTGGGCATCGTGGTCGACCCTGACGTGGACCGCCTGGCCTTCGTGTGCGAAGACGGTACGCCCTTTGGCGAAGAGTACACCCTGGTGGCCGTGGCCGACTACGTGCTGAGCCAGCAACCGGGCAACGCGGTGTCCAACCTGTCGTCGACCCAGGCCCTGCGCGACGTAACCGAGCGGCGGGGCGGCCAGTATTTTGCCGCTGCCGTGGGCGAAGTGAACGTGGTAACGGCCATGAAAACCTACCAGGCCGTGATCGGCGGGGAGGGTAACGGCGGGGTCATCTACCCCGAACTTCACTACGGCCGCGATGCCCTGGTAGGCATTGCCCTGTTTTTGAGCCACTTGGCCAAGTTTGGCAAGTCGGCCAATATGCTGCGGGCCACTTATCCCAGTTACCACATCTCCAAAAACAAAATTGAATTGCTGCCGCAGATCGACGTGGGCGAGATATTGGAACTGGTAAAAACCCGCTACGCGCGCCAGCCCATTAGTTTGATCGACGGGGTAAAGATCGAGTTTGACCGCGAGTGGGTCCACCTGCGCCGGTCCAACACCGAGCCGATCATCCGCATCTACGCCGAGTCGGAGTCGGCGGCCACGGCCAACTACCTGGCCAACAAAATCATTACCGACATCAAGGAGATTTTGGCCGATAAGCTGGTATAACTGGCGGGCTAAAATAGGGGAGGCCATTCACCGCGTGCGGCGCCTTTATTTCAAAAACCTCACCGCCATTTTAACCTTGCAAGAGGCCCTGGAAGCCAAACTCGCACCCAGGGTTTAAAGCCGGGCCGGGCGGTTTGTAAACATTGCGGTTGGGCAAAGGGTTGATGGGCAAAAAACGATGGCCCGGCCGGTTTGCAACGTGGTGTGGTTCAAGCGCGACCTGCGCGGGCGCGACCACGCCCCCCTGCGCGCGGCAGCTGAGGCGGGGCTACCCGTAGTGCTCCTTTTCACTTTTGAACCTAGCTACCTGGCCTGCCCGGAAAGCGACCCGCGCCATTGGCGGTTTGTGTGGCAGTCGCTGGCAGACCTGCGGCAAACCCTGGCCCCGTTTGGGTTGCCGTTGCTGGCCTGCCACGCCGAGGCCCCGGCGGTATTTGACCAACTGCTGGCCGAGGTGGAAGTGAAAACGGTGTTCAGTTACCAAGAAACCAACCTGGCCCTCACCTTCGCCCGCGACCGGGCCGTGGCCCATTTGCTGCGGCAGCGGGGCGTGGCTTGGCGCGAGTTCCAGCAAAACGGGGTGTTGCGGGGCCTGCGCCACCGCCAAGGCTGGCCCCAGGCCTGGGCGCACTACATGGCCGCCCCGCCCGACCACGTGGACCTGGCCCGGCTGCGGCCCCTGGCCCTCCCGCCGGAGCTGACCGCCCGCCTCGCCGGGCCGCCGCTGCCTGCGGTTTACACCACCGCCCTGCCGGGCTTTCAACCGGGCGGCGAGCGGTACGCTTGGCGGTATTGGCACAGCTTTAGCCAGGAACGGGCGGCGCATTACAGCCGCCATTTGTCGAAGCCCGAGGCCAGTCGGCGCAGTTGCAGCCGCCTATCGCCGTACCTGGCTTTTGGCAACCTAAGCGTGCGCCAGGTAGTGCAGGCGGCCCGGCAAATCGCCGATGCCCAGCCTCAGTTGGCCCGGCCGCTGGCCAATTTCGAGGCCCGGTTGCTTTGGCATTGCCATTACATCCAAAAATTTGAGATGGACTGCCGCATGGAACACCGGCCCATTAACCGTGCCCACGCCAAAGTGGAAAAAGAGTGGAAAGAAGACTGGTTCCAAGCCTGGGCCACCGGGCTAACCGGCTACCCGCTGGTGGATGCCTGCATGCGCTGCGTGGTGGCCACGGGCTACCTCAACTTTCGGATGCGGGCCATGCTAGTCTCGTTCCTGAGCCATGTGCTGTGGCAGCCCTGGCAGCCCGGCGCGGTGCATTTGGCCCGGCAATTCCTTGATTTTGAGCCAGGTATCCACTACCCGCAATTTCAGATGCAGACCTACGCCGTGGGCGCGCATTTCTTGCGGATTTATGACCCCGTTAAGCAGTCGCACGACCACGACCCCGCAGGGCACTTCATTAAGCAATGGGTGCCCGAGCTGGCCCAGGTGCCCGCCTCGCTCATCCACGAGCCGTGGCGGTTGAGCGCGTTGGAGCAGAGTTTCTACCATTGCCGCCTGGGCATCGACTACCCCCGGCCCCTTACCGACTACGTACAGGCCGCCGCCCGCGCCCGGCAAATCCAAAAACAACTGGACCAAGACCCTGAGGTCCAGGCCGAGAACCTGCGCATCGTGCGGCGGCTGAGCAACCCCCTGCCCGCCCCGGAAGTAGCGGAGTAAATCGCCCCAAAATGACTAATCATTTTTCCCATTACCCCAATCTCGCTGTAATAACGTTCCTTTCCAATGGGGCCTGATGCCAAAATCAAGTAGAGACTGTGGGTTTCGGATGCTGTAAATGATTGATAACCAAGTGAAACAATCATTTGATCATGCAATCATTAAATCATTTTAGCCTTAGAGCCGCACCACCACGCCTTGTTGGCGGAGGTACTGCTTCAGGTCGCGGATGTCCACCTCGCGAAAGTGGAAGATACTGGCGGCCAGGGCGGCATCGGCGTCGTCATCGGCAAAAATCTCCGCGAAGTGGCCCTGATGGCCCGCCCCGCCCGAGGCAATGACCGGAATACCCAGACTATGGGTGAGCTGGGCTGTAAGGGTTTTGGCAAAGCCGTTTTTGGTGCCGTCATGATCCATTGAGGTGAGCAAAATTTCGCCCGCGCCCCGGTCTTCTACTTCTTTGGCCCAGGCTTGGGTGCGCAGGGGCGTGGGCGTGCGCCCGCCGTGGGTGTGTACCACGTCGTGCCCGGCCACGTGCCGCGAGTCGATGGCCACCACCACGCACTGGCTGCCAAACTCCCGGGCGAGTTGGTTTACTAAATCCGGGTTTTTTACCGCCGACGAATTGACCGAGATTTTGTCAGCCCCGGCGTTGAGCAGCAGCGAAACATCGGCCGCCGAGCCGATGCCCCCGCCGACGGTGAAAGGGATGTTGATCTCGCGGGCAATGCGGCGCACCAGGTCGGCCAGGGTCTTGCGCTTTTCCACCGTGGCCGTGATGTCGAGGAACACCAACTCGTCGGCCCCGGTTTGGGCGTAGAGGGCGGCCAGTTCCACGGGGTCGCCCGCGTCGGTCAGGTTCACAAAGTTGACCCCTTTAACGGTGCGGCCGTCTTTAATATCTAGGCACGGCAACAAAATTGGATAAAAATGATTGCCCTAAAGGGTTTTGTAGCTAGTTTTGCCCCGATTTTTAGCGAACAGGTCAATAAATTTTGGCTTTCTCCTTGAAATTCAGGTATTAACCTTTCAGACTTTTTGACTGAACAAATGGCAAATATTGGTAAGATCACCCAGGTTATCGGCCCGGTGGTGGACGTGAGTTTTGAAGC
>JALONO010000205.1 GCA_025454895.1 Bernardetiaceae bacterium
GCCGTGTATGACCAACCGCTTACTGCCCTGGTTGCTGGCCCTGGTGCTGGGCGCTGCCCTGGTGGCGGTGCTGTGGCCGCCCGCTGGCCCAGACTCAGCCCCCGCAGAAGTACAGGTAACCCAGCAAGTGGCGATTATCGAGAAAATCGAGGCCGTGGGCAAACTGGAACTCGTGAAGTACAAGCTCAAAGACGTGGTGGAGATCACCAAGCCCAGCGGTTCGCCGTTTATCCCCGATGCGCGGGTGCTGCTGGTGGTGGCGGGCGAGGCGGCCGGTTGCCTGGACCTGACCAAGATGACCGCCGCCCGCCTGCGCGAGGGCACTGATACCCTGGTGCTGCAACTGCCCGCGCCGGAGCTATGCTATTATAAAATCAACCACGCCGACTCGCGGGTGTACAACACCCAGTTCACCCTCATCAACGGCGAGGCGGGCCTGGTGGACGAGGCTTACCGCCGCGCCGAGGAGCAAGTGCGCCAGTCGGCGGAGGCTTACCAACTGCTGGAACAGACCAAACTGAACGCCCAGCACGTGCTGCTGCCGCTGCTGCGCCAACTCACCACCAAGCACTTGGTGTTGCAATTTGACCCGCTGCCCGCCAAAGTAGGGCCGGGCAAGTGATTCGAGAGCAAGAAGCGGCTTTTATCCAAATCCGAAGAGTCCCGGTGTAGGGGCGGGCCTTGTGCCCGCCCTGGTGGCCAGTGAACGCCCGGCCGCACCGGGTGCCCGCGCGCGAGGGCAAGCCCCAAAAGGAGAAAGTCAACCAGTTTGCCGAGGTTTTGGGCCGGGCGCGGGAATGGGCAAGCGGGTTATTTGCCCGGCGGCGGGAACCCCCGCAAAAAATCCCTGAGCTGGGCAATGGCGGACTGGCTCACGGCCGGGAAGTTGGCCAGGCGGAACGTGTTGGCTTTCCACGGGCCGTAGCCGTTGCCGAGCACCCACCCGGCGGCCTTGGCTTCGGCCTTAAGCTGGGCGACCCAGCCGGGGGGGCCTTGCCCGGCCACCACCGTGGGCGAGCGGAGGGCCGGGGTTTGCACCAGGGCCGGGTAGCCGCGTTCGGCCAAAAAATGGTACCAGTCGGCTGCTTGTTGTTGCAGCCGGGCCGCCACTTGCGCAATGGGCGGCACGTGTTCCATTACCCGGCCCAGCAAATAAATGCCCAGTACATTGGGCGTGTGGGTGGTTTGCCAGTTGGCCATTTGGGCCAGTTGGGCGGTAAGGCTATGATAATGAGCTTGTTCGGCCTGGGCTTGGGCCTGGGCCACCGCCCGGGGCGAGCACACTAGCACGGCTAGCCCAGCGGGCAGCCCCAGGCACTTTTGGGCCGAGCCGAACACCAAGTCCAGGCTGGGCCAGGGCAGTGGCAGGCCGCCCAGGCTGGAGGTGGCATCCACCGCGACGAGGGCTTGGGGCCAAGCCTCGCGGGCGCGGGCGCTCACTTGGGCCAGCGTGGCCGCGTCCACCACGGTACCATTGGACGTTTCGCAGTGGGTGAGGCAGATGAGCGGGGCCGGGCCGCCGGGCCGGGCTGGCGGCACAAACACCTCGGCCAGGTTTTGTTCCAAGCCAAATGGCTGCAAGTGGGCCTGCCCGGTGAGCTTGTGGGTAGCCAGCCCCCACTTTTCGCCGAAGGCCCCGTTGTGCCAGTGCCAACTGCCGGGCTGCCCCAGCCCCAGGGCAATCACCTGCCAGCACTCGGTGGCCGACGAGGTAAACAGCACCACGTAGTCGGCCGGGATGGCCAGTTTGGCCCGTAGCCCGGCCACGGTGTGCTGCACCAGGGCCATAAACTCCGGGCTGCGGTGGTTGAGGCTCAGCAGGCCGCTGTCGAAGGCATCGGCCAGGTAGGCCCGCACTTGCGGGTACAACGCCGAGGGGCCGGGGTAAAACGAGTACATTTTTTAATGACTAAATGATTGCATGATTGCATGATTGCATGATTGCATGATTGCATGATTGCATGATTTTTCTTTCTCACAGATTTTCAATATCTTATAAAGAATTTTATTAGAGGAAAAGTATGCTGCCCCCGGCAATTCGGCTGCCAGGGCCATGACTAAGGCCGCACCTCGCGTAGGGCTTATTTGAGCCGGGGCAACCCTCGCAACGGGGCGGGGGCCCACGCCGCCCGCAAGGCCGGAGGCTCCAGTGGATTGAGGCGTTGCATGGGTTGCCAGGCGGCACTGTGGGCGGCCGGGTAACGGTTGTTCAAAATAAACCGGCTGTCGTCGTAGGCTTGCTCCATCCGGGCCAGGTGGCTTTTTTCCAAGTAAATCAGTTCGGGCGGGACCAAATGTTGCATAAAGCTGGGAAACTGGTCGGCCTTGGCCGCAAACGAAGGCAAAATGATGAACCGGTCGCGCCCGGCGGCCTTGCCTTTGAACACCCAGGTGGGCACATATTGTACCTGGGCCAGGCGCAGCTTGCCCGTGCGGAGGTTTTTCTCGATCTGCAAGCTCAGCATCACCCCCGCGTCGGTGTAGCGTTTTTGTTGGTTGGAGATAAAATTGCCCAGCGAGTAGGCGATCAGCCCGCTGTCGAGCCCCACTTTGAAGCCCTGGGCCTGGGCGGGCAGTTTGTGCATTTCCACGGGTTGCAGCACGTGGGGGTGCTCGGCAAAAATCACGTCGGCCCCGGCGGCAAAGGTGCGGGCGGTAACCTGCTTCTGGTAGTCGTTGGGGAACCGCTGGTACTCGTTGCCCCAGTGAAAGTTGACCACCACCAACTCGGCCCCCCGGCGGCGGGCCTGGGCAATGTCGCGGCTTACCAGCGCGGAGTCGATGGGGTTGACGAGGTACTGCTTGTTGGCCGGGACGGTGAGGTTGGAGAACTCGGTATAAGCCAACAGCCCGATTTTGAGGCCCTTTACGTCAAAAATCCGCACCGAGTCGCGGTCCTGCGGGCTGTAGTGAGTGCCAATGGCGGGCAGGCGGCGCTTTTTCAGCTCGTCCAGCGTGCGGATCACCCCGGCCTCCCGGCGGTCGTAAGAGTGGTTGTTGGTGGTAAACACCGCGTCGAAGCCCGTGCTCACCAGCGCATCGGCATAGCTGTTGGGCGAGTTGAACTGGGGGTAGCCGCTGTAGTCGGTGCTGGTGCCGGCCAGTACGGTTTCCAGGTTGCCCAGGGTAAAGTCGGCACTGGCCAGGTAGTCGCGCACGGGGGCGTACATGGGCGCAAAGTCGTAGCTGCCGTCGGCTTGTTTGGCAAATTGGAACACCGGCCCGTGGCACATCAGGTCGCCCACGCAGGTAATGCGCAGGCGCAGCAGGCTGTCGGCCGCTGGGGTGGCCATTGGCGGCGGGGCCAGGGGCTTGGCTCCGCTTAGCAGTAGCCCCGCCCCGGCCAATAGACCCAGGCAAGCTAAAAGGGAACGATTGGTCATCGCGGAAGATTTCAAGGGCCGAATTTAGGCCACCCGGCGCAAAACCGGCCTCGACTATAACGCGGGGGCGGTTTGGAGTAGGCCATTTCCGCCAAGCTTGGCGCGGTCAAAAGCCTAAAACCTCCTTTTCGCCTTGGCGGGAAATACGTTTGAACTGGTTTCCTCAAACCACCTTTGCGTATCCGCGTCTTAGCGAGTAATATTTTTGAGTAGCCCTTGCCTACCAGCCCAAGCGAAATCGAGGTGAGCCGGGTAAGGGTCGGGAAAATCGGGTTTTAAACGCAAGTTCGGGGCCAAGCTTAGTTAAAATCCAATGTGAAAGAGGTCTTTTCAAACTCCCTGGCTTAGCCTAAGCCGGGGGTTTAGAGAATTCTTCTTCCCAAATAGTTGCTTTTGTCAACTAATTGTTTTACTATCGGGGTATGAACGCGCCGCCAATCGCCCAAATCCGGGCCTTTAACCGGTTTTACACCGCCACCTTGGGCCTGTTGAGCCACCAAGTGTACGATAGCCCTTTTACCCTGCCCCAAGTGCGGGTGCTGTTTGAGCTGCACCAACAACCTGGCCTGCTGGCCACCGATCTGGCGGCGCGCCTACACATCGATAAAGGGTATTTGAGCCGCCTGCTCCAACAACTGGGCAAGGCGGGCCTGGTGGCCAAAACCGTTACCCCCACCGACAAACGGGCGGCCACCTTGCACCTCACGCCGGCGGGCCAACAAGCCTTTGCGGGCCTCGACCAGCGTTCAAACGAGCACGTTGCCGCGTTGGTGGCCCACCTGGCCCCGCCCCAGTTAGCCCAGTTGCTGCAAAGCCTGGCCACCGTGGAGCAATTGCTACCGCTAGGTTCGGCGGCACCCACGCTGGACCAAATCACCATCCGCACCGAGCTGCGGCCCGGCGACTTGGGGTTTGTGGTGCACCGCCATGCCCAACTGTACGCCGAAGAGTACGGGTTCACCGTCCAGTTTGAGGGCTACGTGGCCCAGGCCATCAGTGAGTTTTGCCTGGCCTACCACCCCCAAAACGACCGCGTTTGGATCTGCGAGCACCGTGGACAAATCATTGGTTTCCTGGCCCTTATGCACCGCGAGCCAAGGACTTCTCAGCTCCGGTTTTTCTACCTGGAGCCGCCTTACCGCGGCCTGGGCCTGGGCAAAAAACTGATGGAACTGTTCATGGAGTTCCATCGGGCGGGCGGCTACACCTCCTCGTTTTTGTACACCATCAGTGAACTAGGCCCCGCCCTTTCGCTCTACACCCGGCACGGCTACCGCCTGGCCCACGAAGCCGACTCGGGAGCCTTTGGTCGCCCCGTGCGCGAGCAGCGATACGAGTGGCACCCGCAGAAGGTTGTTTAAATGTTAGATAGCTTCCACAGTACAAATCCTCGCTTCAAAATTAGGTTACCTTCCGCCAGGGCTAATCTTACAAGGTTTTTACACCTATGTAGGGGCGGGCCTTGTGCCCGCCCTGATGGCCGATGAACGCCCGCCCGCTACCTCTCGCCGTAGAAATCTCCCAGGTTTCAAAACCCTTTGACGGTTGGCTCCTCCCCAAAACCCGGAACTAGCGTGTATCGAAACGTTGGCCCACCCAGAGGGCGCCATACCGAAACGTCGGACCGCGCCGGGAGTGATGGAAATTTCCAGAACAGACGCGAAAAACAAATAGCATACATTCTGTAACACTATCTAATCAGTTAATCATTAAGTCCTTTTAGTATGAAATCATTTATTTCCCCCGTGGGTAAGTCATTTTCGGATAACCCCTATTTTTGCCCGATTGAATGCTCGGCTTTCGTACATGGACACCCCGGTTTTATTGCAAAACGTCATCGTTTTTGACCCCGCCTCGCCTTGGCACCTGGCCCAGGCCAATCTGCTGTGGGCCGAGGGCAAAATTGCCCGCCTCACCACCGAGCCGCTGGCCGTGGCCGGGGCCACCGTGGTGGACGGGCGGGGCGCGCTGCACGTTTCGGCCGGGTGGCTGGACCTGCGCGCCAGCATCCCCGAGCCGGGGCTGGAGCACAAGGAAGACTTTGCCAGCGGGGCCGCCGCCGCCCAGCGCGGGGGTTTTACCCAAGTGGCCGTGCTGCCCAACACCCACCCGCCGCTGCAAACCAAAGAGGCCGTGGCGTTTGTGCGCAGCCGCTCGGCCCTAGGCCCGGTGGAGTTTCTGCCGCTGGCCGCCGCCTCCACCGACCTGGCGGGCGACGAAATGGCCGAAATGCTGGACCTGCACCACGCCGGGGCCGTGGCCTTTACTGACGGCCTGCTGCCCGTGTACAAAACCAGCCTGGTGCTCAAAACCTTGCTGTACCTGCAACCCATCGGCGGGCTGTTTATGAACCTGGCCGACGAAAAATCGCTGAGCCAATTTGGCCAGATGCACGAGGGCCTGGCCAGCACCCACCTGGGCCTGCCCGGCGTGCCCGCCCTGGCCGAGGTGATGGGCCTGCGCCGCGACCTGCAACTGCTCGCCTACGCGGGCGGCCGCCTGCACGTGAGCTGCCTGTCTACCGCCGAGGGGCTGCAACTGGTGCGCCAGGCCAAAGCCGAGGGCCTGGCCGTTACGGCCGACGTGGCCACCTACCACCTGGCTTTTACCGACGAGGACCTGGCCGACTTTGACACCAACCTGAAAACCAAACCGCCCCTGCGCAGTGCCGACGACCAGGCCGCCATTCGGGCCGCCCTGGCCGATGGCACGGTGGATGTGCTGGTATCCAACCACTTACCCCAAGATGAGGAGAGCAAGGTGCTCGAGTTCGATTTGGCGGACTACGGCCTGATCAACCTGGAAACCAGTTTTGCCCTGGCCCGTACCTACTCCGGCCTGTCGCTGGCCGCCCTGCTGCCCAAGTTTACCGAAAACCCCCGGCGCATTTTGGGCCTGCCGCAGCCCGCCTTGGTGGAGGGTGCGCTGGCCAACCTCACTTTGTTCGACCCCGACGTGGCCTGGACCCCCACCGTGAAAGATTTTGCCTCAAAATCGAAAAACACGCCGTTGCCGGGCCGCCCGTTGCGGGGGCGCGCGCTGGGCGGGTTCCACCAGCGTCGATATTGGCTTAATTCTGGTTGGTGGCAGTAGGTAGTCTTGCCGTTGTCATGAAACGTTTTTCCCGCTTATTCTTTTTATTATCAATGGTTTGTGGCCCGCTATGGGCACAGGAACCCCTCAAAAACCCCGCTCCGGTGTACCGGCCGGTGCAGTTGTACCTGCTGGGCGGGGCTGGCCCGGCCAGCTACCGGGGCGATTTGGCCCCTAGCTACCAAAAATGGGGCGGCCTGTTTGGCTTGGCCCTCAAGTTTAACCGCCACCGCTGGGTAAACCCGGTGGTGGACTTCAGCTTTGGCCGGGTGAGCGGGCAAAACCCGGATTTCCCGGCCCGCCTACCGCTGGATTTGCAGCCCGCCGAGGGCACGCCCAACCGATTTTTTAGCAGCACTTTGGTAAATGCAAGTTTTGGCCTGCATTTCAACCTTTTGAAAACCGAACGCTACCAACTGTACCTGAGCCAGAGCCTGGGCTTTACCCGGTTTAGCCCGCGCGACGACCGGGGCAACCCCCTGGCCGACCAACTCAACACCCGCGCGTTTGACGAAACGCTGCCCACCACCGGCCTGATTTTGCCCACCGGCCTGGGCGGGGCCTACTTTTTCCCTAACGGCTTTGGCCTGGGGGCCGAGGTGGGCTGGCTCAACCCCCGCACCGACTACCTGGACAACCTGGGCCAACTGGGCAACCCCGAGGCCCCGCGCGACAACGTGCTGCGCCTGCGGGTGAACGCCTTTGCCCCGCTTAAATTCCAAAACCCGGACGAAGACAAGCAGCGGCAAGAACGCCGCGCCCAGCGCCGCCAGCAACTCGAAGAACAACTAAAGGCCGAAAAAGCCGCCCAAGCTGCCGAGGAGAAGAAAGCCAAAGCTGCCAGCCAAACCAAAGCGAAAAGCAAGGTGAAGGGTAAGTCTAAAAAGAAGACGAATTATTGGTTTATGGCCTAAATTTGTAGGGAAGTAAAAAAGTACGTAAAAAAGAATTACAACATATTTTCTGCCTATTAAAACCAACTTCACTGCTCCCACATGTACGCCACTTTTACCCAATTATTTGTTTGGTGCCGCCGCCCGCACGTTTTTTTGGCGAGCGCGGCCCGGCGGTTCGGCTGGGCCATGCCACGGGGGCGCACCCGGTCTTCTCGCTCCGTCGCCCCGGCATCTAAAGCCCCATCGCCGGGCTTCTACCAATCCGACTGCTCGGTGCCCAGCCGCGCCAGTTGAACCCCGGCCCCTTTTTGGCCACCTGGCCATTCCTGCCGTAACTTTGCCTGTTATTGATCGTTCATGCTCAACGTACTGTTCCTCTGCGCGGGCAACATTTGCCGCTCGCCCCTGGCCGAAGGGGTTTTTGCCGACCTGGTGGCGCGCGCGGGCCTGCAAACCCGCCTCCGTTGCGACTCGGCGGGCACTGGCAACTGGCACGCCGGCGACCTGGCCGACCACCGCTCGCGCAAAGTGGCCGAGCAGCACGGCTTGGTGCTTACTCACCGCGCCCGGCAAATCACGGCGCAAGACTTTGTTAACTTTGATTACATCCTGGCGATGGACCAATTCAACCTGGCCGACGTGCGCAGCGTGCAAAACCAGGCAGGCCCCCGCGCCAAGGCCCAGTTGCAACTGCTGCGCCACTACGACCCCGCCGGGCCGGGCGAAGTGGCTGACCCCTACTACGGCGACCTGCACGACTTTGAAGTTTGCTACCAAACCGTAAAACGGTGCAGCGAAGCGTTTTTGGCCCATTTACAGCAAACGCAGTTGGTTTAGGCATGAGCGGTGTGCCAATCGTGGCGGGATAACCGCCTTCTCACCCAAAATCAAATGGAGAATGACCACCTCCATTAATACCAAAATCAAATAAGAAGTGCGTGTTCTTGATTTTGTGAATGATTGATAAACAAGGAGAACAATCGTTCAATCATGCAATCATTAAGTCATTTTAGAATAATATAAATAGTTGATAGTCAAGCAAAAAAGCCGTTAAGTCGTTTTACTATCATTTACTCCAAAAGCATTTTGGGATGAAATTTTCTAAAAACATCGCCAGTTAAAAAATTGATAACCAACAGATAGTCTTATTCCAAAACCTTGTGGGCGCGGTCGGCCAAGCCCGGCCCCGTTTATTTAAGCATGAACCAACACCACTACGTAATCATCATGGCCGGGGGCGTGGGCACTCGCTTCTGGCCCTACAGCCGCACCGCCAAGCCCAAGCAGTTCCAAGACATTTTGGGCACGGGCCAAAGCCTCATCCAAGTTACTTTGGGCCGGTTTGACGACGTGTGCCCGCTCAGCAACGTTTACGTAGTTACCAACCAAGATTACCTGGGGCTGGTGCAAGCCCAATTGCCCGGCCTGGCCCCTGAGCAAATTTTGCTCGAGCCGTTTATGCGCAACACGGCCCCGTGTGTGGCCTATGCCGCGTACAAAATCAGGCAGAAAGACCCCCAGGCCAACATTGTGGTAGCCCCCGCCGACCACGTGATTTTAAAAGAAAAACTGTTTAGCCAAACCTTGCTGGCCGCCCTGGAGCTAACCGCCCGGCAACCGGCCATTGTTACCTTGGGCATCCGCCCCACCCGGCCCGATACCGGCTATGGTTATATTAAGATGAGCGGCCAGCCCGCGCCTGGCCAGGCCTGCCCCGTCCACAGCTTTACCGAGAAGCCCAACCTGGAACTGGCCCAGCAATTTGTGGCCAGCGGCGATTACCTCTGGAACGCCGGCCTGTTCGTGTTCTCGGCCGATACCATCATCAACAGCTTTGCCCGGCTCATGCCCGAGTTGCACACCGCGTTTTCGGCCATCGCTACCCGATTTTACACGCCCGATGAGCCAGCGGCGGTACACCAAGTGTACGGCCAGGTGGCCAGCGTGTCCATCGACTATGGCATTATGGAAAAGGCCGATAACGTGTACGTGATCCCCTGCGACCCCGGCTGGTCTGACCTGGGCACCTGGAAATCGATGTACGAGTACTCCGAAAAAGATGAAAGCGGCAACGCCACTGGCGGCAACCCGCTGGTGCTGGCCTACGAAACCACCAACACCATTGTGAAAACCCCGGCCGACCGCCTGGTGGTGGTGCAAGGGCTGGACAACTACATTGTGGTAGAATATGGCAATGCGCTGCTCATTTGCCAAAAAGACCAAGAGCAGCGCATTAAAATCTTTTTAGAAGAAGCCAAACGCCAGCACGGCGAGCGGTTTGCCTAGTCGGCTTTTTTCAGCACGATTTCCACCCGCCGGTTGCGCTCGCGCTGGCGCGGGTCCCGGTTATCGGCCACGGGGCGGCTACCCCCGTACCCGGCCGTGCGCAAGCGACGGGCCGCAATGTTCTTGGCCACCAAATAGCGCATCACTTCCTCGGCCCGCTGCTCCGATAGTTCCTGGTTTTTCTTCGCATCGCCAGTATTGTCGGTATGGCCCGAGATTTCCACCGCCAAGCTGGGGTTTTCGCGGAGAAACTGCGCCAAATTGTCCAGTTCGGTCAACGAACTAGCTAGCAAGTCGGCTTTGCTTTGTTCAAATTGGATGTTGAGCGTAATGGCCTGTCCCAAATTATCGGCCCGCAGCCCATTGGGGGCCGGGGCTGGTTTGGGTACCTCAAACGCAAATTGAAACACCCCCTTGCCTTCGGTACCCACCCAAATATGGCCTTGGCGGTCGGCCGTGGCACAAAGGGCGGCCGCGCTGGTGTAGCCTTCGGCGGGGCCGTACACCTTCCACTTGCCTTTATCCAAACAGGCTACTTTGTCGGCCACCAGCCAGCAACGGTCGGCGGCGTCAAACACAATGCCCACTATTTTCGAGCGGCCCAACTGGGCGGGTAGCGAGGTTTTTTTCCAGGTCTTGAATTTTTCAAATTGCCAAAGCTCGGCCCCTTGTTGGCCCAGCGTAGTGGCCCACAGGCTATTGTTGTGCTCCGTGATGGCCTGCACGTGGTTTTTGAGGGCCGTGGGCTGGGCAGGTTGGCCGTCTTCCAGCCCCCACAGCCCGCTCTGCGTGCCCACCCAGTTGCTGCCCCGGCTGTCGGTGAACAAGGTGGTGATCCGGTCGTCCGGGAATTTGGTTTCGGCCTTGCTGTAATGCGTGAGTTTTTGTTCGGTCTGATGCCATAAAAACAGCCCGTTGTTGAGCGTGCCCGCCCAGATTTTCTCCGAGCCGTCGGTGCCCAGGGCCGTTACAATCGACGACCCGGTTAATTCCAACCCCACTTCGGCCAGCTTACCTTGGGTGCTCACCTGCAACAATTTACTGTTGTACGTGCCCACCCATAACCGGCCAATGTTGTCGTACATAACCGCGCTGGCGGGTACGTTTTGCCCATTTTGGGCCAAGTTTACCTTCTCAAAGTTGGCTTGGACCAATTTGTAAAGCCCTTTTTCCGACACCGCCCACTTCACGTTGTTATTGTCCACCGTGAGGGCGTTCACCACTTGGCCCTCGGGCAGTAAATGCTGGCTAATTTTTACCTCCTGGGCCTGGGCTAACCGCAAGGTGAGGTTTACTCCTACTACCAATAAAGCCTTGGCGGCTAATGATTTGCGCATAAAAGCAAGTAAGTTTTGAGGGTAAAAACGCCAAATTCGTGCCAAGGCGCGGGCAATTACCCGGCGCGCCCTAACTTTGCCAGGTTTTGCCCGGCGGTAGGCAAAGTACGCCGGGCAGTTTAGTTATCCACCGTTTTTAACGCCCGTTTCCAAGCCATGACCCTTTCTAAGTTCGCCAACCGGCCCCAGGCCCTACTCATGCTGGCCGATGGTACCATTTTCACCGGCCAGGCCATTGGCCAAACGGGTACCACGGGCGGCGAAATCTGTTTCAACACCGGCATGACGGGTTACCAAGAAATCTACACCGATCCGTCTTATTACGGCCAAATCGTGGTCAATACCGCTTCTCACATCGGCAACTACGGGGCCAAGGTTACCGAGGTCGAGTCTGGTTCGGTCAAAATTAAAGGTCTGGTGGTTAAAACGTTTGCCGAGGTGTACTCCCGCTCCACCGCCGACGAGGCCCTGCAACAGTATTTAGAAGCCAATCATATTGTAGGCATTAGTAATATCGACACCCGCGCCTTGGTGCGCCACCTGCGCAGCCAAGGGGCCATGAACGCCGTCATCTCCTCCGAGCATACCGATCCGCAGGCCCTGCGCCAGGCCCTGGCCGCCGTGCCCGACATGAACGGCCTCGAGCTTTCCAGTGTAGTGAGTACCCAGCAGCCCTATTTCGTGGGCAGCCCCGACGCGCCCCTCAAGGTCGCCGTGCTGGACCTGGGCATCAAGACCAGCATTGTCGATAACCTGGCCAGTCGCGGCTGTTACTGCAAGGTCTTCCCCGCCCGCAGCACTTTCTCCCAAATGGAGCAGTGGGAGCCCCACGGCTACTTTATCTCCAACGGCCCCGGTGACCCCGCCGTTATGGATTACGCCATCGCCACCGTGCAGCAAATCCTGGCGGCCGATAAACCCCTGTTCGGCATCTGCCTCGGCCACCAATTACTAGCCCTGGCGGCGGGTGCTCGTACCTTTAAAATGCACCACGGCCATCGCGGGCTTAACCATCCGGTCAAAAACCTGATCACGGGCCTCAGCGAAATCACTTCCCAAAACCACGGTTTTAGCGTGGTGATGGACGACGTTACCAATCATCCCGATATTACCCTTACCCATATTAACCTCAACGACAACACCGTGGAGGGCATCCGCCTTAACCATAAGCGGGCCTTCTCTGTCCAGCATCACCCCGAGTCGTCGCCCGGCCCCCACGACTCCCGCTACCTCTTCGACGATTTCGTGCAACTCATGAAAGCCTAGCCAAGCCTGGAAAGCAGTATTGCCCGCGCCCGCCCGGAAATCCCGGCGGGCGTTTTTCATGGTTTAGATTTACCCCGGAGCCATCGTGCCCGTGCATTTCAAGCTCCTGGCTATTAATGATGGGCCTGAATTGCGCGTTGCCATAATTTTTTTGGTGAGATAAGCCATTGTCAGCCAGGGCTTTTCATGTTAACCGCTCCTTTCCGCAGAAAATTTTTCTTAAGGGGGTTTGGAAAATCCGGGTCGGGGTTTCAATTTTGTGGCCCGTTCGGGGGGAAGGGAAGGAGGGAGGGGGCGGGGGAGGAAAGAAAAGTGCTTGAAAGTTT
>JALONO010000206.1 GCA_025454895.1 Bernardetiaceae bacterium
CACCGGCCACGAGATCATCAAGTCGGTACACCCCCACCCCACCATGTCGGAGGCCATTATGGAAGCCACCGCCGCCGCCTATGACGAGGTGATCCACCTTTAATTAAACGGTTACATGATGGCATGATTAAATGATTGTCAGCTATTTGCAATACAGACTCCCCGCTGGTGCGCCCGTGGGGAGTTTTTTTGGGACTTTAGCACCACTGGCAGGCTCGCCCCGCCTTGCCCGCCAACGCCCGGCCATTAAATTTGCCAAAAACTAACTTCCATTGCTGCCCCGCCTGGCTCACAAACTAGAACAACGCGCCCAAACGGGCAACCTGCGCCGCCTGAGCCTACCCCAGGCCCCGGCTGACTTTTTCTCGAACGATTACCTGGGCTTGGCCCGCCACCCGGAGCTGGCCCGCCAAGTGCAAACCGCCTACGAGCAAGTGCCCGAAACCAACCGACTGGGGGCCACCGGCTCCCGGCTATTGTCGGGCAACAGCCGCTACGCCGAGGAATTGGAGGCATACCTGGCCCGGCTGTTCGGGGCCGAGGCGGCCTTGGTATTTAACTCGGGCTATGCGGCCAACTTGGCCCTGCTTTCGGCCCTGACCCAAAAAGGGGACGTGATTTTGTACGATGAACTGGTACATGCCAGCCTGCGCGAGGGCTACCGGCTGAGCCTGGCCGTTCACCAGCCGTTTAAGCACAACGACCCGGCCGACCTGGCCGCTAAACTGCAAGCCGCCCGCCCCGGCCCCGGCGGCGAGGTGCTGGTGGTTACCGAGGCGGTTTACTCCATGGACGGCGACAACGGCATTTTGGCCGAAACTTTGGACTTGTGCGAACAGTACGGGGCCAGTGCCGTTATTGACGAAGCCCACAGCACGGGCGTTTTTGGCCCGGGGGGCACCGGGCTGGCTTGCCAGTTGGGCCTGGCCGCCCGTTTTTTGGCCCGGGTGTACACCTTTGGCAAGGGCGTGGGCGCGCACGGGGCCTGCATTGTGGGCAGCCGCACGTTGATCGACTATCTGGTCAATTTTGCCCGGCCGTTCGTGTTTTCCACGGCCCCGCCGCTGCACAGCCTGGTTACCCTGCGCTGCGCCTTCGATTACCTGGCCCAGCACCCGCAGTTGCAGGCCCAGTTGCAAACCGTGGTGAGCCGCTTTGTAACCCAAATGGAAGCGTTGCCCTTGCCGCCCGGTGTGCAAAAAATGTTGAACCAAAGCCCCATCCAGGCCCTGGTGGTGCCGGGCAATGCGCGTTGCAAGGCCCTGGCCGCTCATTTAATAGCCCAGGGTTACGAAGTACGGGCCATTTTGGCCCCCACCGTGCCGGCCGGGGCCGAGCGGCTACGGGTGTGCCTGCACGCCTACAACTCGCCCGCCGAGGTGGACGGGCTAGTGGCCGCCCTGGCCAGTTTTGCCTGGGCCTAACGCAGGGTAGTTCAAAAATATTTCGCGCAAAGCCGCTAAAAATAGTAGGAGTCAGCCCAGAGTCAGCGCAGCAACCGAACCAGTTGCCATCTCGTTAAATCTCCAACCTATGGGTAGGCCACCGCTTCTATTTCAAAAAAACCGGATAACCCCCATCTTAAAATCTTCCAAAAAAATATTTTTAAATTAGCGGCATTTTTAGTGTAATTTAAGCCCCGAATTTTTGCCTTATCATGGTCATTTTGGTTCTTACCTTCCTCTTTTTTGCAAATTTTCCGGTCGGGGGACCAACCTAGTGGCCTTGGAAAATGAAAATTTGGAAGCCCTTCTTTATTACCTGAAAAAATCACCTCATTTATCGCGCACCACCTTTTCTCCCTTTCTTAAACACTAAACTTTTATGAAATCCTTGTTTCGCGCTGCCACGGTGGTGGCGTTGGTAGCTGCCGGGCTAGCGGCCTGCGGCAAATTTGGCCGTAACGCCATCTCGGTGGCCAACAAAAACTTTACTGACGAGATCGAGGTGCGCCAAAACCTCGTTTTTACCTTCGATAAAAACTTGGCCCCCGACAGCCTGGTGGACAAGTGGCTAGAGGGCCAGTACATCGACTTTAGCCCCGAGGTAAAGGGCAAATACCGCTGGAGTGCGCCTAACGAGCTGGTTTTCAGCCCCGAGGCGGGTTTCCGCCCCAGTACCGACTACCGGGCCGCCCTCACCGACGAGCTGGTAAAACTGACCAAAGACGTGAAACTGGGCGACAATGCCGAGTTCCAGTTCCATACCCCTTATTTGGCTTTTGTGGGTTCCGATGTGTTTTGGGTGATGAACCAACAGAACCAGCCCGAGGTGCGGGTCAATCTCAACTTTAACTACCCGGTTAGCCCCGAAGAGGTGGGTAAATTGGCTAAGCTCAGCATCGATGGCAATGAGGCGGGCTTCCGGGTAAACGGCAGCGAGGCCAGCCCGGTGGTGTCGGTGAGCGTGCCGGCGGCGGCCAGCCAAGCGTTCGACGGCAAGCCGCTCATGGTGCGTATGGCCCCAGGCCTGAAAACTCCCGGCAGCGACTACACCGCCAAGGAACTGCAATTTGAGAGTGCCGTGCCGGACAAAAACGATTTCCGCATCTCGACGGTGGAGAGCGAGTTTGACAGCGACGAACCCATTGTGCATGTGTACACCAACCAAACGGTGGGCGGCAGTGCCGACGACGTAAAACGACTGATCAGCTTTACCCCGGCGGTGAGCAATTTCCAAGTTGAGATGTTGGAATACGGCTTTAAACTCACCGGGGGGTTTGCCAGCGGCAACAGCTATCAACTCAAAATCAACAAAAATCTGAAAGGGGTTTTTGGCGGCACGCTCAAGAGCGACTTTGAAAACACCGTGGTGTTTGGCCAAGTGGCCCCCATGGTGCAGTTCACGTCCAGCCGGGCCATTTACCTCACCAACCGGGGCCAAAAGAACATCGGCCTGCGCATTGTGAGCATCCCCAAAGTGATGGTGAAAGTTTATAAAGTCTATCAAAACAATATTTTAGCCTACCTGCGCGAGAGCGGTGAACTCAATAGTTATTACAGCGAAGAAGACTATTACGAGGGCGGTTATTTCTACGGCGATTTTGACAACTACGGCGACTTGGTGTACGAGCGCGAAATGGAAACCAGCCAGTTGAAACGCGCCGAAGGGGCTTATTTGCTCAACCTCAATTTCCCGGACAACCGGCCTTTTAAGGGCATGTACGTGGTGCAGGTGCAGAGTACCGAGGACCAATGGCTGCGGGCTTCCAAAGTGGTGTCCCTGTCCGACATTGGGCTGATCGTGAAAGAAACCCCCACCGAGGTGCTCGTGTTCGCCAACTCGATCATGACCGCCCAGCCGCTGGCTAATATCGACATTTCGCTCATTAGCAGCAACAACCAAGATGTGTACAACCTGAAAACCGGCGCCAACGGGGTGGCCAAATTTGCCGACGTAAAAGCCAAAGCCCCTGGTTTTAAAGTGAATATGATCACGGCCAGCCAAGGCGAGGATTTCAATTACCTGCATTTCCAACAAACGGCGGTGAACACTAGCCGCTACGAAGTGGGCGGCCTGCGCGAAAACGAGAGTGGTTTCCAAGCCTTTTTGTACGGCGACCGCGACCTGTACCGGCCCGACGAGACGATGCACCTCAAAGCCGTGGTGCGCGACGGGGCCTGGAACCCAGTAAAAGACCTGCCCGTAAAACTGCGGGTGGCCCTGCCCAACGGTAAGGATTTTGTGAACAAACGTGGCGTGCTGTCGGGCCAGGGCACGTTCGAGACCTCGGTGAAACTGCCGACCAGCACGGTTACCGGCACCTACACCGTGGAGCTTTACACCTCGAACGATGTGCTGCTCAACGCCCAAAACATCAACGTGGAAGAGTTTGTGCCCGACCGCATCAAAGTCAACACAGCCATTGATAACCAAGTAGTTAACATTGGCGGCAAGGTCAATTTTTCGGCCCAGGCCCTCAACATGTACGGCCCGCCCGCCCGCAACCGCAAGTGGGAAACCGAACTGAGCCTAACCCGTAAAGAAGTGTTTTTCAAAGACTTGGCCGACTATCACTTCTCTTTGGCCGGGCGCACCGACCTCAATTTTGAGAGCAAACTCATGAACGGCACCACCGACGAAGACGGGCGGTTTGTGGCCAGTTACGACGTGCCCAACACGTTCCAGAACATCGGGGTGCTGGAAGGCAAAATTTACAGCACCGTGTTCGACGAAAGCGGCCGGGCCGTGAACCGCCTCAACCGGTTCGATGTAATGACCCAGCCCGTCCTGTTCGGCATCAAAAACTTTGATTATTATGTAGATGTGCGCCAGCCCATTAGCATCCCGCTGGTGGCGGTGAACAGCCAAGGCCAAGTGGCCACCAACGCCCGGGGCCGGGTGGTGGTGGTGCGCCTGGAGTGGCAAAGTGTACTCGAGCGCGACACCTACTCGAGCAGCTACCGCTACGTATCGCAAAAGAAAGAAAACGTACTGCTGGACAAAGTGATCAACATCGCCAGCCGCAGTACCACCTTCCCGTTTGTGCCCACCTCCGCCGGCGAGTACGAGGTGCGCGTGATGCCCGAGGGCAGCGACGGCAATGCCTACGTAACCCGCCATTTCTACGCCTATTCGTTCGGCCTGGCCATGAACTCCAGCTTTGAGGTCAACCGCGAAGGCCAGGTGGACATGGAGTTTGACCAGCCTACCTACCAAGTGGGCGACCAAGCCAAACTACTGTTCAAAACCCCGTTCAAAGGCCGCCTGCTGGTAACCGTGGAGCGTAACCAAGTGCTGGATCATTTTGTGGTAGAAACCGACCAAAAAACCGGCTCGCTCACCCTGCCGATTAAGAAGGAATACCTACCCAACGTGTACATCGCGGCCACGTTGATCAAGCCAATGGATCAATCGTCGATTCCGCTCACGGTGGCCCACGGCTACAAAAACCTCACCGTGGACAGTAAATCGAACAAGATCGACGTGAAAATCCAGGCCCCGCAGAACAGCCGGGCCAACGCCAAGCAGGAAATTGTGGTACAAACCGACCGCCGCGAGAGCGACATCGAGGTAACCTTGGCCGTGGTGGACGAGGGCATTTTGATCCTCAAAAACTACCAAACGCCCGATCCTTACGGTTTTTTCTTCCAGCAGCGGGCCTTGCAAGTAAACAGCTACGACCTGTACCCGCGCCTATTCCCCGAGCTTAAGTCGCTGAACCGCAACTACGGGGCCGACGGCTACAACCTGGGCAAACGCCTCAACCCGTTGGCCAACAAAAGGGTAAAACCATTGGCGTTTTGGAGCGGCACCCTTCGCACCGACGGCCAGGGCCAGGCCCGCTACACGGTCAACCTGCCGCAGTTCTCGGGCGATGTGCGCATCATGGCCGTGGCCGTGAAAGACGGGGCCTTCGGTTCGGCCAGCGCGAACATGAAAGTGGCCGACCCCATTGTGCTCACCACCGCGCTGCCCCTGTTCCTCTCGCCCGGCGATGAGATTAACCTACCCGTGAACCTGAGCAACACCACCGCCAAAAACGCCGAGGCCCAAACCAAAGTAACCGTGAGCGGGGCCGTGGAACTAGTAGCCGAAGCCAGCCAGGCCGTGGGCGTGGCCGCCAACGCGGAACAACAGGCGATGTTTAAAATCCGGGCCAAGGACCAGATCGGGACCGCCCAGGTGAAGGTGGAAGTGAACGCCCTGGGCGAAAAATTCACCGAAACCATCGACCTCACAGTGCGGCCCAGTACCTCGCTGCTCAAGGCCAGCGGCTCCGGCATGGCCGACAAGCCCCTGAACCTCGACCTGGCCCGCGACTATATCGCCTCTTCGGTGGACGGCCAACTGATCGTGAGCCGCTCGCCCGCCGTGGAACTGGCCAAAGAACTCCGCTACCTGCTGCAATACCCCTACGGCTGCGTGGAGCAGACCATCTCGGTGGCGTTCCCGCAATTGTACCTGGCCGACCTGTTGCCCGGCAAAACCCAGGGGGCCACCATGAGCTTACAGGCCGGGGCCACCCAAAACATCCAAGAAGCCGTGCGGAAATTGCAAACCATGCAGCTCTACAACGGCGGCCTGGCCTACTGGCAAGGCGGCAGCGAAGAAACCTGGTGGGGCAGCGTGTACGGGGCCCACTTCCTCAGCGAGGCCCGCAAAGCGGGTTACGACGTGGATGCCAAATTTTTGGACAACCTGCTTGGCTACCTCGCCAACCGGGTAAAAAAGCGCAGTACAGAGGACTATTATTACTTCGATGCCGCCAACGAGCGCAAGGTGCGCCGCATCGCCCCCAAGGAAAGTGCCTACAGCCTGTACGTGCTGGCCACCGCCGGCCGGCCCGATAACGCCACCATGAACTACTACAAGAGCAACCAGCAACTACTGGCCCTGGACTCTAAGTACTTGCTGGCCACCACTTTCCTACTCACCGGCGACCGCAACTCGTACCAGCGGCTGCTGCCCCAAAACTTCAACGGCGAGCGGGCCGAAACCGCCCTGGGCGGCAGTTTCTACTCCTACATCCGCGACGAGGCCATTGCCCTCAACGCCCTCATCGAGACGGATCCGCAAAACGGCCAGATCGGCATTATGGCCCGCCACCTGAGCCAACAACTCAAACAAGCCCGCTACCTCAACACGCAAGAATGTGCGTTTGGGCTGCTGGCCCTGGGCAAACTGGCCAAAAAGGCCAACGCCACCACCGCCACGGCCACCGTAGCGGTGGACGGTAAAAACGTGGGCACCCTCAACAGTGCCCAGCCCCTGGCCCTTAGCCGCGAAGTAGCCGGCAAAAAAGTAACCATCACCCCGCAAGGCGGCCCGGTGTACTATTTCTGGGAAACCGAGGGCCTCAACGCCAGCGGCACTTTTAAAGAAGAAGACAACTTCCTCCGGGTGCGGCGCGAGTTGTACAACCGGCAAGGTGGCCGCCTCAGCGGCAGCACGTTTGCCCAAAACGACCTCATCGTGGTCAAGCTCACCTTGCAAAGCACCGGGGCCAACGTGCCCAACGTGGTAGTTACCGATATGCTGCCCGCCGGGCTGGAAATCGAGAACCCCCGCCTGAGCGTGATCCCCGGCATGGACTGGATCAAAGGGGCCGACACCCCCGAGCACTTCGACTTCCGCGACGACCGGGTGAACATCTTCACCACAGCCACCGCCGAGACCAAGAGCTACTATTACGTGGTGCGGGCGGTAACCCGGGGTACCTTCCGCCAAGGCCCCGTTAGTGCCGATGCCATGTACAACGGCGAGTACCATAGCTACCACGGCGCGGGCACCGTAACCGTGCAGTAGCCGCCGACACACCCTAAGGGTTTTTGAAACCCTTAGGGTCTTGAATGGTCTTCCCTCCCTAAAAACTTCAAATCCTAAGGGTCATGACAACCCTTAGGATTTTTAACTTC
>JALONO010000020.1 GCA_025454895.1 Bernardetiaceae bacterium
CTCAACTCGCGCATTTATGTGCTGCCCGACTTCGACCGGCCCGGCGGCGGCCCGCCCCGGCTGGTAACCGAGCAGTGGCCCAGCTACTGGCATGGCATCAGCCCCGATGGGCAAACGCTGCTGTACTGCGCCCGCCGCCAAAACCAGTGGGACGTGTACCGCATCGGCGTGAACGGGGGGCCGGAAACGCGCCTTACCGACGCGCCGGGCCTGGACGACGGCCCGGAATACAGCCCCGATGGCCAATGGATCTATTTCAACTCGCACCGCACCGGGCGCATGCACCTGTACCGGTGGTTTGCCCACCCAGCCCCGACGGCAAGACGCTGGCCTACCTTGCTTACCTCGAGGACCAGCAGGGCCAGCACCCCTTCGGCCGCCAGGTAAAGCTGCGGCTGCTGGACCTGGCCACGGGCCAAACCCGCGACCTCACCCCGGCGTTCTTTGGCGGGCAGGGCACCCTCAATGTGCCCAGTTGGTCGCCCGATGGGCGGCGGCTGTTAAAGGAAGGTTAAACGTTTCTTCTAATCTATTTTCAATTATTTATGAAACGAATTGGATTTACATCGGGATCAAATAAGGAATTCACATTCTTAATACTGCGAATAATTGATAATCACTCAGAATGATCGTCTAATCATGCCGTCATTAGGTCATTTTGGTATTAGATAAGTCCTGTATCATATCTACAAAAATCCCCCGCCCACGCATACACGCGGGCGGGGGCAACTTTTTATTCCAGCTTAAGGGGGCCGATTACATCATGCCGCCCATGCCGCCGGGGCCACCGTGGCTGTGGCCACCGCCAGCGGGAGCTTCTTCAGGCTCGTCGGCCACCACGCACTCGGTGGTGAGCAACAGGGCCGAAATAGAGGCCGCATTTTCCAGGGCCAGGCGGGTTACCTTGGTGGGGTCCACCACCCCGGCGGCAAACATGGCCTCGTACTTGTCTTCGCGGGCGTTGTAGCCAAAGTCGCCTTTGCCTTCTTTCACCTTCTGCACCACTACCGAGCCTTCGCCACCGGCGTTGGCCACGATCACGCGCAGGGGAGCCTCCAACGACAGGCGCACGATATTTACGCCAGTAGCTTGGTCGTCGTTGGCTACTTTTACGTTTTCCAAGGCTGCTACGGCGCGCAGCAGGGCCACGCCACCACCAGCTACCACGCCTTCTTGTACAGCGGCGCGGGTGGCGTGCAGGGCATCGTCCACGCGGTCTTTCTTCTCCTTCATCTCCGCTTCGGTGGCCGCCCCAATGTACAGGATGGCTACGCCGCCGCTCAGTTTGGCCAGGCGCTCTTGCAGTTTCTCCTTGTCGTAGTCCGACGTAGTAACATCAATTTGGGCTTTGATTTGACCAATGCGGGCCGTGATGTCGTTTTTGTGGCCAGCCCCGTTCACGATGGTGGTGTTGTCTTTGTCGATGATCACCTTCTCGGCGCGGCCCAGGTAGTCGATGGTAGCATTATCGAGCTTGTAGCCACGCTCTTCCGAGATCACGGTGCCGCCGGTGAGGATGGCGATGTCTTCCAACATGGCTTTGCGACGGTCGCCGAAGCCGGGGGCTTTCACGGCGGCCACGCGCAGGGCACCCCGGATTTTGTTCACCACCAGGGTGGCCAGGGCCTCGCCGTCCACATCTTCAGCGATGATGACCAGCGGGCGGCCCGACTGGGCCACTTGCTCCAAAATAGGGAGCAGTTCCTTCATGGAAGAAACTTTTTTGTCGTAGATGAGAATGAAGGGGTTGTCCAATTCGGCCTCCATTTTCTCGGTGTTGGTTACAAAATAAGGCGACAGGTAGCCACGGTCAAATTGCATCCCTTCCACGGTTTTCACCTCGGTCTCGGTGCCTTTGGCTTCTTCTACCGTGATCACGCCGTCTTTGCCCACTTTGTCCATCGCGGTGGCGATCATGGTGCCAATCTCCTCGTCGTTATTGGCCGAGATAGAGGCTACCTGCTTGATCTCGTCGGACGAGTTGATGGTTTTGGACTGGGCTTTGAGGTGTTTCACCACTTCGGCCACGGCTTTGTCGATACCGCGCTTGAGGTCCATTGGGTTAGCCCCGGCGGCCACGTTGCGGATCCCGTGCGAGAAGATGGCCTGGGCCAGCACGGTGGCGGTGGTGGTACCGTCGCCAGCACTGTCGGCCGTTTTGGAGGCTACTTCTTTCACCAACTGGGCGCCCAGGTTTTCCACGGCGTCCTTCAGTTCAATTTCTTTGGCCACGGTAACCCCGTCTTTGGTAACGGCGGGCGAGCCGAACTTCTTATCCAAAATCACGTTGCGGCCTTTAGGACCCAGCGTAACTTTAACGGCATCGGCCAGGGTGTCCACGCCTTTTTTCAGGCGGTCGCGGGCATCGGTATCAAATAAAATTTTCTTTGCCATGATTGGTCTAAAGTTTTAGGTTTTTGTTTTTGGTTAATGGGAAAGATTAAAGAATGGCGAAAATGTCAGACTCACGCATGATGAGGTATTCTTTGCCTTCCACGGTGATTTCGGTACCGGCATACTTACCGTAAAGTACGGCGTCGCCCACTTTAACGGTCAACGGCTCATCTTTTTTGCCCGAACCTACCGCTACTACCGACCCGCGCTGGGGTTTTTCCTTGGCGGTATCAGGGATGATGATACCAGCAGCGGTTTTCTCTTCGGCCGGGGCTGGCTCAACCAGCACGCGGTCTGCCAAAGGTTTGATTTTAACAGTTGACATTTTGATTTGGAATTTAAGTGTTTAGGATATTGAATTGATAGATGTTGAATGGGTAATAAAGCCGCTAGGGCTTCCTAGCAAGGGTGAGCATTTACAATGCCAGGGGGGCCAAACGGGCATTTTCCGGTAATTTTGTCAGTTTTTGGGCAAATTACTGTCAGCATCTTGGCAGTTGGCAGTGGCTAGCCTAGCTTTACGCACCTTCGCACGCCTTATGGAACTTCGTTTTTTTCTGTCTGCCGTCTGGGTTTGGCCCGGTTGGATCGTTAGCTGCCTACTACTGCTAAGTGTTACTCCGGCTTTTGGCCAAACCAAACCCTCTCCCAGGGCGGCCCTGGCCCAAGCCACTGGCCAAGCCCGGATCGATCTGCTCAATAAACTATCGGAACAGTACCGGGCCGACAGCCTGGCCCAAGCCAAACAATTTGCCGAAGAAGCCTTGGAATTAGCCCTGGCCGCCAACCTGCCCGAGTGGGTAGTCAAGTCGCGGATTAGCCTGGGCGTAGCCTACCGCAGTTACGGGGACACCAAAACCGCCCTCGACGAGTTTTTGAAAGCCCTGGTGGTGGCCGACTCGCTGCAAGCCCCCCTGCTCCAGGCTGATGCCCTCCATAAAATCGGGGTGGCTTATTTGTTTATCGTCGAGGTAGAAACTGCCCTGCGCTTTGCCCTCAAAGAAGAAGCGATCTGGAAAAACTTAGACCAAACCCAGGCCCCTAACCGGGCTGGGCTGGCCGATGCCCAAAACCTGATTGGGCTGCTGTACGTGAACCGAAAAGAGTACGAGCGCGCCGAGTCATACTTGCTAAAGTCGTTGGAAATTGCCCGAGGGTTAAAAGATAACGATATGATCTACAAGCCGTTGACTAACCTGGGGCAGGCTTACCTTAGAAAGGGCAACGACCAAGTGGCCGAAAAGTACATTTTAGAAGCCATTAAAGTAAGCGAGGAGGCCAACAACAAATTTGGCCAAGTATCAGGGCTGCTCAACCTGAGCGAGGTACACCTGGCCCGCCGGAACTATCCCCAGGCCAAGCAGTTTGCCCAGCAGGCCCTGATGCAGGCCAAGCAAATCCAAGCCCTGCCGTTTATCCGCAATGCTTACAACAACTTGGCCGCCATTTACGAACAGGCGGGCGAGCCAGCCCAGGCCCTCGTTTATTTTAAAGAGTACAAAGTAACCGAAGACAGCCTGATTAACCGGAACTCGCGCCGCCGCCTCAGCGAATTGGAAAACCTTTACCTGGCCGAAAAAGACAAGAGCGAGCTGATCGAGTTGCGCAACCGGGAAGAACAAAGCCAGATCAAATTTTTGGCTTCGCTGTTAGTGGGGGCATTGGCCATAGCCGGGGTATTATTATTACTCAACCGCAACCGCCTAAAAAACCAGGCCCATCAACGGCTGGAGGCCCTGCACCGCAACCTAGAAAAAACCAACGAGGAAATTGCCCAGCAAAATCAGCTCATTGCGCAGATCAACCGAAACCTAACTGATAGTATTAATTACGCCCGGCGCATCCAAGAAGCCATTTTCCCGCCCGTGCCGGACCAACTAGTCCACTTTGACCAAGCGTTTATCCTCAACCTCCCGCGCGATATAGTGAGCGGAGATTTTTGCTGGGTAGAAGAAGTAGGCGGCCCCGACCCTGAAACCCGCAAGGTACTGGTGGCCGTAGGCGATTGCACCGGCCACGGGGTGCCGGGGGCCTTTTTAACCGTGATGTGCAACGCGCTGTTGCTGGAAATCACCAACGAGGTGGGCCAGCTAACCCCCAGTACCGTGCTCGACGAAATGCACCGCCGCATGGTGCACGTGCTGCGCCAACGGCAGGGCCACCTCAACGATGGCCTAGACCTGGCCGTGTGCCTTTACGCGCCCGCCCAGCGCACGCTCGAGTACGCGGGCGCGCGCATCCCCCTGCTGCTGCGCCGGGCCGGGCAGCCGGTCGAGGTGCTCCGGGCGGACCGCCCGCCCATCGGCGACCTGCTTTATGACGAGCAGCCCCGGCACTACCAAAGCCACCAACTGAGCTTGGCCCCGGGCGACTGTTTTTTCCTGGCCACCGACGGTTACCAAGATCAGTTTGGCAGCGATGGCAACGAGAAATTTAAGCCGCACCGGTTTCGCCAGGTGCTGGAAGAAGTAGCCACCCAGCACCTGCTTGACCAACGGCAAACCCTCCAAGAAACGCTTGAAAAGTGGCGGGGCAGGCAACATCAAACCGACGATATTTTAGTGTTCGGGGCCAGGGCTTGATCCAGGCAACGGCCGCGCCTATTTTACCTTATGAGCGATTTATACCTCTACCCTTTGCTGGCCTTGGCGGGCGCGTTGGCGGGCTTTGTGAACACGCTTACCGGGAGCGGCTCGTTGGTGGCCCTGGCCGCCCTCATGTTCGCGGGCTTGCCTGCCACTGTGGCCAACGGCACCAACCGGCTGGGGGTACTGGTGCAAAGCTTGGTAGGGGCGGGCACGTTTTGGCGGCGGGGCAAGCTGCACGTACCTGGCTCGGCCTGGTTTGTGGCCCCGGCCGTGGCGGGGGCGGTGCTAGGGGCCTGGCTCGCCACCGACCTCAACCAGGTGGTGATGGAGCGCGTTTTGGGCGGGGTGATGGTGCTTATGCTGGGCATCATCCTCTACAAACCACAAAAATGGCTGCGCGAAAAAAGCGAGGCCGCTCACAATCGCACCTTGGCCAACGCCCTCATTTTTGCCGCCGTGGGTTTTTACGGTGGCTTTATCCAGGCGGGCATTGGCATTTTTTTGATGGTAGCCCTGGTGCTCAATGCTAAATTCAATACCCAAGAAGCTACCGTGCTCAAAATTACCGTGGTGCTCTTCCTTACGGTACCTTCAATATTAGTGTTTGTAGGCCACGGCCAAGTACACTGGCCCTATGGGCTGGTGATGGCGGCGGGCCAAAGCCTGGGGGCCTGGTTAGCTGCCCGGTTTGCCTTGGGCCACCCGCAAGCGGCCCTTTGGACCCACCGGCTGCTCGTAGCCGTTGTGGTGGCTTCCATCTTGAGTTTATTGGGGGTATTTGGCTGGCTCCAACAAAGTTTGAGCGGCTCATAAGCCCAGCTTGGGGCACCTCCGCTGCCCGCTCCACAAGCAAAAACGTCTTTCGCTAGTTATCGGTCGTCATTTCTTCCTCGACGATTATTGACGGACGGCTCGCTAATTCACATTTTTTCATGATTTGTTCATAATTACATAACAAATCGACTACCCTTTCGTTGAATTAACACTTCCCTCATTTCTGGAATGAAAGTAAACCAAGCAAAACCTGGTGGGTGATCACCAGCACACTCAAGCTGTTACAAGGATGCCCGCGCCATTGCGATACGGCTGACCTTAGGCTAAACGGGCAAAAATGTAGCCTGGCTTAACTCTAGCAGGTCTGCCCTAACAAGCTACACCCAGCTCTCTTTGATCAGGAGTTAAGTGGGATACATTAGTTGCTCTCACTTTCATGCTTATTATCTAATTCTTTTTTCAGTTAGGTTCTTTTCTCAACGAGGCTATTACCTACTTTTTAATTAACACCAACGTCAAAACGAGATTGCGGGCTGCTGGTCTTGCGAGAATCTAGTGATTACACAAAATGGCCATCTGATTTTTTGGCATAAATACCTTGTAATCAATATTTTAAAGAATAAGAGTTTAACAATAAAATACCACTTAATCCATAAATAACTTACCACCACTCTACTTTACCTCCATTAAACCATGCCTGAACTGTTATCCAACACCTTTTTTACCGATTGGATTGATCAACCAATTGTCGAGTACGTCAACCAGTTTGTTCGTCGCTCCACCACTTTTGACTACGGAGTAATCCTGGTCTCCTTCAATCAACTTATTAAAAGCGGGTGGATGATGATAGTGCTCTGGTGGGCTTGGCACCGTTCAACCCCTCCCGAGGCTCTGGCCCGTACCCGTACTCAGGTTTTGGGCGTTTTTGTGGGTTGTTTCCTATCAATGGCCCTGGCCCGGGGGTTGGCCTTGTTGCTACCCATGCGCCTACGGCCCATGCACGAGCCTAACTTGCGCTTTACCTTGCCCCACGGCATGTCGCCGTTGGAACTGGACGGCTGGAGTTCGTTCCCCAGCGACCACGCCGCCCTGTTTGGTGCCTTGGCCACGGGCATTTTCTTTATCCATCGCGCCTGGGGCGGGCTGGCTTTACTGCATACACTGTTATTCATCTGTTTCCCCCGCCTTTATATGGGGCTCCACTACCCCACCGACCTGCTGCTGGGCGGGCTATTGGGCATGGCCAGCGCAGCCCTGGGCCAGTTGGCCACCGCAAGCCGCCGCTGGAGCAATGGCCTACTTAACTTAGCGCAGCGTTGGCCCGCTTACTTTTATCCCGCGTTTTTCCTCGTGAGCTACCAACTGGCCGACATGTTTGTGAGCCTACGGTATTTGTTGGAGGCCATCAAGAACTTTTTTGTTGATTAGCCTTGGTCTGGAAAATAATCCCTTGGCCTAAGCCGCCATTACCTTGGCCTCGGCGGCTTGGAATTTAGCGGCTTGTTCGTACTCCTTCTTAAAGTCGTGAAGCAGTTGCCAGGCCGATACCCCGCCCCGCAAGGCGGCCAGTTGGTAAGCTACCCCCTCCAATTGGGCACTCATGGCCGGGCGGTCGAAGTAGAGGCGGCCCGTGCGGCGCACGAAAAAATCGGCCAGGGTTACCACCCCCTCCTGCTGGAAACAGTAAGCCAGTTCGCCATGAAGGGCGGCGGTTTCGGGCTGGAGGCCCTGAGCTAGGCCCGCCGTTAGCTGCGCTACCACTTGGGGGGCCTGGGTACCAAAGTTGAAAGTCAGGTACTCGGCATACGACTGCGGGAGGCCCAACGGGGCTAGGGTTTGGGCCAGTTGCTGGGCGTAGGCGCGCACGTGGGCGGGGCTTTCAAAGTCGCCGCCGCTGAGCACCAGTTGTTCGGTGCGGGACTCGGAGATCGTTAAACCGTAGCGTTTGCTCAACTTGCGGGCCACCAAGTCCACCACCCGCTGGGCCATTTTGCGGTAGCCGGTCAGTTTGCCCCCGGCAATGGAAATCAGCCCGCCGGCGGAGATGAAAATCTCGTCCTTGCGCGACAGCTCGGAAGGAGCCTTGCCCGCTTCGTGGATGAGCGGCCGCAGCCCCGCCCAACTGGACAGCACGTCGGCGGGGGTGAGCACCAACGAGGGGAACATGTGGTTAGCCGACCGCAGGAGGTACGCCACGTCCTCGGCGGTGGTGAGCGGGTCATCAATTGGCCCGTCGTAGTTAGTATCGGTGGTGCCCAGGTAAGTAACGCCCTGCCGGGGGATGGCGAAGATCATCCGGCCGTCGGGCACGTCGAAGTAGATGGCCTGGCGCACCGGCAACCGGTGGCGGGGCAGCACCAAATGCACGCCCTTGGTAAGCCGCAGGTGTTTATTGGTGTTGGGCGCGGTGGTATCTTGTTGGCGCACGGTGTCCACCCAAGGGCCGGTGGCGTTCACCGTTTTGCGGGCCTGGATGGCAAAAACCTGGCCCGTGAGGCCGTCTTTTACTTGGGTAGCGGCCACTTTGCCTTTTTCGTTGTAGGTAAACCCCACCGCTTGGGCGTAATTGAGGCAAACGGCCCCGGCGGCGGTGGCGGTTTTCATCACCTCGATGGTGAGGCGGGCATCGTCGGTGCGGTACTCGATGTACAGGCCCGCGCCTTCCAAAATATCCTCGCGGAGCAGCGGCTCCTGGGCCAGGGCGGCTTCCCGGCTGAGCATGACGCGCTGTTCGTCGTCTTTGACCCCGGCCAGCACATCGTACACCCAAAGGCCAAACGAGGTGGCCAACGGGCCATAAGTGCCGTTTTTTACCAACGGCAGCAACATTTTCTCGGGCACTACCAAGTGGGGCGCGTTGCGGTGCAGCACCTCGCGCTCGCGGCCGGTTTCCATGACCAGGCCCACTTCTAATTGCTTGAGGTAACGCAGCCCGCCGTGGATGAGTTTAGTGGAGCGGCTGCTGGTGCCGGCGGCAAAATCTTGCATTTCTACCAAGGCCACTTTGAGGCCCCGAGTGGCGGCATCCAGGGCAATGCCCGCGCCGGTAATGCCACCGCCGATCACGAGTAAGTCGTACAACTGGCTGGAAAGTTGTTCAATTTGGGCCGCCCGATGGGCCGCCGAAAGGTTTTGCATGGCGTAACGCTCACATTTTCAAGGCAAAAATACAAAGGTTAGGCCAAAAAAACGTCATGAAAAACCCGAGGACAGCGTGCTTATCCTGTCTCCGGGTGATTTGTCTGCGCGCATTGGTTAAGTAAATCCTACTTATCCTCCCCCTTAAATTCTTCCCAGGTTTTGAGCTTAATGGGTTTTAGCCCTTCTTTTTCTAAGTTGAGATTGAGGGCGGCGATTTTCCCGGTTTGTAGGGCCTGGGCTTGCTGGCGCAGTTTCTGCACGGTGGCCACCATTACCTCGGTGCGGGCCAACTGCGACTGCGACGGGCGGCCCGCAAAACGGCTCACGCCCCCGTACACTTCGGCCAGTTGCTCCTTTACCTGGCTGGCCCCGCTTATGCCCCCGGCCTCGTTGCTGGCGGCCAGTTCTTTGCCCAGGGCGGCCAGTTCTTTGCCCAAAGCTTGCAACGGCTTAGCCAACTTCTTCGACTTGGCGGCTAGGCTGTCAGCCTGCTTTTTGGCCGATTGCACCAGTTCGGCCGTGTAGGCCAGTTCCTCGTTGAGATCGTAGAGCCGGTTTACGGTGGTTTGCTGCAACTGGCGGTCTTGGGCCGAATAAGACAAGCGCGGATCGGCCGCGAGCACAATTTGGCTGTTGTAGGTTTGGCTACCCTTGGTGAGCTTCACGGTGTAAGTGCCCTCGGGCAAAGTAGGCCCGAAAAACAGGCCAAGATTAAGCTCGCCGCTGGTGGCCACCTTGGGCGGCGGGCGGCGGGTGCGCCATTCTACCCGGTTTACGCCGGGCTGCTTGCCGGCGGGCAATTTCTTTAGCAGTTTGCCGCTTTGGTCAAATATCTCGAGGTACATATCGCCAAACGTGTGGCGTTTTTTCAAGAAATAGGTGATCTGGGCCGTTTCGGTGGGATTTTCACCCACAAACTCGGCCGCCCCGGCAAAATCTTGGAAACCGGGCGTACTGTTAAGCAGCACCGGTTTGGTCTCAAAAAAATGCACGTCTTTGGCCATTACCTCTTTGGTGAGTTGGCGCAGGGGCGTAATGTCGTCCACGATCATGATGCCCCGGCCGTGGGTGGCCAGCACCAGGTCGTCGGCCGTGGGGTGGATCACCAGGTCGCGCACGGCCACGTTGGGCAGTTCGTTGGTGAACTGGCCCCAGTTGGTCCCCCCATCCACCGAAATAAACAAGCCGAACTCGGTACCCAGGAACAACAAGTCGGGGTTTTTGAGGTCTTGTTTGATCACGTGCGCGTACCCGCGAAGGTCGGGCGTGGCCAGGCTTTGCCAGGTTTGGCCGCCGTCGGTGGTTTTGAGCACGTAGGTTTTCATATCACCGCTAGGGTGGCCATCGAAGGTGGCAAAGGCGGTGTTAGGGTCAAAGTTGCTGGCTTCCAGGTAGCTGACCCAGGTGTTTTTAGGTACGCCCGCTGCCTGCACGGCCGCGCTGAGGTTGGCCCAGGTTTGGCCGCCGTTGGTGGTGCGTTGCACGTTCCCATCGTCGGTGCCCACCCAAATCACCTGCTCGCTCAACGGCGACTCGGCGATGCTGAAAATGGTGCAGTGGTTTTCGGCACTCGAGTTGTCGATGGTAAGCCCGCCCGACTTGAGTTGCTGCTGCTTGGCGGGGTCGTTGGTGGTGAGGTCCGGCGAGATTTTGGTCCACGACTCGCCAAAGTCTTTGCTGAGGAACAGGAACTGCCCGCCCAAATACATGCGGAGTGGATCGCGGCGGCTCAGGTGGATGGGGGTGTTCCAGTTGAACCGGAACTTGGGATCGCTGGCTTCGGGAAAGGGCTTGATGTCCTTGGTTTGCAGGGTGGACAGGCTGAGGCGCATCACATTGCCGCCCTGGTATTCACAATAGATATAGTCTTTGTTAGTGGGATGGCGGAATACCCAAAAACCGTCGCCGCCGCCCACGTTTTGCCAGTCGCGGTTCTCGATGCCGTTGGGGCTGCGCGAGGGGCCCATCCACGAGCCGTTGTCTTGCAGGCCACCGTACACGTTGTAGGGCACTTCGTTATCCACGCTCACCCGGTAAAACTGCGACACGGGCAGGTTTTTCAGGTGCTCCCAGGTGCTGCCCCGGTCAAACGAGCGGTACACGCCGCCGTCGGTCCCCAAAAAAAGATGGTCGGTGTTTTTAGGATTGATCCACAGCGCGTGGGCATCGGAATGCACGCCGCCTTGCACCGCCCGGAAGGTTTTGCCGCCGTCTTTGCTAAATATGGGCGAAGTGGCCATTTTGGCCAGCACACTGTCGGCCAGCGGGTCAATGACCAGGCGTGAATAATAAAACGGGCGGTCTTGGGTGCCACGGTCTTTGTTGTGCAGTTTCCAGGTTTGGCCCCCGTCGGTGCTTTTGTACAGCCCTTTGTCGTCTTTGCGTTCGGCCTCGATGGTGGCATACACCACTGAGGGTTTGCTGGGGGCCACCTCCACCGCCATGCGGCCCAGCAAGCCCCCGGGCAGGCCACTGGTGGGCGTGCGCAGGTTGGCCCAGGTTTGGCCGCCGTCGGTGCTTTTGTACAGCCCGCTGCCCGGCCCGCCCGACTGGAAAAAGTGGGCCGACCGGCGGTGGTCCCACAGGGCGGCGTAAAGCACGTTGGGGTTTTGCGGGTCCAAGCTCAAATCGGCCGCGCCGGTGTTATCGTCCACAAACAGCACCTTGGCCCAGGTTTTGCCACCGTCGGTGGTTTTGTACACGCCGCGCTCGGGGCTGGCGCTCCACAGCGGGCCTTGGGCGGCCACCCACACCGTATTGGAATTTTGGGGATGGATCACGATGTCGCTGATCCGCTCGGTTTTTTCTAACCCCATCAACTGCCAGTTCCGGCCGCCGTCCGTGGTTTTGAACACCCCCTGGCCCACCGAGGTGCTGTTGCGCACCCAAGGCTCGCCGGTGCCCACCCACACCGTATCGGGGTGGGCTTGGTCGATGGTTACCTTGCCAATAGACTGCACGTGTTTGTCGAACACAGGGGTAAACACCACCCCCCCGGTTTTGCTTTGCCACAACCCGCCACTAGCCGAGGCCACGTAGAGGATTTTGGGGTTGCGGGCCACCCCGTCGATATCGGTAATGCGCCCGCTCATGACGGCCGGGCCGAGGTGACGGGCCTTTAACGCCCCAAAAATGGCGGCTCCTTTGGGCGCATCTTGCGCGCGCGCCTGGGCCAGCCAACCAGCACACACCAGGAGAACGATGGTAGTTTTGTTCATATTAATAAAAAGAGAGGACGAGGGGGTTAATACCAAAATCAAACAGAAACCACGTATTTCTTATTTTCCAAATGATTGATAATCAAATGAAAAAACCATTCAACCATGCAATCACTTAGTCGCTTCGGCACGAGGTTACAATATTACAGGTTTTTGGGAATGCTTGATTTCCTGAAACAAGCCTAAAAACTGTAAACAAAGGCGAGCCTCTCCAAACCAATACCAAAATCAAATAGAGATTACGGACTCCCTCAATTTTAAATGATTGATAACCAAGGGCAACAATCATTTAATCATGCAATCATTAAGTCATTTTAGTATAACGGGGCATTCCGGCTTTAGCGACCGCTAAACTGCCCCTGCCAATCGACTTTGAGGGTTGTGAACGGTTGCAACGTTTGGTCCAACCAGGCGGCCAGGTGGGCGCGGGTAAACGGCGGGGCCGTCGCGGACGTAGTTTGGGCCAGGGCCTTTTGCCAGGTGGGTCGGTGCTTGGCCAGGGGGCTGCGCGCGGGCAGGGCGGCCAAGGCTTGCCCCAACAACTGGGCGGCCACGGCCGGGCGCAGCGGCTCGGTGGGCTGGTAATTGGCCGGGGCAAAGCCGGGCACCCAATCGGCCAGGCCCTCGGCCAGGTCGCGCTGGGTGGCCACCGAGTCGGGGTAGAACCAGGTTTGGTTGGCCCACTGATACGGAATACCGCGCCCTTTGAGCAGGCCCGTGCTGCCCACCCGCTGGATGGCCGCAAACTGCGGGTGCTCGGCGGGCACATCGATGAACGGCTGCAAGTAGGCCCCAGCCTTTAGTAGGGCTTGCTGCACCTGCCTAATATCCACCCGGCGGGGCGGCTGGCCAGTTTGGGCGGCCAGGGCGGCCCAGGCCCCGGCGGCCTGGCCAATCAGCATCACGCAGGGTTGCAAACGGGTGGAGCCATTGACCATATTGCTCACCGAAATTGACTTTTCGGCCACGATGAGGCCATTGACCCGGGCGGGCAGCAGCGCGCCCAACGGCACGGTAAACGAGGGCACCTTCGGAAAATCGAAGCTGGGGCCGCCTTTGTGCGGGCTGTGGTGGTGGTCCACCGGGTAGTCGCCCACGGCCACCCCCGTGCGGTACAGCGGCTGGCCTTGGTAAGGGTGCATCAGGTGGTTGAGCGTGTAGCGCACCACCCCCTGCTGGCGGCGGCTCTCGCGGTGGTAGGGCATAAACGGTAAACTGTCGGGCGTGGGGTACTCGGCGGCCAGGCCCAGGTTTTTGAAGCCCAGTTCGTTCTGGATAAAATACACGAAGCTGAGCGTATGGGCCTTGGCCTGCGCGTACACGCGGGCGCGCTCGGCGGGCGACCGCTCAATCACGTTGGCATAATAATCGTTACCGGCAATGGGCCAGTTGATCATGTATTTGCCGTTAGGTAGCTTGCCGTAATCCAGCATTTTTTGGGCATCGGAACCGGCCTTTCCGTCTTGGCAATAATCGCTACAAGCACAGTTGAACTTGGTGGGGTCATAGTTGGCGGGCCGGGGCAACGGGCGGTTTTGGCCGGGGCCGTAGGTTTGCAAGGTGGCCGCATAAGTAAAGTCTTGGATAATCCGGTTGCTTTCGTCGGGGCCGTAGGCTTCGCCGGTTTGGCGGCGGGCCTCCATGCCAATGTCGTAGCCCACGCCCGCCTGCGCCAACACGTCGCCCAGTTCGGTGGCATCGATTACCACCGGGGCGGTAACCGTGAGCGGCTGGCCCTGGGCATTGGCAAAGGTGGCCCCTCGTACCGTGCCGCCTTTTACCAGCACTTTGGCCAGTTCGTAGCCCGTAATGACCCGCAAATTAGGCTCGACCTGGGCCATTTGCCAAAAAATCTGGTTGCCCACCGCCGGCTCGAACAGCGTGTTGCTGACCCAGCCGGTGCTTACCTTTTCCGGGCCGCCGTAGTGCTGGTGCAGCCGTTGCCGAAACTCGCCCCATAAGCCCGAGGGTAGGCGGTGGTTGCCGTCTGTGGCCGAAACCCCCGCCGCCGTGAGCATACCGCCCAGCCAGGGCGTGGCTTCCACCAGCACGGTAGTGGCCCCGGCCCGGGCTGCCTGCAAAGCCGCCGCTACGCCGCTGGCCCCACCGCCCACCACTAATACCTGGGCCGACTGCCGCAATGGTTGGATTGGGGCTTGCCCAAATGAACAAAAACTGGCTAATATCAACCCTAGGCAAGCAAGGTGGCGCATAGATGATCGCGGTTTAAGGCCCCAAAACTAGGCAGTTTATGACAGCATTATCCATTGCGATCGTTTTTCGGATAGCGGTTTGGGCGGGGGCATGGGCTACCTACGGGCCTGTTTCAATGCGGTGGCGACCTAATGATTATCTTAAAATGACCAAAAAACGGCCTGGTTAAATGATTGTCCGATTTGATTGTCAAGTATTTACAAGATAGGGCATCCGCCATCTCCTCTCTATCTCGATATTACCCGAGCAAATGATTTGGGTAAGATGTCCGTTAACCCGTGTCCTGATAATAGAGTTTTTGCATATTGAAAATCAGATAGTTGACTTAAATTGGCCTCTTGTCCACCACCTCCTATGCGCTTCAAAATTGCGTCCCCTCCCAATTCAGCTAAGATGCTCATTACCAACACACAAAAACTCTAATTAACTAGGGTCAATAAAAAAGCCGCCCAAGGTGCGGGCGGCCAGGAAAAATCGGTCAGAAATGGAGGATAAAAATCTTTTTGGCTGACTTTCAGCTTTTCATATCTTCAATAACCAGCTTATTAAGGCTACGGCATGGGCAGCACCCAACTGCCAGCCAAGGCAATGGCCAAGGGCGCAACCACGGGTGCGCTGTTATTGGTTGGAGCGGCGTTGGCCAACCGCACTGGCTCGCTAATGACCCGGCGGGCGAACAAGAACCGCTTGCCGTAGTAGCTGCGCCAATTGACCCCGTTGATGTGGTCGATTTTGACCCCGCCACGAGCCGAGTGGATCATCATAAGCGGCTCGCCCGGCTCGGAAATAACCAGGGCTGCGTGGCTGGTGCGGAATGTGCCGTTAGGCCCCCACTTGCCAAAAATGAGCAGGTCGCCTTTCTGGGCGCACTCCCGGTCGATTTGCTCGCCCTCGTAGGCTTGGCCCGCCGAAGCCGGGGTGATGCGGTAGCCAAAGTTGTTCAACACAAAAGAGGTAAAACCAGAGCAATCGAAACCTTTGGGGGTTTTGCCGCCGTACACGTACCGCGTACCTAAAAACTGCTTGGCGAAGGTTACGATGTTGTCGCGCAGATGGGGATCGTAAGGTTGCGACGGAACCAAGGAGGCCGGGGCGGCGGCGAGGTAACCTTTGGGGGCCGAGGGAGGGGCCGAGCGGCGCGATTTTTTGACAGGGGCCAGGGCTAGCAGCGTGGGGGGGGCGGGGAAGGCTAGCGGCGCAACGGCCAAAGGTTGGGGTACTAGGGGGGCCAGTGTAGGTAGCTCAAGCACGGCCGTTGGTTGACTTTGCAATCGTTCGAGGTGGGGAGCTATGAGGGTTTCCCGTTTGACCTCGTTACTTCGGAGGGCCTGCGTAGCAATCAACCCTTTACAGCTACTACCTGCCACTATTAATAAAAACGCGGCAAGTAGGTTGGTTAAACGTGTAGTCATAATCCTTAATCGTTAGGTTTGTTAGATGAGAAGTTGGCCGGGCCAAGCCTTCACTCTAATTACTAGTTTGCAAAAACTGCAAATTAATAAGCTGCAAACCTAAAGCATCGAGGCGGAAACCCGCCAACAAATCTACCCGGTTATACCTTGTGAGTAAGATTCAACGGCTTTTCGCACGCTTCCGTGGGTTAAAAGTAGCTGATTGGCGGTTTCGCGGTCCACTTTGAGCAGGTCCATGACCATGCGGGTGCCCCGGTCCACCAGCTTGTGGTTGGTGAGCTGCATGTCCACCATGCGGTTGCCGCGCACCCGGCCCAGTTGGATCATGACCGAGGTGGTGATCATGTTGAGCACCAGCTTTTGCGCGGTGCCGGCTTTCATGCGGGTGCTGCCGGTAACAAACTCCGGCCCGGTAACGGCCTCGATGGGGTACTCCACCGCTGCGGCCAGGGGCGAGCCGGGGTTGCAGGTTACACACCCGGTAAGCAGCCCGTGGCGGCGGGCGGTTTGTACGCCGCCTATCACGTAAGGCGTGCGGCCAGAGGCGGCAATGCCCACCAGGGTATCATTAGGGCCAACTAGGTATTCTTCCAAGTCGCGCCAGGCTTGCTCGGGGTCGTCTTCGGCAAACTCTACTGCCTTGCGGATGGCCGTATCGCCGCCCGCGATGAGGCCCACCACCAGCCCGTGCTCCACCCCGTAGGTGGGCGGGCACTCCGAGGCATCCACAATGCCCAACCGGCCGCTGGTGCCCGCTCCGATGTAGAACAACCGGCCGCCGGCCTTCATCCGGGGCACCATTTGGGCCACCAAAGCCTCGATTTGGGGGATGACCTTTGCCACGGCCAACGGCACGGTTTGGTCTTCCCGGTTGATGTTGACCAGCAATTCGTGCAGGCTCATTTGCTCCAGGTGATCGTAGTGGGAGCCAGCTTCGGTGTAGGAAATCATGGGCGAGAATTGGGCTAAAACCGCAGTAATTTAGGCACAATGTTACAGCTTAACGCCCAAAGCTGACAGCAAAATGGCCCAACCGGGGCGCAAAGGGGCGCGAATGACTCGCCCTCCAGCCCGCGCACGGGAGCGGGCGCGCCCCGATACGTCGGCCTGGCCCAGCGGGCATCGCACCGGGATAGCCTGTGAAAACGGGCGGGGGCTGGCGCAAATAAGCAAGGAAGGGGCTACGTCAAGCTACGGCACTTTCCTTCACCTGGCCGTCAGGTACGGGGGCGGGGCTTAGCAGTGGCAGTTCAATGAAAAATGACGTGCCTTGGTCGTCCTCGGTCTCGAACCAGATGCGGCCCCCGGCGTGCTCGATGCCCCGCTTGGCCAGGGCCAGGCCGATGCCGGAGCCGGTAAACTTGGTGCTAAAGTTGGGCAAAAACACCTTTTGGCGGATGTTTTCCGGGATGCCCGTCCCGTTGTCGGTGATCTGGATGAGCACCTTGTCGGGCGGGCTGCGGTGCAGCTTGGCCCAAATGATGGGCTGCCGGTCGTTAGGCACGGCCTGGATGCCGTTGATAATCAAGTTAGTAAAGATACGACCCATGAGGGCTTGGTCGCCATTGACCCAAAACTGGCCCGGCCCGGCCTCGAGCCCTACCTTGGCCTTTTCGTCGTTGGCATACAGTAAAACCGTTTGGCGCAGGGTGTCGCCAATTTCAAAGTCTTCGTTTTTGGGGATGGGCATTTTGGCAAAGGCCGAGAACGAGGTGGCGATGTCGCTCAAAATCTCGATCTGGTTCAGCAGCCCGTCCACCGACTTGCTGAGGCGGGGGTTCTCGTTGCCCAGCACCCGCTGCAAGTGTTGCAGGGTAAGTTTCATGGGCGTGAGGGGGTTTTTGATCTCATGGGCCACCTGTTGGGCCATTTCGCGCCAGGCCGACTCTTTTTCGCTGCGGGCCAGGGCCTGTTTACTGGCTTCGAGTTGCACCAGCATTTTATTATAGGCGTTTACCACCAGGCCAATCTCATCCTCAGCTTGGTAGCCAATAGGCTCATTCTTTTGGCTCAAGGTAAGGCGGCCGATTTTTTGGGTGAGCATCCGCAGCGGCTCGGTGAGGATGCGCGACGCCAGGTACGACAAGCCCAGCAACCCGATGAAAATAAACGTAACCACGTTGAGGATGGTCCCTAACACGCTGATGATCTGCCGTTCGGTGTTACGCTGCGAGTCGAAGAACGGGATGCCGATGATGCTGTGGACCTCGCTGCTCTCGGGCAGGCGCACGGCCACGTACACCGAGTTGTAATTGAGGCTGCCCACGGCCTCGGTGAGCATTTCTTTCTGGTGGTTTTTCTCGATGATTTCGGCGTAAGCCTGGGGGTTGACCAGGTTGGTGAGCACCCCTTTGTCGATAAAATCTTTGAGGGTGGAATACCGCAGCCGACCGTCGCGGCCGTAGAGGTTGATCTCCACTTGGGCCAATGAACTGATGCGGTCTAGGTTTTCTTCCAGCGTGGTGCCGCTGAGGGCCTGCCGCACGGTGTCTAACCCTTGCAACACATCGGGGTTGGTGCTGATGGTTTCGGCTTTTTTGAGGTACTGTTGCTTGTTCTCGTCGCGGTCCACCGAGTTGAGGATGCTGGTGATCATCACGCTCACGATCAGCAGGGGCAGAAAAAAGGCCAGGTTCAGGTACAATTGGATGCGCGCCGAAAAATTGAACCGCAACTGCAACTTCCGCAAACGCAACAAATACAAGGTGGCCATGACCAACTTGCTGATAAACAACAGCAAAAACAAGAAGGAGAAATTAGACACCAAGTTACGCGCCGGGTAAACGGGCGAGCTAATGATGACCCGGCGTTGGTTGCTCTTGGCCAGCAACAAGTGGCGGCTACCCCCCACCACCACCTGGCGGTCCTCGCTGGGCGGGTTGGGGCCGTCAAACAGTTTGACAAAGTCGGGGTCATAGCCAAACGGCCCGGCACTGTACACCAACCGGTCTTTCTCGAAAATGGCGTAGCTCATGCCGTCGAAGGCGGGGTCGTTCACCTGGTCGTCTTCGGAGAGCAAACTGGAGTAAATGCTGTTAGGCGAGATTTTTTTAAGCCGCAGGTCCAGCACCACCCGGCCCAGCAGGCGGCCGTTTCGTTCCAGAGGCAACAGGCCCAGGTAACGCAGGGGCCCACCAGTTTGGTCGTTGACGAACTTAATGCCCGGATAGTCGGTCCGATACACCGAGTCGGCGTACCGTTCTTCGTAGGTTTGGTAGGTGGTGCTGTCGGTGGCGTTATAAGGCTGGCCTTGGGCATTAAACAGCAGCACGGTGGTTTCGTACCTGTTAAAATAGTTGTCCAGGTGTTGGCGTTTGATTTTGTTCACCACCATATCCACCGACGAGCCAAGGTACGCCGATGAGTTCAGCATTTTGTTCAAGATCGTTTGGTCCTGGGCAATTTCGCTCAGGGCCTGCGACAGCAAAAACTCGCCTTTGGTATCGTTGTCGGCCACCACATCGTTGGCAAACCGTTTTTTATTGGCCAGGTTGATATTGCTCTCGAAATTGTAGGTAGCATAAGCCCCCAACAAAGCCGATACAATGGCGCTCAGCAATAAATAAATATAGGTGGCGTATTGAAACTGCCGCACCCGGCGCGGCAACCTCAGCAGGCTGATCAGCAACACGTAGCCAATGTGCAGGGCCACAATGCCCCAGGGAAACTGCGGGCTCCCCAGTAAGGGTAAGATGGCCAAGGCCAGGCCAGTGCCTAGGGCTAGGTAAAAGCGGGCCTGCCGATTGTAAATCAGCAACAGCAACCGGCTGGTAACGTGCGAGGCAAAAAAGTAAATAAACGCGCTCTGCACAAAATTAAGTAACGCAATGATTTTGAATACGTTGTAATCCAAATCAGCCGAAATATCGAGCCGGATGGCCGAGTTGAAGTACGTGGACCGCAGCACGGAGAACGTAAAATAGAACGCGCCAAAATTGGCCGCCGCCAACCCCCCCGCCAGCAAAAACTTGGCCTTAGGCCCTAAAGCCAGCACTTGCCGGGGCTTAAACAATTGGTGATAATAAAGGTACAGAAACCCGGTGAGGAGGAAAAACACCAAAATGTTGAAAAACAGGTCGCCTAACGACGGGGATATTTCCGAAGAGGCGAACAACTTGGAACTGAACAACTCGAAGCGCCTGCTCAGGCCCGAAGGCACATCGATGAGCTTGAGCAAAAACCGCAAGCAAAACAACGAAATGACCAACAAAGCCAAGGCTTGCCGGGTGCGGCCCGCCGCCAGGTACTCGAGTAGGTTGGCCCTGATCTGCAAAAACGAGAAGCAGATAGTGAAAATGGTGAACACCAACACCGCGTTCTCCCGCGAGAAGCCGCCCGTGTAGTTAAACGTTTTGGGCAGCACCACCGAAAACAAGTAGCGGCCGTCGCCGGGGTTACGAACGGCCATGCCCACACTATCCTCGCGGCTTATTCGGATGCCCTCCGTTTCGGGAAAAATATCGGGATTGAAGGTGGCCCGCAGGTTATCGTTGCTCACGCGGTAGCGCACGTACACGGGCACCAAGGCGGCAAACTGATAACGGGTGCTGTCGTCCACCCGCACAAAATCCTTGTAAATGAGGTAGATACCGTTGGGGTTTTGAATGCACACCTCTTTGAACTTCCCGTTCAGGTCTTCCCGTTTGAGGGTGTGGCGGTTACTAGTCCACAGCAACAAATCGTTGCCTTTAAAAACAAACAAGGGGTAACGGGTATCCAAGGGCAAATCGCCAAACTTGATCTGCTCGGCTTTCTCGAACCGGGCCTTGAGGGCCTCCAAGCTGCCCTTGGCGGTGGCGAGTTCGCGGGCTAAGTTGGCCTTTACCTGTTCATGAAATAGCACCTGCCCCGATGTGCCCAGGTGGATCATCGGGTAGCTAAAGAAAATCGTGAGCACGAGCGAGACGAGCGCGCCCGGCAGATAAACGTTCTGCCACTTCATGCGGGACAATCGGCCAAATAGCTTTGAGGGCGCAAAAACCATGCTGTTTGGATTTCCCACTAAAGTAATTGAAAACCAGGTTTTTTAACCATCCGGTATTCTGGTTGGTCATCGCTAGTCAACGGGCGGGCATTTGCTCACCCCCACCGGCCCAAGGTTGGGCAAACCGCCCTACCTTTGGCCCTCGATTTTCAGCCCCGTTTGCCATGCCACCGCACGCCCCCGTCGTTACTTTATTAGAAACTTTATTGGCCGCCCGCCTAAGCCCGGCGGCTCTCACCTGGCTCCACCAGCAACTGGCAGGCCTGCGCCAAGCCTTTGCCCGGCCCCAACTTTACCTGGCGTTTGCTGCTGCCCCGCGCTTTGTGGGCAAAGACGCGCTGCGCCCCACCCCGGCCCAAATGGCGGAGGCCCACCGCCTGCGCCCCGGTTTGCACCTCCAGCCCTGGTCCCTGGCCCAAACGGCCCGCACCGTGCTGCTGGCCACCGTGCCGCCCCACCCCGCCACCGACTACGTGGCCACCTTGGAACAACTTTTTGATACTGCCGAGATGAATGAGCTGGTGGCCTTGTACGCGGCCCTGCCCCTGCTGGCCCACCCGGCCGCTTTTGCCCACCGCGCGGCCGAGGGGGTGCGCAGCAATATGGCCCCGGTGTTTGGCGCGGTGGCCTTGGGCAATCCTTACCCCGCCGAGCAACTTGACGAAACGGCCTGGAACCAGTTATTCCTTAAAGCGGTGTTTACCGGCCGCGACCTGTCGCTCATTTGGGGGGTGGACCAACGGGCCAACGCCAACCTAGCCCAAATTTGTGTCGACTACGCACACGAGCGCTGGGCGGCCCGCCGGCCCGTAACCCCGGAACTTTGGCGGCCCTTGGGCGGTTTTGTTACCCAGGCCCACCTGGCCGACCTGGCCCGGCTGTTTGCCCAGCCCGACGAGGTGCAACAGGCCGCCGCCGCCTTGGTGTGCGCCACCAGCCCCTTCGAACCTGCCCGGCAACTGCTGGCCCAGCAACCCGGCTGGCCCCAAAAAATCGCCGCCCAAACCTGGGACTGGGCCAAGGTATCGGCCGTTTGGCACGCGGCCAACCCTTAGCCATCGAGGTAACGGCCCGGCAATGGCCCTAATGGTAGCAGCGCCGCAACCGCTTCCGTAGCCTTGAGCCAACGGCAGGGTTTTTGCGACGGGGCAAAGTTGTTTGCAGTTCTAGCAGTAACTAATTGCTAATCAAGACAATTACCCGTCTAATCCTCCAATCACGAAGCCATCTTAATACCGAACCAAGTAAAGATTTTGCGTTACTGATCTTTTCACTGATTAATCAATCAGCGTAAACATCACTCAATCATGTAATCTGCAAAACCCCTAACCGCCAACGAGCAGCAGCACACCCACCCCGGCCAGGTAGCCCACTAAAGCCACCCAAGCCACGTGCTTGGTGTACCAGCCAAATTCAATGCGCTCCATGCCCATGGCCGCCACCCCCGCCGCCGAGCCGATGATGAGGCAACTGCCGCCCGTGCCCGCACAGAAGGCCACCATGTGCCAAAAAAAGTGGTCTTGCGGGAAGGTCGTTAAATTATACATGCCCATAGCCCCGGCCACCAGCGGCACGTTGTCCACCACGGCCGACAGCCCGCCCAGCAGCACCGCGATCAGGTTGGGGTTGCCCACCGTGCGGTCTAGCCAGCCTGCCAATTGGCCCAGCAGGCCCACGGTTTGCAAACAACTCACCGCCAGCAAGATCCCTAAAAAGAACAGCACGCTGGGCACATCAATGCGCCGGATGAGGTTCACTACTGACAGAGGATCCCGCACGGCGCGTTCCTCGGCCCGGTGGGCCAGTTCGGTAACCATCCACACCACGCCCAAGCTCAGCATCATTCCCATGAAGGGTGGCAAATGGGTAACGGTTTTAAAAATCGGCACAAACAATAGGGCACCTACCCCGGTAAAAAACAACAGGTTGCGCAATCGCGGCGACACATGGTAAGGGTGATCGTGCGCCAGCCGTTCCTCGGTAAACGCGCCTGCGGTCAGTTCTACCGGCCCGTTAGCCCGTTTAACGATGACCGAAAAAATGAGCACGGGTACCACTAGGCAAACCAAGCTGGGCAAAATGAGCTGGACGAAAAGTTGGGTGGTGGTTACCTGGCCACCTATCCAGAGCATGGTGGTGGTAACGTCCCCAATGGGCGACCAGGCCCCGCCCGCGTTGGCCGCGATCACCACCAGGCTCACAAAATAGAGCCTTAAGGCGCGCGCAGGGATGAGTTTGCGCAAAATGGAGGTCATGACAATGGTGGTGGTCAGGTTATCCAGCACCGCCGAGAGGAAAAAGGCCAACAAACCCACGATCCATAACAAGGCGGTGAGGTTAGTGGTGCGAATCCGGTCCGTAACAATTTGGAAGCCCTGGTGCGCATCCACTAATTCGACGATGGTCATCGCACCCAATAAAAAAAACAGGATGCTGGCGATCTCGCTAAAATGGTGCAACAGTTGGTGCTCAAAATCCTTGGCCGGCGTGCCGCTCATGAGCACGTAAATTGTCCAACACAAAATACCAGTTACCAGGGCCAGGGGAGCTTTATCAATTTGAAGGGGGTGCTCAAAAGCAATAGCCAAATAGCCAATTACAAAAAGGGCGATCAATAAAAACGTCATGGGCCAATTCTGCCTTTAAGGGCAAGTGCGGGCAAATTAGCTTGGCTCATTGGCCCGCGCAACCGCTTTGACCCGACCAGCGGTCCAAACAAAGCTAAACACCTGAAAATGTGCAGCAAACAATGTGTTAATTTTTCTTAAATTAACTTTATATTAAATTATAAAGATTAATACAGCGGTTTTTTCTTTGTTAAATATCAACATATAAGTGATCCAAATTAGTTTTGAAAAGCGATACAGCATCGCTGCCCAGGCCGCAAAAAAAATGGGGGGTAGTCGCATTTGGGCAAATGTTCGTAAACTCGCACGTTAACCAATCTCACAGTTATTGTTATGACGAATTACAACCGCAAAATGCGGATGGGCATGGTAGGCGGCGGCCTAGGCGCGTTCATTGGCGCGGTACACCGCATGGCCGCGGCCCTGGACAACGAAATTGAACTGGTATGCGGGGCCTTCAGCTCCGACGCGGAAAAATCGCGGCAGTCGGGCGAGGCCCTGTACCTGCCGCCCGAGCGGGTTTACGGCACCTTTGAAGAGATGATCCTGAAAGAAAAGGCCCTGCCCGAAGGCGAGCGCATGGACTTTGTGGCCATTGTAACGCCCAACCACATGCACTACCCGCCCGCCAAAATGGCGATGGAGCACGGCTTCCCCGTGATGTGCGACAAACCGCTGGCCTTTGACTACGCCCAAGCCGTTGAACTGGCCGCGCTCCAAAAAAAGACGGGCCTGATGTTTGGTGTTACCCACAATTACAGCGGCTACCCCATGGTAAAAGAGGCCCGGGCCATGATCGCCACCGGCCAAATTGGCAAGGTGCGCAAAGTGGTGGCCGAGTACCCGCAAGGCTGGCTGGCCACCCTGGTAGAAGCCACCGGCCAAAAGCAGGCGGCTTGGCGCACCGATCCCAGCCGGGCCGGGGCCGCCAACTGCGTGGGCGACATTGGCACGCACGCGGCCCATTTATTAGAATACGTTACCGGCCTCAAAATCACCGAAATGTGCGCCGACCTGACCACCTTCGTACCGGGCCGGGTAATGGAAGACGACGCCAACATCCTCATCCACCTAGAGGGCGGGGCCAAGGGCATTTTACATTCCAGCCAAATTAGTGTGGGCGAAGAAAACAACTTTAACCTGCGGGTTTACGGCGAAACCGGGGGCCTCTGGTGGCATCAAATGGAACCTAACACCTTGCAGGTTTTTGGGTTGGGCAACACCCAGCGCATCGCCCGCACAGGCATTGGCCAACTATCCGAGTCGTCGTTGCTGGCTACCCGCATTCCGGCGGGCCACCCGGAGGGCTACATCGAGGCATTTGCCATTTTGTACCGCAACTATGCGCGCACCCTGCGCAGCTTGCTCAAAGGCGAAACCCCCGATCCCCGCTTCACCGATTTCCCGGGCATCGAGGAGGGCGTGCGGGGCATGGCCTTCATTGCCACGGTGCTCGAGTCGGCCAAGAGCCAAGGCAAGTGGACAAAACACCTTTAAATTCTTTTTAATCAATCGGTTATATCAAATCACTTAGCAGTTGGAGGGGGGAGTGGTCATTCCCTTGGCAATGGTGCGTTTGCTGGTGAAGCAGTCGGTATTTACTAGTAAAACGATTTAGCGATTGCCCGATTAAAGGATTTTACTCCTTTATTATCAATAATTTATATACAAATACTCAATCTAAACTTTATTTTAGAATCGGCCTAAAACCTCAAACGGCCCGGCTTACCAAAGTCAGGCCGTTTGCTTTGCTAAACGGGGCCGCCATTAAGCCAGTCGGCCC
>JALONO010000021.1 GCA_025454895.1 Bernardetiaceae bacterium
ACCCCCTAAGGGTTTTCAAAACCCTTAGGGGGTTGTAATTTTCTTATCATCAGCAGTTTACAAAAACACCCCACCAAACCGCCTGACCCACTCCTCAAAAATGGGCACCCGCAGTTGGTACTGGCCCTGGCCGTTGCGGATGACGAAGCGGTGGTTGAGGAGGTCAACCATGCAAAGCTGGTAATTGGCTTTTTTACTACCCCCAGTTCGCTCCCCACCCAACCAATCGCCCAACTTGCCCCACCAACAAAATCCGCTGGTTGTCGTTTAAGCAGGCAACCAACGTTTTTACCATGCTAGCTCGTTTAACCCTGTTGTTTTGCCTGTTAAGCGGGCTGCTCAGCCCCGCCCAGGCGCAGGTGCAGGTGCAAGGCACCGTGCGCGACTCGGCCAGCCAGGGGCCACTGCCGTTCGTGAACATTGGCCTGCTGGATCCCGCCGGCCGCCTGCTGCCCATTGGCACCAGCACGGATATTGACGGGCGGTTTATCCTCAAAATCAATAGGTGCAACTGGCCAAGGCCGTGCGCCAACTGACCGAGGTGGTGTTCAACGCCGGGGAAAACCCGGCCCACCGCATTGTGCGCCAGGTAGTGGCCAACCGGCCCCGCCACGACCCGGAGCAGTTGCCCGCCTTCCGGTACCAAACCTACAACCGCCTGGTCATCACCAGCGACCGCAGCGCCCTGGTGCAGGAGATGAACCGCAAGGGCCACCTGATCGACAGCCTCACCGCCAGCCTGCAGGCCCAGGCCCGCCGCCGCGACAGCCTCGCGGCCGCCAAGCCGGCCCCCAAGCGCAAATCCGGCCAGGCGGACACCGTCCGGGCCAAGTTGGACAGTACCGACTACTACGCCGACCTGTTTTTCGGCAACCGCCACCTGTTCATGTCCGAGTCGGCCACCGAGCGCAAGTTCCTGCGCCCGCAGAAACACAAAGAAACCATTGTGGCCACCCGCACCTCCGGGTTTAAAACGGCCATTTTTACCTTGTTGGCCACCAACTTGCAGCCCATGTCGTTCTACAAAGATTTTTTGCCGCTGCTCGACAAAGACTTTGTGAACCCGTTTTCGCCCAACCCGTTTGGCCGCTACGAGTTTTTTTTGGAAGATAGCATTGCCAGCCCCACCGATACCAGCTACCTGGTGAGTTTCCGGCCGCGCCGGGGCACCACCTTCCGGGGCCTGCGGGGCGTGGCCAACATCAGCAGCCGGGGGTTTGCCATCCGCAACGTGGTGGCCGAAACCGCCGACAGTGCCGCCCTGGTCAACCTGCGGTTCGAGCAGTTGTACACCCAGTTGCCCGGTGGGCAGTGGTTCCCGGCCCAGTTGAACAGTTTACTGCATTTCAAGCGATTAACGGCGGGTAAGCATCGGCTGGTGGGCTATGGGCGTTCATATATTCATCAGGTGGAGTTGGGCGGGGTAAGGCCCCGCGACTTTGATCACCTCACGGTGGAAACCCTGCCCGATGCCGCCACCCGCGACTCGGCCCGCTGGGCGGCCCTGCGCCCCGATACCCTGGGCCTGGCCGAGCGCAACACCTACCAGTTTCTCGATTCGGTGGGGCAGAAGTTCAAGCTGGACCGCTGGGCCAGCGGCCTGCAATACCTGGCCGCCGACCGGATCCCGTTGGGGCCGGTGCAGTTGCGGTTTTCGGAGTTGTTCGACTTTAACAACTACGAAGGTTGGCGGCCCTCGCTGCCGCTGGAAACCAGCCCCCGGCTTTTGCGCTGGGCCACCTTGGGCGGCCACCTGGCCTACGGCGTGCGCGACCGGGCCACCAAGTACGGTGGCTTTGCCCGGTTTGATTTGTGGAAACGGCGCGGCGTGTACCTGCACCTGGGCTACGTGCAGGACCTGAGCGAGCCGGGCCTCGTCGATTGGTCGGGGGCGGCCTACCGCCGGGCCTCGGCCACGGGGTTTAGGCGACTGCTCGGCTCGCTGATGGACAGCGTGCGCGAGTTCCGGGGCGAGTTGGGTTTTAGGCCCACGCCCAACCACTTGCAAACCGTGCTGAGCGCGAGCCACCAGTTGCGGCAGCCTACTTATGCTTACACCTTTGCCCCGCCGGGCCGCGAGCAACCCGACTCGGTGTTCCAACTGGCCGAGGCGGCGGCGGAGTTCACTTTTTTTGCCAAGGAAGCCAATACCCAGGTGGCCGGGCGCAGCGTGCTGGTGCGCCACGGGTTCCCGGTAGTGAAACTGCGGCTGGCCCAGGGGTTCAACGGCCTGGCGGGCGGCCAATTCGCTTATCAAAAAGTCGATTTTAGTGCCGAGCACCTGCTGCGTAGCAAAAGCCTGGGGCGCACCCACGTGCAACTGCTGGCGGGCTGGGTAAACGGGGCGGTGCCGCTGGGGCGGCTTTACTTTGTGCCCGGCGGGCAAGACGGCGGCAGTGGGCTGGTGTACATCCCACGGGCGTTCCAAACGGCGGGCATTTACGAATTTGCGGCCAGCCGGTACGCGGCCTTGTTTTTAGTGCAGCATTTTGGCATTTTATACCAGGCCGGGCGTTACCATCGGCCGGAGTTGAGCTTGGTGCAGAACGTGGGTTACGGCACCTTGGCCGGTTCCGCCCAGCACCAGGGCGTGCCGCTGAACAGCCTAGAGCGCGGCTTGTTCGAGAGTGGCCTCATTGTAAATAACTTAGTGCGCATGGTGTACAGTAATGTGATGTACCTTGGTTTTGGGGTGGGCGTGTTTGGCCGCTACGGGGCCTATGCCCGCCCCGTTTGGTACGATAACCTCACGGCCCGGCTCATGCTTTCGCTGGATTTTTAATAAACCTCTCGCAAAGTCGCTCAGGTGGTTTTGGACGTTTGACCGTGTCAAGTTTGGTAGCAATGATCTATCAGGGATCAGCCCTTTCTGCCAGACGACAAAAACACTTTAACTCTTGGGACGAGCCGGTGCGGCTGGCTAGGGGAGGGCTGAAAAAGGTGGATTTTAAACGAAATTCTTGGCGAGCAGTTGGTCAAAAATCTAATTTGCAAGAAGTCAGTAAGTGATTGGCTCGGCAGCCCTCTCAACGGTTTGCCACAGCCAAATAGCAAAACCAAAAGCCAGGCTATGGGCCTGGCGCAATATTTTTGGGAAAAAGAAGTCTATACCGAAATCAAACAGAAATTACTCATTGCTAACGCTACAAATGATTGATAATGGAGTAGAAAAATCATTTAATCATGCAATCATTAAGTCATTTTGCTATTAGTCCAGCCGCTCGGCCAGGGCTACTGCCTTTTTGGTGCCGATAATGCGCAGAAAAGCGGCGATGTCGGCGTTTTTGCTTTCTTGCTCCTCCAGGTTTTTGCGCATCTGGGCCAGGTAGTTCTCATCCAGCGTGAGGCGGTACAGGGCCGCCGCGCACGACTGGCGCACGTGCCGGTCGTGCAGGCCTTGGCGCAGTTTGGCGACTACGGCCGGGTGGTCGAAGAAGGCCAGGGCCAAGGCGGCGCGGTTGCGGGCGGCCAGCAGCCCTTCGTCGCTCAGGGCCATGCTGTCGTGGTCTTCGGCCAGGGCCTCGCCGTACACCGGGAACAGTTCGTTGAGCAAGTGGGTGATGGACCGCTCGTCGCCCAGCACGGCCATTTGGTAGGCAATGTTCATGGACGAGTACAGGTCGCGGTCGCGCGGGAGCAGTTGCACCAGCAAGTCATAGGTACCCGGCACCCGCAGCTCGGTCAGCTTGCGGCTGGCCTTGCCCACAATGATCTCTTCTTCGGCTTGGCGGGCCACTTCCATCAACATTTTGGCTCCGGTAAGGCCCCGGTAACCCAGTTCTTCCAATACAATGTCTTCGGCGGCTACTTCGGTGGTGCGGTGCCACAGGGCCACCGTCAGCCACTGGGTGGCGGCCAGCGATTTGTCGTTAATAAGGCTAGCTACCAAGGCGGTACGGCCCGGCTCATCGTCTAGGTCGCTCATTTGTTGGTAGCGGGCAAAGTTGGCCTCGTCAAAGGGCAGGCGCACAAACGTGGGCAACCAACTAAAATAATCTTGTTGCTTTTGAGCTTGCTGGCTGGCGGCGGCTTGGCCCAAGGCTTGCCAGTAAGTGGCCAGCCCACCGTAGGCTGGGGCATAGCGGGGGTTGAGGGCTAGGGCGGCATCCAAGCAAGTTTTTGCTACGGCCATTTTTTGCAAACGGATGGCGCACAGGGCTTTGGTTACCTGAAAATCCTCCCGCGAGGGGAAGGTATAGGCCAGAAAATCCCACTCGGCCGCTGCTTTTTCGTATTCGCCTAATTGTTCGTAAATCGCAGCCAGGTGCTGTACCGGCTCGGCTTCGTAAGGGTAAAGTCGTTTGGCCTGCAAAAAGGCTTCTTCGGCCAGGCGGAAATATTCGGCCCGGTGGCGGGGGGCTGGTTCACTGGCCCCTGGCAGCATCGAACTGGCTTGCCCCAAGGTTACCTCGGCGTTGGCTTGTTGCAGGCGGGCTTCGCCAATGTGCATGTAAAGCGGGTAGTCGTGTTGGCTGCCGCTCAGCCCGTGGCGAAAGGTTGATACGGCATCTTCCGGGTTACCAGTGTAGGCCAAAATGGTGCCTAAGAGCATCCGCGAGTCAACGTCTTCGGTATTGAGGGCCAGGTTTTCGCTCAGCAGGCGCTGGGCCGTGATGATTTCACCTTGATCCAGCAGCCCCATAATATCGGGTAGGGGGTGTTGGGCAAATGATAAATGACTAAGGGCTAAAAGGGCAATGGAAACAAGCGCTTTCTTCATGCTAGACAACCTTTGGGATTAATAACGACTTATCCTTCCTCAAATTACGATGCTATTTCGGAGGCAAGGCGCGTGGGTGTACTTTACCAAGTGTAAGTTACCAATTACCAAAGGGTCATTTTGGAGCTAAACGAAGCTAGTCTTCACTTTGTTTCGCCAAAAATAAATTAGTTAAGTTCAATTTTTACTTTGTTAAGTGTTTATTTTAGCCGCTTTGGGCTTTAAAACCGCAATCCGGGCCATGTCCTTATCTACGCAAGGTTCGGGCCTAAAATTGCGGATTGTGGGCAGAAGGGTTCTTTACCGTTAACTTTTTTAATTATTCTTAGGGATGGGCGTGATCAAAACCATTTGCGGGGCGTTGTTGAAGGCCAATGGCTGGGTGGCCTTGGACAACAGCGGGCGGGTTGCCCTGGGCATCCGCAAGTTTGTGATCATTGTGGTGCCCCACACTAGCAACTGGGATTTTTGGCACGTAAACCTGGCCCGCTACTGGCTTGGGTATGGCCAAAACACCAAGTTTTTGGGCAAAAGTTCGCTGTTTAAGCCGCCTTTTGGCTGGTTGTTTTATGCAATGGGCGGTACCCCGGTGCAGCGCGACCGGCGCAGTAACCTGGTGGAGCAGGTGGTGGCCAAGTTTGCCCAAGCCGACGAGCTGGGCATTGTGCTGGCTCCGGAGGGCACCCGCCGCTACATTGCCGACTGGAAAACCGGCTTCTACCAAATTGCCGTGCAGGCGGGCGTGCCCATTTTGCCCGTTACCCTCGACTACCCGCAGCGGCGGATTGAGATACTGCCCGCCTTTTACCCCACCGGCGACCAGGCGGTCGATTGGCCCCGCCTCAAAGCCCCGTTTAAAAAAAGCATGGCTAAGTTTCCGGCCAATTATCAAGAATAACCCGGTATGCTCGTTTCAACATTCACCCAATTGGCAACCCATCCATGAAAAACACTTTTACCGAAGTGTGGGGCCTCATGCGCACTGGGCACCTGAACACTTTGTTAGTGGCGTTGGCTTTGTTGGTGATCACCACCATCATTGGCATGGCGGGCTACATGTATTTCCAGGGCCTAGGCCCGGCCGATGCGCTGTACCTGTCCATCATTGTGTTGTCCACGGTGGGTATGAACGAAGTGGGGCCGCTCACCCCCAATGGGCGGGTATTTACGTTGGTGTACATTCTGCTCAATTTTACCATTTTCGGCTACTTCGTCTCCGTTATTACCCGCTACGTATTCGAGGGCGAGCTTCGTCGCATTATTAAAAATTATTGGGTCAATCGCCGTATGGAACGCCTTAACAACCACATCATTATCTGCGGCTTTGGCCGTTATGGCCGCAAAGTGGCCGAACACCTTACCCACAACCGGATCCAAAACTTTTTGATCGTGGACCGCGACCCGGTCAAAATCACGGGCCACTACGGCGACCACTCGGTGCCCCATTGGCTAGAGGGCGACGCCACCGATGACGAGGTGCTTAAGCGCGCCGGGGTGGAAAAGGCCCAGGTCGTGATCACCACCCTGCCCGACGACTCGGGCAACGTGTACGTGGCCCTCATCGCCCGCGAACTGAACCCGCACGTTAAAATCGTGGCCCGGGCCAGCAGCGAGGCCGCCCTGCCCAAGTTGCGGCGGGCCGGGGCCAACCACGTGGTCATGCCCGATGTGATCGGCGGCATGCACATGGCCAACCTGGTGATCCGCCCGGAGGTGGTCGAGTTCAACGAACTGCTCAGCGGGGTAGGCGAGGGCGGCCTCCGCCTCGAGGAACTCCGCTACCACGAACTGCGCGACGAGTTCAAGAACCTGACCATCAAACAATTGCTCACCCAAACCGACACCGGCGTGCATGTGATCGGGTTCAAAGATGCCCAGCAGGGCTTCATTTTTAGCCCGGAACCCCAGCGGCGGTTCGGCCAGGGCGACACCTTAATTATAATAGGCCGCGAAACGGAAGTAAGGGCCTTCATCAGTCAATTAGCCCACGCCTGAGTGCGGCACCCACCCAACCCGGCTAAAAAAATTAACCCCGGAGTTTGGGGCCAGGTACTGAAAAAAATCTCCGGACCGTTGTTAAAACCGCCCGGCGGCTTGCCTTTGGTTGTTTTGCCTGCTAATTTGCCCGGAAAAATCCCGGCAACAGAGGCTTGTTTAGAATAATTCTAAATTATCATTCCGCTAAAGATTGTTAAAAGCGAGTTCGACTTTTGAAGGGTTCGCTCCTTAATTTTGCCGCCGATTTTAAGGGGGAAGTACGCCCGTTTTGCATACCAAACCCTTCAACAAAAAGTAATACGTTTGTTTCAGACTTTTATTATATACGTTCATAACCTATGAGAAAAACTGCAACTTCAATCATACGCTGCTGGATGTTGTGGTGTTCGCTGTTGCTTGCCGTGCCCGCCTTTGCCCAAGACGGCGACGGGGCCGACGGCGATGGTGGGGCGGCTCCTGCCCCGGCCCAGGGTGCGCCCGCGGGCGGCCTGTCCACCGACGAGGCCGTGATCGCGAGCGGCAAGGAGATATTTGACGCCAACTGTAAGCAATGCCACGCCGTTAACGAAAAGGTAGTAGGCCCGGCCTTGGCCAAAGTGTATGACCGCCGCGACCTTAAATGGCTCATCAACTTCATCAAATACCCCCAAAAGGTAATTGAAAGTGGAGATCCCTACGCAGTGGCCCTGTATAAGGAGTACAACCAGTTCATGCCCAACCACGATTTTTTGAAAGACGATCAAATCGTCGCTATTTTATCGTGGGTGAAGAAAGAGACGGACAACCCGACGATAACTGCAGGCCCTGCCGGTGGCGGTGGTACTGGTGGTGCTTCTGCTGAAGATAGCAACACTGGTGGCGGTTCCGGCGTACTCACCGCCGTAGTGGTAGTGCTGGCTGGCTTGTTGGTGGTAGTGTTGGCGGTGCTGGCCCTGCTATCTTCGGTGCTGGTAAAATATCTTCAGAAAGAGAAAAATTTCTCGGAAGAAGACCGGGAAGTGCTGGAGCAGAAGGTAAACTGGGGCAAAGTATTTGGCAGCCAGGCGTTTCTGGGCATCGTGAGCTTTATCTTCCTGGCCCTGGTAGGCAAGGTAACCACCGAAAGTCTTATCGGGGTAGGTATCCAGCAAGGGTACGCACCTACCCAGCCCATCCCGTTCTCGCACAAGTTGCACGCGGGCCAGTACGAAATTGATTGTAAGTACTGCCACACCGGGGTAGAGCGGGCCAAGTCGGCCAACATTCCCTCGGCCAACATTTGTATGAACTGCCACAACGCCATCAAAACCACCTCGCCGGATATCCAAAAGATTTACGCCGCGTTGGAGAAAGATGAGCCGATCCAGTGGGTGCGGGTCCACAACCTGCCCGACCTGGCATATTTCAACCACCAGCAACACGTAAAAGTGGGCGGTTTGGAATGCGAAAACTGCCACGGCAACATTAAAGAGATGGAAGTAGTTCAGCAAGCCTCGCTGCTCACCATGGGCTGGTGCATCGACTGCCACCGCAAAACCGACGTGAACGCCAAAGGCAACGCTTATTACGACAATCTGGTGCAGTTGCACAACAGTTCGTCTAAACAACCGCTCAAAGTAGAAGACATCGGCGGCTTGGAGTGTTCCAAGTGCCACTATTAATATCCAAGGCTCAGCCGGGCACTTTCGCCTGGTTGGGCCTTCGGCTTGCCTAACCGGCCAACCAACCTAAATTGAAATCCAGAAACTGACCACCGTTTAGTTTACAATGGAAGAAACCAACAAAGTATATTGGAAAGGGATCGAGGAACTGACCAACGACTCGGAATTTGTGAAACACGCCGAGAAGGAATTTCCCGACCATTTGACCATAAATGACACTTATGGCGATAACTCGGACCAGACTAATCGCCGCGACTTTTTGAAGTTGATGGGCTTTAGTGTGGCCGCGGTATCCTTGGCATCTTGCGAGGCTCCCATTAAAAAGGCTGTGCCCTGGCTTAACAAGCCCGAAGGCATGGATCCCAGCGTGGCTAACTACTATGCCTCGACATATATGGACGGTAGCGACTACTGCTCGGTGGTCGTGAAAACCCGCGAGGGCCGTCCCATTTTCGTTGAGGGTAATACCTTTTCTTCCATCTCGCGCGGGGGTGTCTCGGCCCTGGCTTCGGCCTCGGTCATGAGCCTGTACGACATCGAGAAAGCCACTGGCCCTACCGCCAAGGGAAAAGCCACCACCTGGGCGGCCATTGATAAAGAAGTACTGGCCCAGTTGAGCCAGATTTCGCAAGGTGGTGGCCAAATCCGTCTGGTGAGCCAAACCGTGATGAGCCCCTCCACCCAGCGGGCCATCAACGACATGGCCATCAAGTACCCCGGTTTCCGCCACGTGCAGTATGATCCCGTTTCGGCTTACGGCCTGCTCGAGGCCAATAAGCGGCAGTTTGGCAAGCCCTTTTTGCCGAGCTACGCTTTTGATAAAGCCGCTGTGGTAGCCACCATCGGGGCCGATTTCCTGGGCACTTGGATTTCGCCGATCGAATACACCAAGCAATTCCAGGCTACCCGCAAAGTGGGTAAGGATAAAAAAGAAATGTCGCGGTTGTATGCCTTCGAGAGCATTATGACCGTAACGGGGGCCAGTGCCGACTACCGGGCCACTTACAAACCTTCGCAAGAGGGCTTAGTGGTGGCCAAACTGTACAACCTGATCGCTCAGAAAGAAGGCCGGGCCACCGTGGCCACCCCGGACGTGAAGGTGCAGTGGCTTGAAAAATGCGCTCAAAACCTGCTGGCCAACAAAGGCAAAGCCCTGGTGGTAAGCGGCAGCAACGATGTGAACGTGCAACTGTTGGTGAACGCGATCAACGAAATGCTGGGCAGCTACGGTACTACCATGAGCCTGGATCAGCCATCGTTCCAAAAGGCGGGCAACGATGCCTACCTGGCCCAGTTTGCTCAAGAACTGGCCAACGGAACCGTGAAAGGCGTTATTTTCTACAACTGTAACCCCGTTTATGACCATCCGCTGGGCACTACCTTGGAGGCCGGGATCAAAAAGGCGGCCCTGTCGGTAGCCATCAGCGACCGGATAGACGAAACCGCTGCCGCCTGCCAGTTCCACTGCCCAGACAATCACTACCTTGAGGCTTGGAACGACGCCGAACCCCGCAAAGGGATGTTCAGCCTGGCCCAGCCCACGATTAACCAAATCTTCAACACCCGGCAAGCCCAACAGTCTTTCTTGATTTGGGCGGGTTCCACGGCCAATTTCTACGACTACCTGCGCGAGACCTGGCGGCAACTCCAGGCGTACCAGGAGACGGAGAAGGAGTTCGAGATGTTCTGGAACCGCTGCCTGCATAACGGGGTGTTTGAACCCACTTTTGCCAAGCCTTACATCTCCATCTTTGAGAACGGGGCCGTGGTGGAAGCCACCGCCATCGACTTAGCCGCCGTGGGGGCCGAAGTAGCCAAAGCCTACAAGGCCAGCAACCAAGGCACTGAGCTAGTGGTGTACCCCAAAGTAGCCATTGGCACGGGTAGCCAGGCCAATAACCCCTACCTGCACGAAACCCCGGATCCGATTTCTAAAGCCTGCTGGGGCAACTATGTGTCCATCCCGATGGGCATGGCCAAATCGTTGGGCTTCAGCCAATCGGAAACCCAAGTAAACAACGCCCGGGTGAAGGTGGGCAACCAAGAATTTACCCTGCCCGTGCTCATTCAACCGGGCCAAGCGGCCGATACCATTGCCATTGCCCTTGGCTTTGGCCGGAAAAACGCGGGCAAAGTGGCCAACGAAGCCGGTGGCTGTAACGCCTATCCGCTGGCCCAAGTGGTCGGCTCGGTGCGCTACTCGCGCGACGCGGGCGTAACCGTGGCCGATGCGGGCAGCAAAGACAAACTGGCCCAAACCCAAACCTACCAGACTTTCATGGGCCGCAAAAGCATCATCCAAGAAACGGTGCTGGCCAGTTACCAAAAGAATGAGAAGGCGGGGCGTTTTATTCCCCTCATCACGTCTTACTCCGGGGAAATCGATCCCAAAGAAGTATCGCTGTGGGACCTCCGCAACGATGGCTACGGCAACGCCCAAGAGAAAAAGCAGTCGGACTACCAAAAAACGTTATTCAACAACCGGACCGATAAGCGCGAGTCTGACGTGTTTGAATACCCCAACCACCATTGGGGCATGGTCATCGACCTCAACTCTTGCACGGGCTGTTCGGCTTGCGTAACCGCCTGCCACATTGAGAACAACGTGCCCGTAGTGGGTAAAAAAGAGGTGATCAACCGCCGGGAAATGCACTGGATGCGGATTGACCGCTACTACAGCTCGGAGGGTGCCCCCCGCGACTACGATGCCCTCATGATCGCTTCGGACAACCCCGAGGTAGTGTTCCAGCCCATGATGTGCCAGCACTGCAACAACGCCCCCTGCGAAACCGTGTGCCCGGTAGTAGCTACCACCCACAGCAGTGAAGGCGTGAACCAAATGACTTACAACCGTTGCGTGGGCACTAAGTATTGTGCCAACAACTGCCCTTATAAAGTACGGCGGTTCAACTGGTTCAAGTACCACGATAACCCGGAGTTCGATTATAATATGAATAACGACCTGGGCCGGATGGTGCTCAACCCGGACGTAACCGTGCGTTCGCGGGGCGTGATGGAGAAATGTTCGTTGTGCGTGCAGCGGGTGCAGGCGGGCAAGTTAAAAGCCAAGGTGGAGAAACGCCGCCCAGTGGATGGCGAAATCACCACGGCTTGCGCCACGGCCTGCCCGGCCGAAGCCATCACTTTCGGCGACTTGAACGACGTGAACTCGCAGGTATCCAAGCTGTTGGATCATGAGATCAAAGCCCGGGCTTACAACGTGTTGCACGAGATTGGCACCCGGCCTAACGTGTGGTACCTGACCAAAGTGCGTAACCGAGACCAAGACAAAGCCTAACCTCTACCCCAGCATTTCATTGAACTTCTAACAACTATAGATATGCAAATAGTATCAGAAGTAAGGGAACCCTTAGTAATTGGTGGCAAAACCATCAAAGACGTTACTAATGATATTTCCCGCCCCATTGAGGCGGCCCCCCCCCGCGACTGGTTCGCCGCCATGTTCGTTTCGGTGCTGCTGTTAGGCACGGGTGGCTACTTCCTGGGCGATATGCTTTGGAACGGGATCGGCCGTTGGGGCCTTAACAAAACCGTACAGTGGGCTTGGGACATCACCAACTTCGTTTGGTGGGTGGGGATTGGCCACGCGGGCACGCTCATTTCGGCGGTTTTGTTGCTATTCCGGCAAAAGTGGCGGACTTCCATCAACCGGGCCGCCGAGGCCATGACCATCTTCGCGGTTATCTGCGCGGCGTTTTGGCCCGTGGTGCACATGGGGCGGCCTTGGCTGGTTTACTGGCCCTTGCCCCTGCCTAACACCTACGGCTCGTTGTGGGTGAACTTTAACTCCCCGCTCTTGTGGGACGTATTTGCCATCTCGACCTACTTTTCGGTGTCGTTGGTGTTCTGGTACATCGGTCTCATCCCTGACTTTGCCACCATCCGCGACCGCGCCACCACCAAGTGGCCTAAGCTTATGTACGGTCTGCTCAGCTTTGGCTGGACCGGTGGTGCCCGCACCTGGATGCACTATGAATCAGTGTCGCTTATTTTAGCGGGCCTTTCTACCCCATTGGTACTTTCGGTACACACCATTGTGAGCTTTGACTTTGCCACTTCGGTAATCCCTGGCTGGCACACCACCATCTTTCCGCCCTATTTCGTGGCGGGGGCCATTTTCTCCGGTTTTGCTATGGTGCTCACCTTGATGTTGGTTACCCGCAAAGTGTATCGGCTGGAGTCATATATTACGATGGAGCACATCGAGATGATGAACATCATCATCATCGTAACTGGCTCCATTGTGGGGATCGCCTACACCACCGAGTTCTTCATTGCCTGGTATTCCGGCGTGGAGTACGAACAGTATGCGTTCATAAACCGGGCCACCGGGCCTTACTGGTGGTCTTACTGGGCCATGATGACCTGCAACGTGATCTCTCCGCAGTTATTCTGGTTCAAGCCGATCCGTACTAGCCTGGTGTGGACTTTCGTACTGTCTATCGTAGTAAATATCGGGATGTGGTTCGAGCGTTTCGTGATCATTGTTACTTCGCTCCACCGTGATTACCTGCCCTCTAGCTGGGCGTATTTCACCCCTACTATGTGGGACATCATGTGTTACGCCTTCACTTTCGGCTTATTCTTTACTTTGTTCTTCATGTTTGCCAAGTTTTTCCCAGTTATTAACATGGCTGAGGTAAAAGCCGTGCTTAAGGAGAGTAGCTCTAAGAACTACCGTGCCCGACGCACCATTACCGAAGAGCCGCTGCCTCCTTTGACCGTACCGGTTGTTGAAGAAAAAACGGCTCACTAAATTTTGTCTCCGATTTTGTTTGACCTAATCATGGAAAAAAATAAGCACTTTTTGGTAGGAATATTCGGCGATCAAGATGACTTGTTGCACGGGGTGGAGCATATCCGCCACGCCGGGGTGAAAATTCACGAGGCTTACACTCCCTTCCCGGTACACGGGTTGGAGCACGCCCTGGGTTACACCCGCTCATGGATGCCCCGGGCGGCCTTCGTATTCGGCTTTTTGGGTATTTGCTCCGCTATAACCATGCAAACCTGGATGATGGGTATCGATTGGCCCATGATCATCGGGGGCAAGTCTTACGTAGCCGTGCCTGATTTTGTCCCGGTTTCGTTCGAGATGACCGTGTTGTTCGCCGCCTTTGGTATGGTGGGTACTTTCTTGGTAACCAACGATTTGAAACCTTACGGCGTGCCCCGCATCTTCGACATCCGCAGTACGGACGACAAGCACGTGGTGGCGATTGACCTGGCCAATAATACGTTGAGCGAAGAGCAAATTGCCCAGGTGCTCAAGGAGGCGCACGTAGAAGAATACTACCGTAAAGACTTTACCGACGAGGAAAACGAGGGTGGATTTTGGAAGTATGTGGTTGACTTATTCACTAATGGCGTTACCCGTTCCAGCCGTATTGCCAACCACCGTTAACCGATTGACCCATTTTCAAGCGATTTGCTATGTTGAAAAAACTTGTTCATATTCTTGGCATCGGGGCCACGGGCCTGCTCTGGGCCTGTGCGGCCGGCGGCGATAATCCGGGTACGGAGTATGCCCCACAGATGTACCACTCCTTCGCCTATGAGCCGTTGGTGATGATCGTCGACTCGACCGACAACTACGCCAACGCCCTGCCTTATAACGATTACTTTGGCAAGGGCACCCGGCGTTATATCAATATGCGCCAACCTGTGGCAGGCACGGTGAAGCGGCAAAACGCCACAAGCGTTACCGGCACCGTATTTGCCTCGAAAGATCAGCCTCTCCTAATTTATGAATTGCATAAGGACAGTGTGGACCTGGCCGCTCAGATTTTGCAAAACCCCGTTCCGTTAGACTCCACTGGAGTGGTGCTAGAAGAAGGCAAGCACCTTTATCTTGCTTACTGCGCGGCTTGCCACGGTAACAATGGCAAAGGTGATGGTAAGGTGGGTGCCATGTACAAAGGGGTGCCCAATTATGCGGCGGGCCGTTACGCCACCCTTTCGGCCGGGCACGTTTTCCACGTAATCACCCACGGTAAAGGCCGGATGTGGTCGCACAAAAGCCAATTATCGCCCGAAGAACGCTGGAAAGTGGTTCACTACGTGCAAAAGTTACAAAAAGGCGAATCTTAACCGACACTCAAACCCGTCATGAAAGCAGACGTTCATCACTACGACCTAGCAGAAAACTTCGTTTTTTCTGATAAAGCCCGCAAGTCTATCTTTATCATCCTGGCCCTGGGCATTGTATTTTTTGTCATTGGCCTGGTAATGGTTACCATGGGCGGCGGCCACGAGGGCCACGATCACGCTTTGGCTGGCAACGGTGATTTCATCACTACGGCCGGGGGCGAAGGTGGGCATGACCACGGCCACGCTTACCACTGGACCAGTCGGTTGAAGGTAACCCTGTGGCACAATTCGCTGTTTTTCCTGGGTATTGCCGTCATCGGGATATTCTTCACCGCTATCCAGTACGCAGCCCACGCGGGTTGGTCGGCCTTGATCAAGCGGGTGCCCGAGGCTTTCGGCAGTTTTGTGCCTTACGCCGGGGTGGTACTTTTGGCAGTGTTCTTTTGGGGCGGTCACGAAATTTTCCACTGGACGGATGCCTCTTTGTACGACCCCAAAAGTGAACATTACGACGAGATCATGGTGGGCAAGCAGGGTTTTTTGAATACCGGGGTTTTCCTCACGCTTACAGTTTTGTTCATTGGGGGATGGTTTGCCTTCTGGTACGCCATCCGCAATAACTCTAAGGCCGAAGATGTAGAAGGCGGCACTAAGCGGTTTTGGAGGATGAAAGTGCTAGCCACTTTGTTCATCATCTTCTTTGCGGTGTCTTCGTCGGTGTCGGCTTGGTTGTGGGTGATGTCGATCGACTCACACTGGTTCAGCACCATGTTCGGTTGGTACAACTTTGCCAGTTATTTCGTGGCCGGTTTGGCTACCATTACCCTTGCCGTCATCTACTTGCACGAAGCAGGTTACCTCAAGGCATTGAATGAGAACCACTTGCATGACTTGGGTAAGTTTGTGTTTGCCTTCAGTATTTTCTGGAGCTACATTTGGTTTAGCCAATTTTTATTGATCTATTACGCCAACATCTCGGAAGAGACGGTGTATTTCTGGGAACGGCTACGCAGCCCGATCTACGGTAAATTCGTGTTCATCAACCTGTTCTTGAACTTCGTGTTCCCCTTCTTGAGCTTGATGACCCGCGATGCTAAGCGGAAAACCATCATCCTCAAGATAGTTTGCTACGCGGTAATCGTGGGCCACTGGATTGACTTCTGGCTCATGATCACCCCCGGCACGCTGAAGGAAAACGGCGGCCTCGGCTTCCTGGAGATTGGCCTGGCAATGATTTACGCGGCGGCCTTTGCCTTTGTGGTAGCTAATGCGCTCACCAAGGCCCCGCTGATTGCCCGCAACCACCCGATGATGCAAGAAAGCTTGCACCACAATATTTAATTGCTAGGGCTAGTTAAACGGCAAGTTTGTTTGTTGAGCCTTTTTCGCTAAAACATGCCTATTGATTAAACAAAAACATGTTTTAGCGTTTGTTTGGAAAGAAATCAAGGTTTTTTTGAAGCATAATCAAACCTTTTATTTCTACGGTTTGTAAATAATCCTGAAGGGAAATTAAAACGAAAAATAGATATGTCCGGCCTTCTTCTCATAACCGGTGGTATTTTGGTGATTGCGGTATTCGTGCTGATTTACCGCATCCTGGCTTTGGTCAACATCGCACGCGGAACCAGTGCCAGCCACGTAGGGTACAGCAATAAAGTGAACGGTCTGTTATTCATTCTGTTCTTCTTCGTCGGGTTTGGCCTGATTGCCTGGTATAGTGGCAAGGCCAGTGAGTTCTACTTGCCAACGGCGGCATCCGACCACGGTTTGGAAACCGATAAGCTGTTCTGGACTACCACTGCGGTCACCTTCGTGGTGTTTTTTCTGACCCACATTGTGTTGTTCCTCACCCCCTATTTTTTCCGTTACAAGGCGAACCGCAAAGCTTTGTGGTGGCCTGATAACACCAAATTGGAGGTAGCCTGGACGGTGGTTCCCGCCATTGTGCTCGCGGTGCTGGTGCTCACGGGTTGGCTGGCTTGGCGTGATATTATGTCCCCGGCCCCTAAAGACAGTGTGCAGGTGGAAATCATGGGTAAGCAATTTAACTGGCACGTGCGCTATCCGGGTAAAGACGGGGTGTTGGGCAAGTACAATTTCCGCAAGGTAGATGCTACTAACTCAATGGGGATGGATTTTGCCGACAAGCATAATGATGACGATTTTCAGCCCAACGAAATCCACATTCCCAAGGGTAAGCCAGTGCTATTGAAAATTCGTGCCCGTGATGTGTTGCACAGTGTTTTCATGCCCCATTTCCGGGTAAAGATGGACGCTGTGCCCGGTATGCCCACCCAGTTTTGGTTCGTGCCCAATAAGACTACGGCCGAAATGCGCGCGGAGTTGAATAAGCCGGAATTTAATTATGAAATGGCCTGTACTGAAGTGTGCGGCAGTGGCCACTTTGCGATGAAGTTTCGGATCGTGGTGGACGAACCCGCCGAGTACGAAAAGTGGTTTGCTTCGCAAGAAGCTTGGGCCAGCCTCAACAAAGAGTACGTGGCGCAGGTAAGGGCCGAGGCGAATAAGAAAAACGTAGCGAAGAAATAATTTCAACCTATTGTATTGATTAATAACAACATAATATATGGCAACGGCGCAAATTGACCTTGAAAAGGTTGCTCATCAACATGATGACCATCACGAAGAGCACCACGAGCCTTCGTTCATTCGGAAGTACATCTTCTCCGAAGATCACAAAATGATTGCCAAGCAGTATCTGTTAACGGGTATTTTCTGGGCAGTGATTGGGGGCTTGATGTCAGTTACCTTCCGGTTGCAGTTGGGCTTCCCGGATGCGGACTTAACTTGGCTCAAACCTGTACTGGGCGAGTGGATTACAGCCCAGGGTAAATTAGACCAGAACTTTTACTTGGCCCTCGTTACCATGCACGGAACCATCATGGTATTCTTTGTGCTCACAGCTGGTTTGAGCGGTACGTTCAGCAACTTCTTGATCCCGCTACAAATTGGGGCCCGCGACATGGCTTCGGGCTTTTTGAATATGTTGTCGTACTGGTTCTTCTTCTTGTCCAGTGTGATCATGTTCTCCTCCATCTTTATCTCAACCGGCCCGGCGGGCGGTGGCTGGGTAATTTACCCGCCGTTGAGTGCCCTCCCCGAAGCGGCGCCTGGTTCCGGCCTTGGGATGACGATGTGGTTGGTGAGTATGGCCTTGTTCATTGCGTCGTCGCTTTTGGGGGGGATCAATTACATCACTACCATCATCAACTTGCGCACCAACGGTCTGTCGTTTGCTAAGTTGCCGCTCACTATTTGGGCATTTTTCTTAACGGCGGTACTGGGCTTACTTTCTTTCCCGGTTCTGTTTTCGGCGGCACTACTCCTTATTTTTGACCGTAGTTTTGGCACAAGTTTTTATCTTTCAGAGATTTACATCAACGGCCAGCCATTGCACAATACAGGTGGTAGCCCCATCTTGTTCCAGCACTTGTTCTGGTTCTTGGGCCACCCGGAGGTGTACATCGTAATGTTGCCCGGCTTGGGTATCACTTCCGAAATTATTGCTACCAACTCCCGCAAGCCGATTTTCGGCTACCGGGCGATGATTGGTTCGCTGTTGGCCATTGCCTTTTTGGCATTCATCGTGTGGGCACACCATATGTTCATGTCGGGGATGAACCCGTTCCTGGGCACCATCTTTATGTTCCTCACCTTGATCATCGCCGTTCCGTCGGCAGTGAAGGTGTTCAATTACTTGGCCACCATGTGGCGGGGTAACATCATCTTCACGCCCGCCATGCTGTTCTCTATCGGCCTTGTTTCGTTCTTTATCACGGGTGGGGTAACGGGGATTGCGCTGGGCAACTCGGCCATTGACATCCAGTTGCACGACACCTATTTCGTGGTGGCTCACTTCCACTTGGTGATGGGTTCGGCTTCGTTCTTTGGCATGATGGCCGGGATCTACCATTGGTTCCCTAAAATGTTTGGGCGGATGATGGACGAGAAGTTGGGTTACGTACACTTCTGGCTCACTTTTGTGGGGGTTTACATGGTGTTTTTCCCCATGCACTACATTGGCATCGCGGGCTTCCCCCGGCGGTATTATCAGTGGTCTAACTTTGATGCCTTCAACAGCTTTGGCGACTTGAACGGTTTTATCAGCATCGCGGCCATTATTACTTTGAGTGCGCAGTTTATTTTTATGTTCAACTTCTTCTACTCGATGTACAAAGGTCGTTTGGCCCCGGCCAACCCTTGGAACTCGAATACGTTGGAATGGACTACGCCGCGTTTCCCTGGCCACGGCAACTGGCCTGGTCAAATCCCGTCGGTGTATCGTTGGCCTTACGACTATAGCAAGCCCGGCGCGAAGGAGGACTTCATCCCGCAAACGGTGCCGTATTCGGAGACTCCGGAGTCTAACCTACCGCATGAGGTCGAGATAGCCAAAACGGTTGAATTGGAGATTAAAGAGCGGGCGTTGCACCCTCCTCACGATGAGCACCACTACTAGGTCATTACTTTAGATTGAGGCCCGCCGCATGGTGGGCCTCGTTTTTTCGTGCCCGATGAGGCCAAACCTCGGATGGGCACGCTGAAAATTTCCCGAAAAAGGCAACCTTGGGTTGGGTATTCCGTTTTTTCCCTATATTTAAAGGCGATATTACCAATCAAAGAACACCGAACTAAAAAATTTTAATCATGAGCCACTTTGCCAAAGTGAAAGGGTATTTACAAGACCTTGGGTACGACATCACCGTGGAAAACGCCACCGACCAAATTTATGTGGTGGACGCCCGGGAAGACGGTATCCAAAACCTGGTGATCGACTGCAACGACCCTATTTTGGTGATCGAGCAGTATCTTTTTTCCCTCAATGGGGATAACCAGCCGGTTTTGAAAGATTTATTAAAGAAAAACCGGGAGGTTGTACACGGCGCGTTTGCTTTAGACGAGACCGGAACCAAGGTGATCTTTCGGGACACGTTAGCCTTGGAAAACCTGGACCTCAACGAGTTAGAAGGTTCCATCAATTCGCTGAAACTATTGCTGGCCGAGTATTCAAGCCAGATGCTGTCGTTTGCCACTTCTAAATAACATCCACCACAAAATATTCAATTTCTAAAATGGGCATCTTCAATCGTCTATTTAGTATCGGAAAGGCCGAGGCCAACTCCGCCATTGATAAATTAGAGGATCCGATCAAGATGACGGAGCAGGGCATCCGCGACTTGAAAGAGGACCTGAACAAGAGCTTGCAAGGCTTGGCCGAAATTAAGGCGTTGGCCATCCGCGCCCGCAACGACAACACCAAGTACTCGGCCGATGCCAAAAATTACGAAGGCAAAGCCGTGGCCCTGTTGCAAAAAGCCCAGGCTGGGCAACTGGCCCCCGCCGAGGCTGACCGCCTGGCCGGGGAAATGCTGCGGATGAAGGAGAAATCGGAGCAGGAAGCGCAACGCACCGCCAAAGAAATGGTCATGCACGAGAATAGCGTGAACACCATGGAGCAGAATATTAACAAGCTGAAGTCCAAGGTGAGCACGTATGAGAACGAACTCCGCACGCTGAAGGCCCGGGCCAAAGTGAGCGAGGCTACCGCCAAAATCAACAAGCAATTGGCCCAAGTGGACTCGAGCAGCACCATTAACCTGCTGGAGCGCATGAAGGAGAAAGTGGCCCAGACGGAGGCCCTCGCCGAGTCGTACGGAGCGATTGCTCTGGAAAGCAAAACCGTGGACGACGAGGTAGAAACTGTGCTTGGCGCGGGGGCGAGTGCCTCGGAGTCGTTGCTGGCCCTGAAGCAGAAAATGGGGCTGTTGGGCACCGGAGGCGATACTCCGCCCACGCCGCCGCCTGCTGCATAATAATTGACTAGTCAATAGTTTAAAGCCCCTTTGTTGATGCAAAGGGGCTTTTTATTTTGAGTAATGTCGGTGAACTAGCGGATAGTTGCTCACCGACTAACGATGGCGGCGGCGCATTTCGGTTTGCCGCATGGGCATGGCATCGATGGTGGAGAACAGTTCCGGGTTGGGCAAGAAATCAAGTCGACGCAGTTTTTCTTGGCCATCCTTGCCGATGAGCAAAACCGTAAATTGGGAGGTTTCCACGCGATAAAAACGGCGGATCGCCAAAGTTTCGGCGGTGCCAAGGGGTTGCTGGTCGGCTAGCTGGGCGCGATCGCCGATGATGGAACAAACTAGCAGGTCGCGTTCGTGCAGGGCTGCGGCCTCAGCTTGCCAAGCGGCTAGCTGCCGCTGATAGGTAGCGTGGCCAGCTTGCGGGGCAAACACGAGCAGCAGGCGGTTTTGCCACTGGTAGCGGGCCAGGGGAGCTTGGCCTTGGGCTTTAGCGGGTTGGGTCAACACAAGCAAACAAGTGAAGGCCCAGGTGAGGCGGCCGTTACCCCGCCCAAGGAACAAAACGTAAAACATGATCTGGGTTAATTTATGAGAAAGGTTTGTGAACTCCTGATCAAATTTTGTTGATTTTTTGCTTCTAAAGTTACATTACCTTAAAGCTATCATCAAGTTATTCTCTTGGATGAAAATGGTAAGAACGAGCTAATTCTTTTGTGCCGTAAACCAAAATTACGTCATAATGCTTTCAATCTTACATTCCAGAAAAGTGAGTTTAGCCTTGCAACTTTGCCTATGTTTGGTGGGGTGTGGGCTTGGTTTTAACCAGTTGCGCGCCCAGTCGAGCAATGCCATTTTGGGCAAGGTGGAGGCCAAGGGCGGCGAAGCCTTGCCTGGGGCCAACGTGGTAGTGCGCAACGAAGCCACTGGGTTTGAAACCGGGGCGGTTACCAACGCGGAGGGCCGTTTTACCGTTAACCAGTTGCCACTAGGCGGGCCTTATTCGGTGTCGGCCCAGTTTGTGGGCTACGGGGCGGTGAAAAAAACCGGCTACGTGATGCGGGTAGGCGAGCAGTTACGGGTTGATTTTGAACTGGAAGAAAAAGCCTCGGAACTGCAAACCGTGGAGGTAAGCGCGGCGGAAGATAACGTGAGCCGGGTATCGCCGTTGGGGGCGGCCACCCGCTTGAGCGTGCAGGAAATCCGCCACATGCCCACTAACGGCCGGAGTTTTCAAGATTTAGCCAACCTCAGCCCATTGGTAGGTTCGGGGGCCACGTTTGCCATTGGTGGCCAGCGCGAAAGCTCCACCGCCATTACACTGGATGGGGCCAACCAGCGTTATATGATGAACGGCGGGCTGATTTCCTCCATCACGGTATCGATGGAGGCCATCCGCGAATACGAGGTAACCAACAACAGTTACCAAGTGCTGGAAGGGCGGCAAGGGGGCGGCTCGGTGAACGTGATTACCAAAAGCGGCACCAACGATTTTACGGGCAGTGCGTTCTATTACGTCCGCAACCGGGGCCTCACCCGCACCGAGAACTTTCTGGGCCAACCCATCCGCGATTTCCAAATTAGGCAATATGGGGCCTCGCTGGGCGGGCCGATTATCAAGGACAAATTGCACTTTTTTGCCGCTTTTGACTTTGAAGACCGGGTGGATCCGCCCCAGGCCGTTATCGATGTGCGGGATAACACCACCGAGCGGATCGAGCAGATTTCGCGGGCCAACCTGGATCGTTTCCTCAATATTTTGTACGATCAATACGGGGTGGATCGCAACACGCCGCAGACGGGGCTGTTCCCGCGCGAGTCGGAGAACCGCACGGTGTTTGCCCGCCTCGATTGGCAGATCAACCGCAAGCACCGGCTCACCTTCCGCAACAACTTTTTGTGGGGGTTTGCCCCGCTCACCGTGGGGCCTTCGGGCGTAGACCCGGCCATGATCTTTGAGAGCTACGGCAATACCCGTATCCGTTCGTACTCTGGGTTGGTGCAGTTGCGCTCGGTATTTAGTTCTAAGCTCACCAACGACCTGAAGGTGCAGTACCTCCAAGCCCAGCGTGATTTTGCCCCTAACACCCTGGCCCCGCGCGGCTGGGTAACCATTGCCTCGCAAATCGAGGGCGTGGGCAATGTGTCGCGGGTATTTCAGTTTGGCGGCAACCGTATCGCCCCGGAAAACCAGGGTGAGCGGCAATTACAATTAGCCAATAATCTTTACTGGCAAAAGGGCAAGGTGTTCTTCACCTTCGGTACCGATAACATCATTACTTTTACTAATACACTGAATACCAACGAGCAAGGTGGTTTGTTCCAGTTCCCTAGCCTAGATGCGCTGGCCAACCGCCAGCCCAGTATTTACACCCGGCTTGCGCCCACCCGGCCGGAAAACGGGTTTGCCTCGTTCCTGCGGCTTACCTCGGCCGACGTGGCACTTTATGCCCAAGCCGACGTGAACCTGACCCCCAAGCTGGCCCTGCAAGCGGGCTTGCGCTGGGACGCCACCCTGTTTTTGACCCGGCCCGACCGGAACGAGCTGACGGAGCGGGTGCTGGGCCAATCGACCAACGTGATCGCCCGCGACCTGAACAATATCCAGCCCCGGGTGCAACTCACGTATGATGTGAAAGGGGATCAGACCTCGGTGCTCAAGTTTGGCTTTGGGGCGTTTTCGGCCAATATTGTGCATTGGGCGCAGCTAAGCAATATGCAACAGAGCGGCACCCGACTTACCGACTTGATCGTTACGGGGGCCAACGTGCCCCGGCCCGACTTTGTGCGGTACCGCCAGGACCCCAACAGCGTGCCCGGAGCCGAACTAGCCGCCCAGAGTGTGCCTTACATCAACATCATCGGCGATGATTTTGAGGCCCCGACTACCTGGAAGGCCAACTTGTCGTTTCGCCAGTTTTTTGCCAAAAAACTCTATGTGGGCGTGAACGCCTATTATGCCCGCACCGTGAACAATTATGTGTACATTGACCGCAACCTACGCACTAGCCCGGCATTTACCCTGGCCAACGAGGGCAACCGGCCCGTGTACGCGCCCCTGGCTCGGGTGGCCCGGGCCAACCCAGCCCGCCCGGCCGCCATTGCCTACCCCATTGCCGACTCGCGCGATGTGAACCAAAACCCTCAACTGGGCCGCGTGTTGGAACTGAACGGCCTTACCCAGGTATGGCAGCGGGGCATCATTTTCGAGGCAGGCCTTTTGTTGCCCAAGGGCGGTAGTTTGAGCGCCACCTATACCTATAACCGGACGGAGGACAACAACTCGTACAACTGCTGCATTGCCCGCACCTCGGCCTTGACCCAAATTGTGGGCGACCCGCGCAATTTCAACGAAAACCGGGGCAATGCCGGTACTGATTTCCGCCATAAGATCGTCGTTTTTGGCACTTCGCCCCAGTTGTACGGCTTTAGGGTAGGCTTCCGTTATGTGGGCATCCAGGGCAACCCCTGGACCCCCATCGTGTTTGGCGACATCACCGGCGATGGCGTGGGCTTGCTCATCAACACCAACAAGCGGGCCTTTGTGTTTGACCCGGCCGTGATCAGGGCCAACCCCAACCTCACCCCGTTTGAACGCAACTTGGCCGACGGCATGGAAGCCGTGCTCAACAACCCCGACAATCTGGCCGCCGACCTCCTGCGCGACAACCTGGGCACTTTTGCCCCGCGCAACGCCGTTTTTAACCCCATGAACCACAACGTGGACTTCCGCCTCTCGTACACGCTCGATAAAAACACGTTTAAGTGGCTGGGCAAGCAGAACCTGGAAGTGATGGCCGAGTGCTTCAACTTCTTGAACCTGCTCAACCCCGACTGGGGCCGCAACAAGGTGGTGCCGGGCGGCAACCAAGTGCTGCTCCAATCGCTGGGCATCGACCCGCTGGCCGAGGCCCAGGGGCGCGTCCAGTACGCTTACAACGTGAACCGAGGGTTTGGCCAGGCCACGGCGTTTTCCAACTTACCTTACCAAGTGCAGATTGGGGTACGTTACGGGTTTTAAACCGCTTTCACTAAACCTACCTATACCACAGCTACCAAGCCTCGACTCTGGGGCTTGGTTTTTTTTCACCAGTTTCTGCAAATCAGCTTAAACCGAAATCCTAATAAGAATTGCGCATCCCCTATACGGTAAATGATTGATAAACAAGGAGAACAATAGACCTCTTGCACATTACCCGTATTCAGGTCGTAATTGCGTCCCCTCCCCGACGGGCAGGGCTGATCCGTTCTTCCTAAAGCCTTGAATTTGTCCGAAAAAGAACAAACCGATTGGTTGGAAGCCGCTTCAAAAAGCCATCCAACACCTCAAATGTGGTCG
>JALONO010000207.1 GCA_025454895.1 Bernardetiaceae bacterium
GGCGCCGTTGGCCAGGAGGTGCTGTAAACTGTCGGGCACTTTTTGGTAAAAGCCTACGCCCAAGCTGCCCTTGCGCTGGATGTTTTGGGCCAATGAAAAATGGGCCGCGCCCAAAATAGTAATGAACAGGAGGAGAGGTTTTTTCATGCTTAATTAAGTTTTCAACTCAGTCGCCCTAGCCCCACCCCAACCCCTCCCCGTAGGAGAGGGGCTTCACTTAATCGCTATTAACGTGTTCATTATCAACACACAATAACTTTATCGGAGTGGCCGGGCCGGACGCCGGGTGGTGGCCAGCCAGAGGGTTGCGAAAAAGCCCTCACATGAGGCTTCCCAAAACAATACCAAACCGCAATTGATTGTTTGTCAAATAATTAACTGGCTACCATAGCCCAATGGATGTCCGTTAGCGGTAAAAAACGTCCGTTGGCGGACGGCGGGCCAGGGTAACGGCGCCCTTGCGCCCGCCCGGGTGAGCGGCCGGGGCTTCGGCGGCGGCCAGCCCATCGCCGACCACGGTCAGGAAACCACCCGCCAACGCAACCGCCGGGTGGAAATGGTGGGGCAATGAGGCGCCCCTCATCTCAAAAAAAAGAGGTCAAGGCATTCCCGTTCCTTAGACAAGTTTTTTTGTAAACTAAACTTGACTTTTTGTTTCTTTTATCAGACTTTTGTAAAGTAAACTTTACATTTGATCTACCATGAAACATCTTCCGTTACTCCCCAACCGCTTTAAGATAGTGGGCTGGGTGCTGTTGCTGCCCTTCACGGTGCTGGGGCTGCTGCGCCTCATCGATTACGAAAAGATTGAACTCAGTTGGCTGGAATTCAGCCGCAACGGGGCCACTTTTCTGGAAGGGGGCGGCTGGCTGTTCAACCTGCGCTACAACAACTTCACCGACGAGCTGGTCAGCCTGGGGCTGTTGCTGGGCCTGTCGCTGGTGGCCTTTGCCCGCACCCGCACCGAAGACGAGTGGACGGTTCACTTACGGCTATCAGCCTGGCTGTGGAGCATCATCGCCAACACGGTGCTGGTTGCGCTGGCCATCGCGCTGATCTATAACGAACAGTTCGTGACCGCGATGACGGTCAACCTGTTTTCGGTGCTGTTCTTTTTCATTATCCGGTTCGAGTACCTGCTTTGGCGGGACCGCCGGAACCTCCGCCAAGCCTAAACCACCATGAAAAACCAACTCAAAGTGCAGCGGGCCATCCACGACCTGACCCAGGCCCAACTGGCCGACCGGCTGGGCGTGTCGCGGCAAACGGTGAACGCCATCGAGACGGGCAAATACGTACCCTCCACGGTGCTGGCCCTCAAAATCGCCAGGGTGTTTGGCAAGCCGGTGGAAGCCATTTTCACCCTGGAAGAAGGGGATTAGGCGGGTTCTACGGCCTTGGCCGTTGCTTAATCGGTTATTTTAAAAAGACAATCAATTATTGTTTTACAATATTTTATTATAACTTTGCAGTAACTTAGTAGTTAGCTGCATGAAATTAGTCCGTCTGTCCTCAGCAATTTTGTTCTACGTGGCCCGGGCCTTGGCCTTGGGCTACCTGGCCATCTTGGCCTACTTGCTGGCCTCGGTTGCGCTACGGCTGCCTAGCTTCCAACTGCTTGATAAAAAGCGGTTTGTCATCTACTATCCATTCACCCAAACCCGGTTTTTACTTGGTTCGCAATACACCGCCGCCTATTTGACCGAGATGGTGCTCGTGCTGGGCGTTTACGGGGCTTTCTTTTGGCTCCTGGGCCAGGTATTCCACACCTTTAAGCAACCCAAGCTGTTCACCCAGGCGGGCATTGGGCGGCTGCGGGCGTTTTGCCTGTTCAACCTGGTGGTGCCGGGCCTCATGCTGGGCCTCATGCAGCTTTTGGCGACTGGCGAAGATTTTCCCCTTGGTTTGGTTTTTATGTTCCACACCGTCATTGGGGTGTTCGCCTTTTTTATCATGAGCATTTTCCAGCAAGGGGTACACCTGCAAAACGAACAAGACCTGATCATTTAACATGCCCATTGTTGTCAATGTAGATGTGATGCTCGCCAAGCGCAAAATGCAGAGCAAAGAACTGGCCGAGCGGTTGGGGATCACGCCCGCCAACCTCTCAATCCTGAAAACGGGCAAGGCCAAGGGCGTACGGTTCGATACGCTGGAGGCCCTTTGCAAAATCTTGGATTGCCAACCCGGCGACCTGCTCGAGTACGTGCCTGAATAGCAGTTTTTCCTCTTGGTTTTTCTCTCTTTTCTCGCTCCTTCCAGGGGCCGGCTTGGTATTCTTTGTTTCATAAAAATTATGGTAAATAACTCTTAATCAATAAATTATGTAAAAAATTTAGGTAGCATCTTCTGGTAAGATAAAGAATTGATAACCAAGCAGAACAATCATGTAACCATGTAATCATTTGATCATTGACGAGATGAACCATTTATCCATAAAAAACCTCTCCAAAACCTACGCAAACGGGGTAAAAGCCTTGCACGAGGTATCGCTTGAGATCGGCAATGGCATGTTTGGGTTGCTGGGACCCAACGGGGCGGGTAAGTCGTCACTGTTGAAAACCGTGGTGGGCTTGCAACCGGCCGATCAAGGCCAGATCATATTCAACGGGGTGGACCTGGCCACCCAGCCAGATTACCTGAAACAACGGTTGGGTTTCTTGCCCCAGGACTTTGGGGTGTACCCAAAAATCTCGGCCGAGGACCTGCTCACCCACCTGGGCATTTTGAAGGGCCTTACCAACCGCCGACAACTGGCCCAGCAAGTGCTGGCCTTGCTTGACAAAACCAACCTGTACGCCCACCGCAAAAAGGACGTGCACACGTTTTCCGGCGGGATGCGCCAGCGGTTCGGCATTGCGCAGGCCCTCCTGGGCCAGCCCCAAGTGGTGATCGTGGACGAGCCGACCGCTGGCCTGGACCCCGAGGAGCGCCAGCGGTTCAACAACCTGCTGAGCGAGATCGGCGAAGACGTGGTGGTGATCTTGTCCACCCACCTGGTGGAGGACGTGCGCCACCTGTGCCCGCGCATGGCCATTATCCAGCAGGGCCGGGTGCTGGCCCAGGGTCAGCCCGACGATTTCGTGCGTGCACTCACCGGCAAGCTCTGGCAAAAAAGCATCGCCAAAAGCGAGCGGGCCTGGCACGAGCAAGCATTTACCGTTATCTCGGCGCACTTGAACACCGGCCGCCTCAGCCTCCACGTACTGGCCGATGCCTGCCCCGGGGAGGGGTTCCGGCCCGTGGAACCCACTTTGGAAGATGCCTATTTCGCTTACCTAAAAAACCCCGTTGCTGCCGCATGAAAGCCTTGATCCAGTTTGAGTTAGCATTTTTTACCAAGCGGCCTGCAACCTACGGGGCCTTGCTCGCCTTTGGGGTGCTGGGTGGCCTGGCGGGCAGCAACTTTTCGGCCGGGCTGGGCGAAAATGTGTTCTGCAACTCCCCATTTGCCATTACTTACTTGGTGGGCTTTTTGAGCTTGCTCTGCTTGTTTACCGCCACAGTGGTAGCGGCGCAGGTGCTTTTCCGGGAAACCGAGGCGCACTTTGCGCTCATTTTGTATGCCCTGCCCATCCAAAAGCTACCTTACCTGGCCAGCCGCTTTTTGGTCGTGTTTGGCATTACGGCCCTCACGTTTGGGCTGTTTTTGGTGGGCCTCGGCGGGGGCCAGCTCGGGCACTCGGCGGGCACCTCGGGCTATGGGCCTTTCCTGGCCTGGCATTATCTGCACCCGTACCTGGTGCTGGCCCTGCCCAATGCGTTCTTTTGCGCGGCCCTGGCCTGTTCGGTGGGCTGGTTCAGCCGCAATAAATTGCTGTTGTATGTATCGGGCTTGTTTGTGTACATCGCCTACTGGGTGGCCCTTATTTTCTCTGGCTCGCCGCTCATGGCCGGGGCGTTCCCGCCCAGCCCGGAGGCAATGGATTGGGCGGCCAAGCTGGACCCATTTGGGTTGTCGGCTTTTATGCAGCAAACGCTCCACTGGTCGGCGGCGCAGCGCAACGGGCAGGTGGCCGAGTTGGCGGGCAACCTGCTGTTCAACCGTTTGCTCTACTTGGCCCTGGCCAGCCTGGCCCTGGTTGCGGTTTTTTACCGTTTCAGCTTTGCCGAGGCCCGGCAACCGAAGCCCCAGCCCACCGACGCCGCCAAGGGGCCAGCCCCCGCCTTCCGCCCGCTGGTGCCCAACTTTGCCGGGGCCAGATACCACCTGGCCTGCTGGGTCAGTTTGGTAAAACTTAACCTGGCTTGGGTGGTGCGGAGCATCCCGTTCGTGCTCATTATACTGGGCGTTGGCTTTTTCGTAGGCATGGAAATTTACGGCGAGATCGAGAAGGGCATCCGCCTGCCCCAACGCTATGCCACCTCGGGCCTGCTGGCCAGCAGCATTTTGGAGACCTTCCCGCCCCTGGCCTTATTGGTCCTGCTTTTTTACGGCAACGAACTGGTATGGCGCAGCCGAGGGGCCAACTTCAGCCAGTTAGAAAGTGCGACCCCACTGAGCGGCCTGGTTTTGTTTTTTTCCCAATGGGCCACGCTGGCGGCCTTGGTGGTAGGGCTAACCACCTGGGCCTTGCTGGTGGGGCTATTGTTTCAGTGGATGTATTGTTACCCGCTTGTGGAGCCGCTGGCCTACGCCGGGGTGTATTACTTCGCGGATATGCCCTTGGTGCTCAGCGCGGGATTGTTGGTGGCCGCCCAGTGGCTGGTGCGCCACCGGTACGCGGGCCTGGCGGCGGCGGCCGGGGTGGGCATCTTCACCACCACGTCACTGGGGCGGCTAGTGGGCATCCGGCACCCGCTGCTCCGGTTTGGGGCGGCTTACCAAGGCGAGTTCAGCGACCTAAACGGCTGGGGCGAATACGCCGCGCCATTTGGCTGGAAGTTATTGTTTGGGCTAGTCGTAACACTTTTGTTAGCTCTTTTGGTTGGCCAAATGGCCAGCAGGACTAGGAAGATTTTCACCCCACTCATTGCCACTGGTCTAGCGGGTTTGGCCTTGACCGCCCTGCTCACCGGCGGGTACTTTTACCAGCAAGTGGAAATGCCCGACCCTGACCAAGTGGAGGCGCAGCAGGCTGCCTACGAGCGTCATTACCGACTCTACCAGTCGCTCCCTCAACCCTCCATCACCAAAGTGGAGACCCAGGTCGACCTTTTTCCCGAGCGGAATGCTTACCGGGCCACGGCCACCTACACCCTGGTAAACCGCACGCCCGGTCCATTGACCAATATTTTGGTGTATCAAGACCCGGAAATCGCCCTACAAAACCTGGCCATTGAGCAAGGCCAACTAACCCGTACCGATGCCCAAAATGGCCACTATTGGCTTACGCTGAACCCACCGCTGCCGCCGGGGCAGTCGCGGAAAATGCAGTTTGCTATCGAGTACGCCTGGAACACCTTTGACCGGCACGATCCCGCCAACGCCATAGTGGGCAACGGGTCGTTCCTGCGCCTGAGCCGGTACTACCCCCAGTTCGGCTACCAGCCGGGCCAGGAACTTACCGACGGGCTTACGCGCCAAAAGTGGGGCCTCGGCGCGGCTACGGCGGCCAAAACCCTCGCCGATCCCCGGCCAACCCAGGTGGAGGCCATCGAATTGGACATGACAATTTCCACCTCGGCCCCGCAAACGGCCATTGGCCTGGGCGAACTGGTGCGCACCTGGCAAACGCCGGGCCGCCGCCATTTCCATTACCGTACTGGCCAGCCCATTCCGTTTCGGTTTGGGGTGTCGTCGGCCCGGTACGCGGTGCAGCAAGCGACGCACCGGGGCATCCAAATCGAGGTGTACTACCACCCCCAGCACTCCGAAAACGTGGCCCGTCTGGTGGCCAACGCCAAGCACACGTTGGATTATTGCACCCAACATTTCGGTCCCTATCCTTTTAATACCGTGCGGTTTGCCGAAATCTCGTCCTTTACACGGGGGTTTGCGGGCACGGCTTATCCCGCCACCATTTTTATGACGGAAAGCCCCATTTTCCACGCCAACTTGGCTGGCGACCAGCAGCAGGACGTGATCAACGAACTGGCGGCCCATGAACTGTCGCACCAGTGGTGGGGCACCGGCCAACTGCTGCCCGACGAGCGGGAGGGGGCCGCGTTCTTGACCGAAACCCTGGCCATGTACACCGAACTGATGTTGATCAAGCACACCCACGGGCCTGCCCGCGCCCTCGAGCACGTGAAACTGCACCACGACCTGTACCTCAGCAACCGGGGGTTTGCCGATGAGCAGCCCCTGTACCAAACCCAGTCGGACAATGTCCACCAGCACTACTCTAAAGGCTTGGTAACCATGTACCAACTGAGCGAAATCGTGGGCGAGGCCACCGTGAACCTGGCCCTGCGCAACTTTTTGGTCAAGCAGCGTTTCCCTGGGGCCGCCCCGGTCTCCACCGACCTGCTGGCCGAGTTTTACGCAGTAACCGATCCAGACCTACACCCTAAAATTGATGAGTTGTTTAAGCAGACCGTTACTTATCAGTTCGAGGTGGAAGAGGCCCGCTACCACCCGCAACCCCGGGCGTTGAGCCTGGCGGTCTCGGCCCGGCGCTACCTGGAAAACGGCCAGCACCTGCGGCGGCCCCAACCTTTTACCGATAGCGTACAAATAGCCCTGCATTACGCAAACCAACCGACCCAAATCAAGAAAATCGCGATTCAGAACGGCCAGGGGGCCATTCGGCTAGCCGTGCCCACCAAGCCGCAACAAATCGAGGTGGATCCGTTTTTTCGCTACCTGCACCGGGGCTTGGAGGGGCGGACGCGAAAGGTGGATTGATACTCGAACGACTTGATGCTTACTTGATCAAATCATCGGCTAGACGATGAGTACCGACTGCTATCACGTCTTATACTAAAATGACTTTATGATTGCATGGATAAAGGACTTTTCTCTCCAACTATCAATAGAGTTTTTGCATATTGATAATGAATTACTTAGCTGATTACGGTAGAAGCCCCTCCCCAGCGGGGAGGGGTTGGGGTGGGGCCAAGGCGATTGGGCTAGAATGAGTTTTTGCAATAAAATCACCATATTATCTAATCATTTCTACTCAGTTCAAAAGTCCTACCTTTTTGGCCCCACCCTGGCCCTCCCCGTCGGGGAGGGGACGCAATTTTGG
>JALONO010000385.1 GCA_025454895.1 Bernardetiaceae bacterium
CTTTGGACGCGGCCGTCGAGAACCGGATACTCAGCCTTTTGAGGTGGATAAAAATACAAGTGGCTCATTATCAGCACTTAAAAAAAGCTGGGTAGAGTAGTTATGGCCCAAACTTGCTATCCATGAAATCCCGATTCGCCCCGGTGGTGCCCCAAGCCTGGCGCGACCATTGGCGGGACAGTCCCGTGCAGAACCCCGAGCTGTCCCAGTTGTTGAGGGAGCACTTCAACCCCGACCTGGTGTTTTGCGCCGGGCCGTATTTTTTCTGGTTGATTGATCTCGAGCACCCGTTTAATATCCTCCACGTCCAGGGCAATATCGAGCAGATAACGGGCTACCCCAGCGAGTTCTTCCTGGGCAAGGGCGTAGCGGAGATGCACCAAGTGGCCGTGCCCCCCGAGGAGACCCCCGTTCTGCTCAATTTTTCCCAGTACTGCCTTGATTTTTTGGCGAACCTGGCCCCCGCAGAGCGCAACCGGTTCAAGTTCAGTTTCTATTTCAACATCCTTCACCGGTCGGGGCGGCTGGTCCCGGTTGTCCAGCAGGACAGCATTTGGGCCGATGCCTGGGGCATCCCCCGTTACCTGTTCACGTTCATTACCGACATTTCGCACCTGAAGGCCAAGAACGACCTGATGTTTACCATCCTGACCATCGGCGAGGACGGCAGCCAGCAGTTCCGGTGGTACTCGCCCGCGCAGCCGGGGGTGCCCCAGGGCGGGGGCGAGCCACTAAGCGCGCGGGAGCGGCAGATCGTGGGGGGCCTGGCCCAGGGGCTGGGCAGCAAGCAGATCGCGGCCGAGCTGGGCCTGGCCTTCCACACCGTGAACACCCACCGCCAGCGGATGCTGGCCAAAACGGGCTGCAAGAACTCGGCCGAGCTGGTTCGGTATGCGCTGGAGCGGGGGTTGGTCTGAGCCGAAGGTACGGTTGCCGAAGTGGGGCCAGGCCGCCGACCTGGCCGGGGCCACGGTGTTCCTGGCCTCGCCCGCCGCCGACTACGTGCAGGGCACCATCCTGACGGTGGACGGCGGCTGGCCCTGGCTGGCCGGGGTGGATTTAGAGAGGTTTAAGGGTAAAATTCCGCACTTGGCCAGTTCCTAAAAACTTGAACGAGGCTCCCACCACCTGGCCAATGCCCGGTTTAAAATCGCCTTTGTAGGCCAACTGGCCATTGACCATGATTTGGAGGCGTTGGTTTTGGACGGTGCATTTTACGTTTGCCCAATCTTGGAAATCCACCCCAAAGCGGCGGAAATCATGGAGTTTGCCCGACAGTTGGCGGTCGCGCAGGTAAAGGTTCAGCTCGCCCACACAACCCACGATGCTGAGCGGGATGCTAATGACCCCATCGGTTCCCCAGAGCACGATCCGGCTCTTTTGGCAAACCAAGTTGCGGGCGGTGAAAGTATGCCTTAGGTCGGCTTCCATCACAAATTTGTCACCGGGCAGCCGCATTTGCCCGCCCACTTGGTGCAGGCTGGTCCATACTTCGCCGCTTGTTAAATCGATTTGCTGGGCCTTTACCTGTTCGGGGCTAATGCCCGTAATGCCGTTGGCCACAATTTCGGCCGCCTTGAAATAAGCGGGCCGCGGCGACTGATCGATGGTGCCCAGCCATCCGCCCGACCCGATGAGCAGGCCGTGTTGGCACACCACGGAGTCGTTGAGCACCAACTTGGCTCGGAAAAACCCCGGACTGTAATAAGTACTGGTGAATTTTTTCGCGAATTTATCCACCCTAGTGCGCCGGGAGTTGTCCCAGTCTTGCTGGATAAACACGCTGTCGGCGTTGGAATGCGCGGCATCGTACTCGAACACTACCGTGTTGGGCACGCCCAGGGCAATGGGTTCGCTGCTGAACTTGACGTGGGCAAAACGCAAGGGCCGGGGCCGGGAGTAAAAAAACCAGCCGGCGGCCAAGGCCCCCAGCGTTACCAAGGCTAGGGCTGCCCAAGCGCGGGCCAGTTTCGGTTTTACCCAAGTTCTGGGTTCAGCGGGTTGGGGTTGCTCCGACGGGGTGCCCGGTGGATGGGTAGTGGCGGGCAACGGCTCGCTGGCCACAAACGCGGCCCAGTTTAAATGCCCTGCAAATTGGGCCAGGGCGTTGAGGGTGGCAATGTTGGGGAAGCCCCGGTATGGCACCTTGCCCCAAATGCGCTTGAGGGTGGTGCTGCTGAGCGAAACCTTGGTTTTTTGGAAGATCAGCTCGCTCAGGTTCTCGTAGTCTTGGTTTTGCCAGTATTGGCTACTGCCCCAGTGAAGTTGGGCCTCGATCAGCCCCCGGCAGTTTTGGAGGTATAGTTCTTCGTTTTTCATGCAAACCGCGCATTTGTTTTCTCGGCCGCGCCCAGGCCCCGTGAGTTGGCCTAGCCTGTAAACCCGGTAGCAAATACCCTTTGCAGGCGGCTGGCTGCCGCAAAACCATGTTCCAAAGCCTAATGCTCAACCGTGGCCAAACTTTGCTCAACTTTTGGCCAAGTGCCCGCGCCCAAAGCTAGCCAACTTTGCCCCGTTCCATTCTTCTTTTAACAAACCCGAAAAAGTGATGAGAAAGGCATTGATATTCCTTTGCTTGCTAGTGAACGCCGCCTTGGCCAACGCCCAACGGCTGCACGTGAACGCGGCTACCGGCAGCGACCAAAACCCCGGCACCCCGGCCCAGCCCCTAAAAACCCTGATAGAAGCCGCCCGCCGGGTGAGCCAAGCAACCAACCAAAAGGC
>JALONO010000022.1 GCA_025454895.1 Bernardetiaceae bacterium
CGTGAAAACCTTTTTCAACATGCTGGGGCCGATGGTGAACCCGGCCCGGCCCAGCCACCAGCTAGTGGGCGTGTTCAACCTGGAACTGGCCCGCCTCTATGGCTATCTATACCAACAAACCGGGAAAAACTTCGCTGTGGTCCACTCGCTCGACGGGTACGACGAGATCTCGCTCACCGGCCCGTTCAAGGTGATCGATAACCGGGGCGAGCGGCTGCTCCAACCGGCCGACCTGGGTGCGCCCCAACTCCAGCCCAGCGATTTGCACGGCGGGGCCACGGTGCAAGAGTCGGCCCAGATTTTTGAGCGGGTGCTCAACGGCCAAGGCACCGCCGCCCAAAACGCGGTGGTACTGGCCAATGCCAGCCTGGCCCTCCAAACCGCCCAGCCCCATCTCACGGCCGGGCAGGCCCGCGAGCAGGTGGAAGCCTCACTACTGGGCGGGAAAGCCAAGGCTAAGTTTTTGCAATTATTGAGCTTGCGATGACATCCCCTGCCAGGGGGGGCTTCCCTTGCCAGCGGCTTCAAGCCCTGGCAAGGGGTTTTCCGCCTCCCCGCAGTAGATTGGCTAGGCTTGTTAGCCGCTTGGTGATGATCGCGCAGTTACAGCCCTGGCCGCGTTTTCCGCCAATCCATCAATCTTATACCTAAGTCAAATAGAGATTCCGTATTCCCAGGCTTATAAGTGATTGCCAATCAAATGGAACAATCATTTAATCAGTCAATCATTTAGTCATTTTAGCATCACCAAAAATCAAATGGAGGCTGCGGGTATCTAATGATATAAATAATTGATAATCAAGAAGAAATCATTTAATCATGCAATCATTTAATCATGCAATCATTTAATCATGCAATCATGCAATCATGCAATCATGCAATCATGCAATCATTTAATCATGCAATCATTTAATCAGATGAATGTTAATACGCCCGCCCGGCGGCCCCGTCCATAAACTTGACAAATGCCTTATTGACCACCCGGTTGCCGCCTGGGGTGGGGTAGTCGCCCGTAAAATACCAGTCGCCCTGGTGGTGGGGCGAGGCTTGGTGCAGGCTATCCACCGTTTGGTAAATCACCTTCACTTCGGCCTGTACGAAACTGGGCTTGACGATCTCCGCGATTTTTTGGCTCACTTGCGGGTAGGTAAACGGGGCGTAGATCGACTTCACGTGGTTGACCACCTTGCGGACATCTTGCCCCAGCGAGTCGACGCATTGGTTATACACTTCTTCCAACAAATACAATTTTTTATGCTCTTTGAGCAGGGCCAAGGCGGCCCGGAACGCCACAAAATCCTGCATCCGCGACATGTCGATGCCGTAGCAGTCCGGGTAGCGGATCTGTGGGGCCGACGAGATGATGATGATCCGCCTCGGTTCGAGCTTTTCCAACATGGTGATGATGCTCTTTTCCAGGGTGGTCCCCCGCACTATCGAGTCGTCAATGACCACAATCGTGTCTTTCCGTTTTTGGATCACCTCGTAGGTGGTATCGTACACGTGGCCCACCAGGTCGTCGCGGTGGGCATCGTCGGTGATGAAGGTACGCAGCTTGGCATCCTTGATCACCAGTTTCTCGATGCGCGGGCGGAAACTCAGCACGGCATCCAATTCCTTGCCTTTTACCTTCCACTCGTACACTGCCTTGCGCCGCTGGTCGATCAAATAGTCTTCCAACCCCTTGATAATGCCCAAAAACGCGGTTTCGGCGGTGTTGGGGATGTACGAGAACACGGTGTTGTTGAGGTCGTAGTCGATCGTGCCCAAGATTTCGGGGATGAGCAACCGGCCCAACTCTTTGCGCTCGTGGTAAATCTCGGGGTCGTTGCCGCGCGAGAAGTAGATGCGCTCAAAGCTGCACGATTTTTTGGGCAGCGGGTCGGTAAACGAAAGCTCGGCGTAGTCGCCCTCCTTGCCGATGATGAGGGCGTGGCCAGGGGTAATCTCGTTGATCTCGTTGTACTGGCACTCGAACGTGGTTTTGATGCACGCTTTTTCCGAGGCCACCACCACCACCTCGTCGTTGGCATAATAGTAAGCCGGGCGGATGCCCGCCGGGTCGCGGGCCACAAAGGCCGCTCCGTAGCCGGTAAGGCCCACCATGGCGTAGCCGCCGTCAAAGTCCTTGCACGAGCGTTGCAGCACCCGTTGCAGGTCGATGTTGGTTTCCAGTAGTTCGGTAATTTCCTGATTGCTAAACCCTTGTTCGTTGTAGTGGTCGAACAACCGCTGGTTCTCCATGTCCAAAAAATGACCGATTTTTTCCAGTACGGTAACGGTATCGGCCTTGGCCTCGGGGTGCTGGCCCAACGACACCAACTTGTCGAACTGCTCGTCCACGTTGGTCATGTTAAAGTTGCCCGCCACAATGAGGTTGCGGCTGCGCCAATTGCTGCGCCTGACAAACGGGTGCACACTTTTGATGTCGTTGCCGCCGTAGGTGCCATAACGCAAATGGCCCAACCAAAGCTCGCCGGTGTAGGGCACGTTTTGCTTGAGCCAGGCGGCGTTCAGGTATTTGTCCGGGCTTTTTTTCTGGGCTTTTTTGAGTTTTTTGCCCACCTTCCTAAAAATATAGGGGATTGGCTGGGCTTTTACCGAGCGGATCCGGTGCATGTAAGGCCGCCCCGGCTTGGGGTTGAGCACGATGTTGGCCACCCCGGCCCCGTCTTGGCCCCGGTTGTGCTGTTTTTCCATCAGTAAATACAACTTGCTGATGGCGTAAGAAGGAGAACCGTATTTTTCGATGTAGTAAGACAGAGGTTTGCGCAACCGGATCACGGCAATGCCGCATTCATGGCGGATAAAATCGCTCATTTGGAACGAGAAAAGTAAGTGCGAAGCTAGCCCGTTTTTCCGGTTTGGCCAAGCGGCCCCGGCCCAGTGGGGGCGGGGAAGAGGTGGGTTTTCGCGGCCCCTTGGGCGGTTAATCCCAAATAGGATGTACTTTAGTAACCTGTTTGTCAAATTATTTGGTCATTTTTCCCTACGCACCATGAAATCCGCTTGGCTTGTTTTCCTTTTTTGCGCCTTGGCCGCCCCCACCCTGGCCCAGCCCGCCGCCGTTGAAACCGGCCTGGCGGCTTATTACAACGACAACCTGCACGGCCGCCGCACGTTTAGCGGCGAGCCTTACGACCGCAACCAGTTCACCTGCGCCCACAAAACCCTACCTATGGGCACTTGGTTGCTGGTAACCAACCCCAAAACCGGCCAGGCAGTGCGCGTGCGGGTGAACGACCGGCTCGGGGTTACCTCCAAGCACGTGGTGGACCTGTCGCGGGCGGCGGCGGCCTCGCTGGACGTGATCCGGCACGGAGTGGTGCCTGTAACCGTTCAGGTGCTGCCCGCCGACGGCCTCACCGCCTCGGCCAAGCCCGGTGCGGCCCCCACAGGCAACAACCCCGCCCCGGTGGCTACTGGGAGCAGCCCCAACCCGCAGGCCGCCCAACTGCTGGCCACTACCAGCGGGCGGCAATTGAAACTCCTGGGCACGTACGACTCCGCCTTCCGCCCGCAGCGCCCCACCGGCTACGGGCTGCAACTGGCCACCTACCGCGACGTGGCCAATGCCAAAGCCCTGTACCGCCAACTGGCCGCCACTGGCCGCCGCGATGTGTACCTCCGCATTTTTGTGGAGCAAACCCAAGCCTCCGAAGCCCGCACCGGCCAGGAGTACCGCGTACTGGTGGGCCAGGGTTCCGAAACCTACGTCCGCCAAACCTTATTGCCTTATTTCCAGGGCCAAGGATTTGCCAACTGCACCCTGGTAAAACACGATTGACCGTTGGAAAACCGTTTTTAAGCTTTAACTTTGTTAAGACGACCAGGCTAAAACCTTGGCGAATTGCCAATTCGACTTGTTCGCAACTTTTAAAAAGCAGTTTTTATGCTTTTGGATGCTGGAAACCGGATATGGTGGTATTGCTGCCGAGCACCTAGGCCCGGTTGGCTCGGTGCCTGCCTGCTGTACCTGGCTTTAAGCTTGGCCGGGTTGGCCCAAGGCCCCCGCAAGCCCGCCCCCGACGCGCGCGACACCTCGCCCGTGCCCGGTTACTTGCTCAAGTCGGCCGAATGGGAAACCAAAGGCGACCTGAAGGAAGCCAGCCGCTACTTGAACCTGGCCGCCGAGTACCATTGGGAACGTCGGGAGTACCGGGAAGCCATTAAGTACTACGAGCAATCGCTGGCCTTGAACGAGAAAATCGGCAACCAACAAGGCATTTTGGGCATCCAGAACAACCTGGGCATGATTTACGATGATTTGAGAGAGTTCGATAAATCCATCGTTTATTTCGACCAAGTGCTGGGCAGCCGCCGCCAGTTGGGCGATAAAGTATCCATCATCGCCTCGCTGATTAATACCTCGGTAGTGCTCAATAACTTAAAGCAGTACGATGCCTCCATCAAACGGCTGGAGGAAGCCCTCATCCTGGCTTTGGAAATGCAAGATGCCAAGCAAATGCGCTCCTGCTACGGTATGTTGGCCGAAACCTACGAAAAGGCGGGCAACACCGAAAAGATGTTGTATTACTTTGAGCTTTACCGCACTTTCCACGAAAAAACCCAGGGCGACCGGGAAAAGAAAGTAATTGCTACGGCCGAAGAGGCCCGCCTGCGCGCCCAATTGGCCGAAGCTGAAAACCGTCTCAAAAACCAGACGATCACCCAGCAAGGCCAGCAAATTGCCCAAACCCAACAGCAAGTAAACCAATTGGACACCGCCAACCGCCAGTTGGCCGCCAAAGTAACCCAGGAAGAACTGCACAACCAGAACCTGCAGCAACAGGCCCGCATCAAAGACCTGGAACTGGCCCGCCAGGCCAGCGAGGCCCGTTTCAGCCGTTGGGTGGCGGTGGGGCTTACCATAGGCTCGCTATTGCTGGGGGCCTTGGCCGTATTGCTGTGGCAAAACAACCGCCGCAAAACCGCCACCAACCGGTTGTTGTGGGACCAAAAGCAACTGTTGGAAACCCAAAAGCAAAAGCTGGAAAACCAGAACGAAGAACTGGAAACCCAGAAAGAGGAACTGGAAACCCAAAAAGAGGCCATTGACGCGCAAGGCCAAGAACTCCGCCGCCTTAATGCTCAAAAAGACAAATTGTTCTCCATCATCGCGCACGACTTGCGCAATCCCTTCAACGGGCTAAATGGCCTGTTCAGTTTGTTAGACGAAGGCGTGCTCACCCCGCAAGAGACCAAGACCATGCTGGCCCAGGTGCGCCAGGCGGGTGAGGCCACCTCCGAAATGCTCGACAACTTGCTCAACTGGGCCAAGTCGCAAATGGACGGCGGGGTTGGCAGCCAGCCCCGGTCGGTACTCTTGGCCCCTTTGGCCGCCCTGGTGGCCCAGCAGGTGGACCTAGCAGCCCGGCTCAAAGGGGTGGAAGTGAGCCACGAGGTAGCCCCCGAACTATTCGCCCAAGCCGACCCTGACCAGTTAGAGGTCATTTTGCGCAACCTGCTCAGCAACGCCGTGAAGTTTACCCAACCGGGCGGCCAGGTGAGTTTGACCGCCCAGGGCCGTGATGGGCAAGTGGAAATTGCCGTGCGAGACACGGGCGTGGGCATTAGCCAGCCCGTGCTCACCCGGCTGCTGCAAGGCGATTTTTACACCACCAAAGGCACCGGCCAGGAGCGGGGCAGCGGCATTGGCTTGCAACTATGCCGCGACCTGGCCAAAGCCAACGGCGGCGAACTGCGGGTAACCAGCCAATTGGGCAAAGGCAGCACTTTTACCGTGGTATTGCCAGTGGGCCAACCGCTGGCCAAGCCCCCCAGCCTCCAAACGCCGCAGTTGGCCCCGGCTAAAGTGATGTAATGCATTGCTTATCAGGGAATTTTAATGATGATTTCCGCTGTATCTCTATTGAGCGGGCCGAGATTATTAACCCAGTTGCACGCGCCCCTAGCCCCCTAACCCCTTCGTTTTTTGGCGGCCTGACATAGGCCATTTGCCCCAAGCATGGCCCGGTAAAAAGCCCAAAACTTCCTTAGCGTCTTTGCGGCTTTGCGAGAAAGATACTTGAGCAAACCACCCCAACGCTCGCGCTTCCTAAATGTCAAGCACTAATGGCCGCTCAGACACCACCCAGCCATTTATAATTCGGTTTGATTGTTGAATAATCTTAAACAAACCCCTGACCTAGCGGGCGAGTGGCGGTTTTGACTTTATTTTGAAACGCTAAACCTAATTGTGCGATGTGGCTCAAACGTAGTTTTTTCTTCTTGGCCCTGGCCTTGGCCGCCGCGGCCTGCCAGAGCATCCAGCAAATGCGCAACTTTGCCAACTGTAATTTCCGGCGGCAAGACCTAGGCCAGTTCAACGTGGCCGGGCTTGATTTTAGCGGCAAGCGGGCGCTCACCGATTTTGGGCTGGCCGATGCCGCCCGGATTGGCCAAGCCCTGCGCCAGCCGACCTTCCCCGTTAACTTTGTGGCCAACGTGGAGGTGAAAAACCCCAACGCCGAACCAGCCCGGATGCTCAAGCTAGACTGGATCGCCGTCATCGACGGCAAAGATGTGGTGAGCGGCACCTTGGACCAGCCCGTGAACGTGGCCGGCAACGGAGGCACGGCCATTATGCCGTTGAGCATCAACATGGACCTGAAAAAAGTGCTCGCGGCCGACGGCGGCACTTCGGCCCTGCTCGGCTTTTTGTTCGACTCGGCCATGAAAGGCAACGAAAGCACCCGCATTGGCCTCAAAATCAAGCCTTATGTGCGCATTGCCAACATCGATGTGCCGTATCCGGGCTTTATCACCATCAAAAAAGAATTTGAATGACCCGCGCTGACCTGTGGCGGCACATCCAAGCCAAACGCTCGTTTTTGTGCGTGGGGCTGGACCCGGACGTTACCAAAATCCCCGTTCACTTGCGGCGGGAACCCGACCCTATTTTTGCCTTCAACCGCCAAATTATCGATGCCACGCTGCCTTACGCGGTGGCATACAAACCCAACCTGGCCTTTTACGAAAGCCTAGGCCCGGCCGGGTGGGAAAGTCTGCAGAAAACCTTGGAATACCTGCCGCCCGAGGTGTTCACCATTGCCGATGCCAAGCGCGGCGACATTGGCAACACCTCGGCCCTGTACGCACGGGCTTTTTTCGAGACCTTGGCCTTCGACTCCGTAACCGTGGCCCCCTACATGGGCCGCGACTCGGTGCAGCCGTTTTTGGGTTACCCCGGCAAGTGGGTGGTGCTGCTGGCCCTCACCTCTAACCAAGGCAGTGCCGATTTCCAGTTGCTGGCCACGCCCGGCGGGCCGTTGTTTGAACAAGTGCTCGCCACCGCCCAAACCTGGGCCGGGCCGGAGCAACTGATGTTCGTGGTAGGGGCCACCCACCCGGCCACCTTCGCGCGGGTGCGCGAGTTGGCCCCCGAGCACTTTTTGCTCGTGCCGGGCTACGGTGCCCAGGGCGGCGACCTGGCCGCCGTGGCCCGCCACGGCCTCACGGCCCAAGGCGGCCTACTGGTCAACTCGTCGCGGGGGATTTTGTTCGCGGGCGATGGCCCCGGTTTTGCCGCCGCCGCTGGCCAGGCCGCCGCCGCCGCCGCCGCCGAAATGGCCCCGCTCTTGGACCAATTTGCGGGGTAAAAAACGCGCATTTTAAGCGAAAAATTGGGCTTACGCTCGATCAAAAATCTAATCCGCAAGGGGTCTAATGTCGTATCAACGCCCCGGCAAACCTTTCGCCTCTTTGCCCGGTTAAACCAACATGAACGTACTTATCACCGGCGGCACCGGCGTGGTGGGCCAGCGGCTCGCCGTTATTTTGCTAAACGAAGGCCACCAGGTGGCCGTGCTCAGCCGGGACAAACGCCCGGCCCACGCCGGGGTGGCCACCTACCAATGGGACATCGCCCGGGGCTACCTAGACCCGGCGGCCCTGGCCTGGGCCACCCATGTGGTTCACCTGGCCGGGGCGGGCGTGGCCGACCAACGCTGGACCGAGGCCCGTAAAAAAGAGATTTTGGAAAGCCGCACCCGCAGCACCCAGTTGCTGGCCGAGGCGTTAAAAGCCAAGCCCAACCAGGTGCAGGCCGTGGTGGGGGCCAGTGCCATCGGTATTTACGGGCACGACACGGGCCAGGCCCAGCTCGACGAAAACTCGCCCGCCGCCCGCGACTTTTTGAGCGAGGTGGTTAAAGCCTGGGAAGCCGCCACCGACGGCATTGCGGCGGCCGGTTACCGCACGGTCAAGCTCCGCATTGGCATTGTGCTGAGCCACCACGGCGGGGCCTTGGAAAAAATGGCCCAGCCCGTGCGCCTGTACACGGGCGCGGCCCTGGGCACCGGGCAGCAGTGGCTATCGTGGATCCACGTGGACGACCTGTGCCGCCTCATCATTTACGGGCTGGAAAACCCGCATCTGCAAGGGGTTTACAACGCCGTAGGCCCCCAACCGGCCACCAACGAACAAATGACGCGGGCCATTGCCCAGGTGCTGCACCGCCCGGTGCTGCCCCTCAACGTACCCGCCTTTGCGCTGCGGTTGGCCCTCGGCCCCCTGGCCGATCTGGTGCTGGGCGGCAGCCACGTGTCGGCGGCCAAAATCCAGGCGGCGGGCTTCCAGTTCAAGTTCCCGGAGCTGGGCCTGGCCCTCCGCGACTTGCTGAAGCCCTAGCCAGGGGGTAGTGCGCTGGGTCAACGCTGCTCAATTTCTCGCCAACTCCTGCGCAAAAGTTGAGTTTAAAGAGTGGGAAATTTTCTTGTGGTGTCAGTTTCTCAAAACTGACACCCGAACGGTGCTTTTATCGCATAAGACAGGCAATTTTGAGGAACCGCGTTCACCGGGGGCGTGGCGGGCGGGTTGCAAGAATCCGTTTCCACCTGCTTCTTACAACACCTCAATCACAAAATTGTGGTTGGTGTAAATGCAAATGTCGGCAGCGATGGTGAGGCTTTCGCGCACCATTTCCTCGGCGGTGAGCTGGGGGGCGTGCTTTTTGAGGGCCAGGGCCGCCGACTGGGCGTACATACTGCCCGAGCCGATGGCGGCCACGGCGGTATCGGGTTCCAGCACATCGCCCGTGCCGGAAATGATGAGCATTTCGTGGCTGGCCACCGCGATCATCATGGCTTCCAAGCGGCTGAGGTAGCGGTCGGTGCGCCACATTTTGGTCAGTTCAATGGCGGCGCGTTTGAGGTTGCCTCCGTAGGCATTGAGTTTTTCCTCAAACCGGTCCAGCAGGGCAAAAGCATCGGCGGTGGAGCCGGCAAAGCCCACCACCACTTTGCCGTCGGCCAGTTTGCGGATTTTGCGCACGTTGTTTTTGGCCACGGTGTTGCCCAGGGTGGCCTGGCCGTCGGCCCCGATGGCTATTTGACCGTTGTGCTGCACGGCCAGCACGGTGGTGGCTTTCAGTTTTTCCATAAGAAAGGGCCGCGCTGGTTGGGGCGCGGCCCAGTTGGCCCAAAACTAGGGCATATCCGGGTTAAAAGTTGAACAGGTTGATCTCGAACACTAGGCCCGTGCCCACCGGGCTGCCGGGGTTAGGCACTAGCGCGCCCAAGCAAAGCTGAAATTGGTCGGTTACGTTGTAAAACCCGCCGATCACGCTCACCGACGACTCGGTGCGGCCTGAGATGAAGTCGCCCATGAGGTAGAATTTTTTGGTTACCGGGATTTCGTAGCCGAACAAAAAACCAGTTTGGTTGCCGGGGCCGATAAACCGGCGGTCGGAGTGGTAAACCCCGGCCACCAGCCGCAGGTGGTGGCGCGGCTCAAAGGTTACCAGGCCGTAACTAAAGTGGGTAAACTGAGGCGCGTAGCCGTTAAAGCCCAAGTTCACGCCCGCTTGGGTGCCCACCGAGGCGGCCAATTTTTCGGTAATGGGGAACAACTTTTGGCCAGTAAGGGCCACAATGGGGCCAAAAGCGGTGGTAGTGTCCCGGTAGTTGACATCAAAAAAACGCTCGCTGCGCACAAACGGCCGCATGGAAACGTTGAGCAGGTTTACGCCCACCTCGAAATTGCCGCCCAGGCCGTACACAAAGTGCTGCTTAGAGGCCACGTAGTTGTAGTCGTACAAATTGATTTGATGTTGGTAAAAGATTTTGCCCTTGGGCGTAATGGTGCCCGAGGGGGCGTTAAACAAATTTTGTTGGGCCTGGGCCGGGCTGGCCACCAAAAAGGCCAACAGGGCCACACAAGCGAGGCCGCCAAAGAAGTTAAGCTTCATTTTATTGAAATCCAATTACTTAGTGATAGATGAGGGAGAAAATTACCCGAGTAAAAATTGCCTGATTGGCCAGGAACTGGCTAGACAAAGCCCATAAAGCGACAACGTCCTTGGCTAAAAAACCAAGGGCAAGGCCATGAGTTGGCACCGGGGAAAACCTCAAAAAACGGAGAAACGATGGATGACCCGCCCCAGCCCCAAATGGGCCAATGGTACTGGCCCGGCGGATGGGTACGTTACTTGGCTAGGTGCCAGCGCGGAGACTTTGTACCAAGGCCAAACTGGCCGGGAGCTTACGTGGGGGGGCGCAAGCTGGCCCAGCGAATACCGGTAAGCGGAAATTTTGCCCGTAACCACGGGTTCAGCCAGTTTCTGCGTGGTTTCCTCGCCGGGGAACCGGTCAGGTACCCGCAGCAAGTGCTCCAGCACGAACTCCAGCACCAGGTCGGTATCGTCGGGCTGCACCTGGCTTTGCCCCGCTACGGAGCCTGCTCTAACGGCAGCCGGGGCAAACACGCCCACGTTGACCAACGCCAACAATAGCAGATAAGCGGTAAAAGACCTTAGTTTGCGCATCGCATACCTAATACGCGCAAACCCGGCCAATTGTTGGGTTGTTGAAGTTAAGAAATGTTGAATTGAACTGGGCGCGCGGGCCAAACCACTAGTTTGCCAACTGTGCGCTAGGGCGTATTTTTGCCGCCCGCTAGGGTAGGGGCCACGTCTTTGGCTCAGCACCCTCGTCCGCTCACCGTTCTCCTTTGCTTTGTTATGAATATCTCTTACCAGTGGCTCCAACAGTTGATCCACCTGCCCGAGGTCCCGGAACAAGTGGGGGCCTGGCTCACCTCCACCGGGCTGGAAGTGGAAGCCATTGAGCCTTACGAGCGCGTGCGCGGCGGGCTGGCGGGCGTGGTGCTGGGGCGCGTGCTCACCTGCGCCAAACACCCCAACGCCGACAAACTGAGCCTCACCACGGTGGACGTGGGCGGCCCCGAGCCACTGGCCATCGTGTGCGGCGCGCCCAATGTGGCTGCCGGGCAAACGGTGGTGGTGGCCACCGTGGGCTCCACCATCTACCCCATTGAAGGCGAGCCGATTACGTTGAAAAAAACCAAAATCCGGGGCGAAAACTCCGAGGGCATGATCTGTGCCGAGGACGAACTGGGGCTGGGCCGTTCCCACGCGGGCATTATGGTGCTGGCTACCGACTTGCCGCCGGGCACCCCGGCCGCCGTGTATTTTGGCCTGGCTACGGACCAGGTGTTCGTGATCGGGCTTACGCCCAACCGGGCCGATGCGGCCTCGCACCTGGGCACCGCCCGCGATTTAAAAGCCAAACTGGGCCGGGCCTTGCAACCGCCCGCCGTCAATTTTGCTAGTTTACCCGCCGACCGCTCGCGGCCCATCGGCGTAACCGTGCGCAACCCCGAAGCCTGCCCGCGCTACACCGGCGTGAGCATTGCGGGCGTGCAGGTGGGGCCTTCGCCCGCCTGGCTGCAAAACCGGCTGCGGGCCATTGGCCTCACCCCCATCAACAACGTGGTGGATGCCACCAACTACGTGCTGCACGAACTAGGCCAGCCCCTTCATGCCTTTGATGCCGATAAAATCGCGGGCCAACAGATCATTGTAACTACGCTGCCAGCGGGCACTCTCTTCGTTACCTTGGACCAAGTGGAGCGCAAACTCGCCGCCTCCGACCTGATGATCTGCGACGGCCAAAGCAACCCTATGTGTATCGGGGGGGTGTTTGGCGGGGCCAACTCCGGCATTACCGAGGCCACCACCGCCGTTTTTTTGGAGAGTGCTTATTTCGCCGCCTCGTCCATCCGGGCTACCTCGCAGTACCACGGCCTCAAAACCGATGCCTCGTTCCGGTTTGAGCGGGGCACCGACCCCAACGGCACCCGGCGGGCCTTGGAACGCTGCGCCGCCCTCATTGTGGAATTGGCCGGGGGCCGCATCGCCTCCGAAGTGGTGGACGTGGGCCAAACCGATTTTGCGCCGCACCACATCGAGGTCAAATACGCCCATATCGACCGTCTCATCGGCAAAAAATTGCCCCGGCCCGAGATCAAAACCATCTTACAAAACCTTGATTTTGAGATTTTAAGGGAAGACGAAACCAGCCTACGCCTGGCCGTGCCCAGTTTTAGGGTCGAAGTACGCCAGTCGGCCGATGTGGTGGAGGAAATCCTCCGCATTTACGGCTTCGACAACGTGGAACTGGCCCCGCAACTCCGGGCCGACTACCTGGCCGAGTTCCCCGAAAAAGACCCTTGGAAACTGCGGATGGACGTGGCCCGGCTACTCGCCGCCAACGGGTTCAACGAAATTTCCACCAACTCGCTCACCCGGCCCGATTACGCGGCCGCCCTGCCCAGCCTGGGCCAAGCCACCGATGTGGAAATTTTAAATAAACTCAGCAACGAACTGGGGGTAATGCGCCAAAGCCTCATTTTTTCGGGGTTAGAAGTGCTAGCCCACAACCTGAACCGGCGGCAAAAAGACCTGAAATTGTTCGAGTTTGGCCGCACTTACCACTTACAGCCCCCGGCCGAGGGCCAGAACGGGATCGAGCTGAAGCCCTTGGCCCGCTACCGCGAGCAAGACAAACTCGCCCTGTTTATGGTGGGCAACCGCCAGCCCGAAAGTTGGCAAGCCCCCAGCCAGCGCGCCGGTTATTACGACCTGCTGGCCCCGGTGCAACTGGTGCTGCAAAAGCTGGGCCTGGCCAACCTGCAACCCGGCCCCACCACCGCCGACTCGCTCGCTTTTGGCACCGACCTGCTGCAAGGCCCCCGCGTGGTGGCGCGGGTGGGCCAGCTCAAGCCCAGCCTGGCCAAACTGCTGGACGTGAAGCAACCCGTCCTTTACGCCGAGTTGGATTGGGCCTATTTGATGGATAAGTTCAAGGCCAAGGGCGGGTTCCGCGAGTTGTCGCGTTTCCCCGAGGTGCGCCGCGACCTCTCGCTGGTGCTGGACCAGGGCATTACCTTTGCCCAAGTGCGCCAACTGGCCCTGGCCACCGAAAAGCAGTTGCTCCAAGACCTCAACGTTTTTGACGTGTACCAAGGCGACAAGCTCGAGCCGGGCAAAAAAGCCTATGCCCTCAGTTTCACCCTGGTAGATCACGGCCAAACCCTCACCGACGAGGCCATTGACCGTACCATGCAGCGGCTAATGACGGCCTTTGAACAAAAACTCGGCGCGGTGATTAGGAAATAACCTACCCTGCTGACGGCGGCTTTCGGCACCCCCACTGGTAGGGGCTTCGCCCACTCACAGGGGGTGGTACTCTAACCAAAAATCTTACTCCAAAATCAAACAAGGATTGCGCATTATGATGAAATAAATAATTGATAATCAGCTATTTAAATTATTCTATCCTTAAAGTAGTTTATCCCAGCTATGGGCATGGCGAGTGGCCAGGTCAGTTTGGAGGTGGGTCAGTAGCTCGCTAAACTGGGGCGGGGTGTAGCTGCCCACAATTTGGCCCTGGGCCAGGTGGTGCAGGGTATCGCACACGCCGCTGAGGCTCTCAAAAATGTGCGAGGTGATGATGACCGTGCGCCCGCTTTGCCGCAACCGTTCCAGGGCTTGGGTAAACACAAAGCTGCCCTCGAGGTCAATGCCGTTAAACGGCTCGTCCAAAATAACCAACGGGCGGGCCAGGCCCAGCACGGCGGCAAAGGCCAACTTCTTCTTCATGCCGGTCGAGTAGGAGTCGATCAACTGGTCCAGCGGCAATTGGAACACCGAGTTAAGCCCCTCGATGTCGAACTGGGGGTTTTGCTGGCGGAAAAGCTGCCAATACTCGCGCCCGGTAAGGTAATGGTAAAAATAGTTGTGGGTTTCCAAAAACGCCACCTGGCGGTAGGCCAGCGGGCCGCCCTGCCAGTGCAAGTGGCCTTGCTGGGGCTGCAACCGCCCGGCAATGAGTTGCAACAGCGTGGTTTTACCCGACCCGTTAAGGCCCACCAAACCATGCACTTGGCCCGGTGGTAAGTCCAAACTGAGTTGCTGCAACACGGGCTGTGGGCCATACGCAAAACTGACCCCGGCAATTTGGAGCATGAAACACCGATTTAGGGCCGCTAAGTTAAGGCAGGTAGCTGGTTTGTAGGTGGATGGGTCAAAATCGGCTCCGGCAATAATTTAGCGGTTTGTTAAGCGCGACGGCCCGGCTTTGGCATGGTTTTATCGTATTAATTATTTGTCAAAGTCAATTCCTAATTGTCCACTACCCAATGAAAAAGCTGTTACCTGTACTTGCCTTGGGCCTGGTGTTGGCCGCCCCGGCCTTAGCCCAAAAGCGGGTGCAAACCCGTTATCTGAGTGCCAACCAAATCGAGGGGGCTTCCGGCCCGGCCGACACTATGGACAACCCGGTGAAGGAAGACTACTTTACCGTGGAAAAAGACGGCCAAGCCGTGCCCCACGGCGCATATGTGCGTTATTTCCGCAACGGGCGGGTGCGCCTGCGCGGCCAGTTCGAGCTGGGCAACATGGTAGGCGAGTTTGTGCAGTATTATGAAACCGGTTCGGTGGAGAGCCGCACCAAGTTCGTGAGCGGCAAAAAACAAGGCCAGCAACTCGAGTACTACGACAACGGGAAAACCAAAATCGAGTACAACTACGTGGACGACGTGCGCCAAGGCCCCGTGCGCGCCTATGACCTGCAAGGCCGCCTGGCCCAAAAAGGCACGTATGGCAACAATTTTTTGCAAGACACCTTTTACACCTATTTCCCTGAGGGTCAGGTTAAGTCCAAGGCCGTGTTCCTCAACGACTCGCTCCAGGGCGTAATGACCGAGTATTACCCCAATGGCGCGCCCAAAAACACCACCACTTACGATCGGCACATCCAGCACGGCAAATCGGTATCGTACTACGACAACGGTGTGCGCGAAACCGAAGTGTACTACGTGCGCGGCCAACTCTCGCCCGACACGGTGCGCACCTGGTACCGCAACGGCCAATTGCAAACCGAAATTTTGAAGGACAACAACCGCTATAATGTATTTACCAAGTATGCGCCTAACGGGCGTAAAACCATTGAGGGCACGATCCTCATGCGCGACCGCTCCGGCTTTTTGAGCAAGCCCAACATGCAGGCCGAGGCCATTTTAGGGGCCGTGCTGGACGGTAAGGTGCGCGGCTACTACGAAAGCGGCAAAACCTGGTACGAACTCAACTACGACAAGGGCAAGAAGAGCGGCCTCAACACCTATTATTACGAAAACGGCAACCCCAAAGAGCGCATCGTTTTCCGCAACGACGAGAAGGAGCAGAAAATCACCCAGTACTTTGAAAACGGCCAGATGGAATTGGAAAAAACCACCCTCGACGGCCAACCCGTGGGCGAAACCAAGTATTATCATCCCAATGGCCAGCTAAAGCGGGAAGAAAAATACGTGAACGGTAAGGTGGACGGCCCCCGCAAAAGCTGGCACGCTAACGGCAAACTAGCCGCCGACGAAATCTTGGTGGCGGGCAACTTTGCCGGGGTACAAAAATATTACTACGAAACCGGTGCCATCCAACAGGAGATTACCTATAAAATGGGCAAAATCAATGGGTTGGTGAAAAACTACCACGCCACGGGCAAGGTGGAAAGCCAAGGCAACCAGTTGAACGAACGCAAAACCGGCCGCTGGGTTTATTTTGATGCCGAGGGCAAACTGCTCCGCAGCGAAACCTGGCGCAAAGGTGAACTGGTGGCCACTCAAGAGGCCAAGAAATAACCCTCGGCGTACCGAGGACGGAGGCAGGGACAATTTCCCCGCCTTTTTTGTTTTGGGGCCATCGCTCCCGGGCGCGGGTAGGCGGGGGCAGCGGCTGGGCTCCGGTCCCGCCCCGTCAGGTAGAGACAAGGCATGCCTTAGCCCTATCACCCAGCGGCCAACGAACCCACCCTGGTCCACCCATCTCTTTCCAACAAAAAATCCAGCAAAGCGAAGAGTCGGGCGATCATTTAATCCGTAGCTTGCCCTACCTTTCGCTCATGATCCTGTTGCACTGGTACATAAGCCCGTCGTTGTTTGTGCTGCACCCGCTGTTCGAGGTGCTGGCTTACACCATTGGCTACCGCTACTACCAGTGGCTGCGCCGCCACCAAGGCGATCCCATCAGCGACCCGCACCGGCTCTGGATTTTCATCGGGGCGGCGGGCGGGGCCTTGGTGGGGGCCTACCTGCTGGGCGCGTTGGAAAACCCGAATTACTGGGCCGGGCAGCAGTACCTCAATCACCTGCTAGGCCGCTCGGCCGTGGTGGCGGCGGCCCTGGGCAATAAAACCATCGTGGGCGGTCTGCTCGGCGGCCTGCTCGGCGTGGAGCTAACCAAGTGGCGGCTGGGCGTGCGCACCTCCTCCGGCGACTTGATGGCCTACCCGCTCGTTTTGGGCCTGGCCATCGGCCGGGTGGGTTGCCTGCTCGGAGGGCTAAAAGATGGTACCGTAGGCGTGGCCAGCTCTCTGCCCTGGGCCATCGACTTTGGCGATGGTGTCCCCCGGCATCCCACCAGTTTGTACGAGATTATCTTCCTCTTAAGCTTGGGCCTGGGCCTCAAAACCCTGGAACGCCATTTTACTTTGACCAACGGAGCTAGGTTTAAGTTATTCTTAGCCAGTTACTTAGTATTTCGGTTTGCCATCGAGTTCATCAAACCGGTGGTGCCGGTGGCCGCTGGGCTAGGCAGCATCCAATGGGCGTGCCTGGGTGGCGGCTTGTATTACTGGCGGGTGTTTTGGCAGCCCCGGCGGCTGCTGGCCCCGGCCGCCGTGTGAGCCTTTGGCCCTGCACCAGGTTTGGTTAATTTTGCCTATGCCCATTAGCCCGCCCGCGCCTTATCGGCCCCCCTTTTATTACTTTGGCAACGCCCACCTGCAAACGGTGGTGCCCAGCCTGTTTAGGCAGGTGCGTGGCCCCGCCTACGTGCGCGAGCGTCTGCCCACGCCCGATGGCGATTTTCTCGACCTAGATTGGGCCAAACGGGGGAGCAACCGCCTGCTCATTGTTACCCACGGCCTGGAGGGCAGTGCGGATCGGCATTACGTAAAAGGACTAATTGCCGCCCTCCATCCCCACGGCTGGGACGGCCTGGGCTGGAACTGCCGCAGTTGCAGCGGCGAACTCAACCGCCTACCCCGGTTTTACCACCACGGCGACACGCCCGACCTAGCCCTGGTGGTGGACCACGCCCTGGCCCAAGGTTACCAAACGGTGGTGCTGGCCGGGTTTAGCCTGGGCGGTAGCCTAACGCTCAAGTACCTGGGCGAGCGCGGGGCCGCCGTGCCCGCCCAGGTAAAAAAGGGCCTGGCCGTGTCGGTACCGTGCCGCCTGGCCGAGTGCGGGGCCGAACTGAGCAAGCCCAGCAAGATGTTTTACACCCGTCGGTTTTTGAAGAAGCTGAATGCGAAAATCCGGGCCAAGGCCGCCCAAATGCCGCACCACCTGAGCCTCGAGCCGCTGGCCAGCATCCGCATTTTTGAAGACTTTGATAACGCCTACACCGCCCCATTGCACGGTTTTGCCAGCGCGCACGACTACTACGAGCGGGCCAGTTCCATCCACTACCTGGCCGGGGTGCGGGTACCCACCCTGCTCATCAGTGCCCTCAACGACCCGTTTTTGACCCCCGGCTGTTTCCCCGTGGAGGTGGCCCAGGCCCACCCGTACCTGCACCTGGAAATGCCCGCCCAAGGTGGCCACGTGGGCTTTGAGCAGGCCGGTAGCCCGCGCACCTACGTCGAGGACCGCCTGGTGCGCTGGGTGGCCGATTTAGGGGCTTAACGGTACGCCAGGACGGTTTTTTACCTTATTTTTGTCAGCCTACTCAATTTGTTGAAAATGAAAAAAACATCGTATTCCCGGCGCGATTTTTTAGCCGCTACCTCGGCCTTGGGCGCGGGCCTAGCCTTCGTTCCTGAAACCACGGCCAACCCCCGGCGGCGCGTGGCCCCCAGCGACCAGGTCAACATTGCCGTGATCGGGGTGAACAGCATTGGCTGGGCCAACCTCAACGCCCACCTAAAACTGGCCGAGGTGAACTGCGCCGCCCTCTGTGACGTGGACGGGAATGTGCTCAACAACCGCGCCGCCGAACTAGAGAAACGCACGGGTAAAAAGCCGTTGCTGGTGAAAGACTATCGGCAATTACTTGATAATAAAGAGATTGATGCCGTGCTGATCGGTACGCCCGACCATTGGCACGCCCTGCAAATGATCCACGCCTGCCAGGCCGAAAAAGATGTGTACGTAGAAAAACCCATTGCTACTTACATGGAAGAATGCCAGGCGATGGTAAACGCTGCCAAGCGATACAATCGGGTGGTGCAGGTGGGCCAGCAACAACGCAGCGGCCCCCACTGGCAAAGTGCCGTGGCCTATGTGCAAAGCGGTAAGCTGGGCAAAATCCGCCACGTGCGCAACTGGATTTTCAATTACTCGCGGACGGTGCCCATGCCGACGCCGGACTCGGTGGTGCCCCTCGGCGTGGACTACGACCTGTGGCTAGGCCCCGCCCCGGCCCGGCCGTTCAACCAGTACCGGTTCCACGGGTACTTCCGTTATTTTTGGGACTACGCAGGCGGCCTCATGACCGACTGGGGCGTACACCTGCTTGACATCGCGCTTTGGGGCACGGGCAAAACGGTGCCCAAGTCGGTGATGAGCATGGGCGGGGCGCACGCCTTCCCCGGCAGCATGATGGAAGCCCCCGATACCCAGCACGTACTGTACGATTTTGGCGACTTGACCATCACTTGGGAGCACACTTTTAGGGCCGCCAACCAAGGCGCGCCGTTTGGCCGCCACCACGGGGTGGTTTTTTACGGCGAAAACGGCATGATCGTGGCCGACCGGGGCGGCTGGGAATTGTTCCCCGAGGTGGACGATAGCAACCCTAGCTTGAAAAAGTACAAATTGGAAATGCTGCCCAAGCAAACCCCGCAAGGCGACGACCGCGACTTGCACGCCGCCAACTTTGTGGAGTGCATCAAAACCCGGAAGCCCACGGTGTGCCCCATCGAGGCGGGGGCGCACATTGCCCGGGTGGCCCAGTTGGGCAATATGTCGCAGCGGCTAGGCCGCCAAATCATCTGCGATGCCAACGGGATGCCCCAAGGCACCGATGCCCAGGCCCTGGCCAAAGCCAAATACCGCGCCCCTTACGTGCTGCCCGTGTAAGCTGGCCTAGCTAGTGGTGAGCAGCATAGGTGAGGTTTTTTCTTAGATAATAATTTGATAGCCAGTATTTTGAACGTAGCGATTGCCTTGTTGGTTTTGCCCAAACGGCCCGTTTTTTACCTGGGTTGGCTAGGCCTATTTTGGGCCTGCCCTGGTTTTGGCCAAGCTCCGGCTAACGACCAAGTCCAAGAGAAGAACATGGTGTTGCAATGGCGCCACCACCGCGACCCCCAGCTCAACTGTTCGTTTGCTTACCCGCCGTTGTGGCTATTTGCCCGGGGGCCGGTTTACCAATTTACCCCGGCCGAAGCGGGCCGCCCCAACGGCTACCTGTTTAAAACCCAACCTACCGACAGCCTCTGCCTACGCCTGGCCCGCGAGCCTAACCGGGGCCGCCGCACGGCGGCGCAATTGCTGGAACAGGTGGCCCAAAGCCATCGGCTTAGCCCGGCCCAACAGAAGCGCGGCCGGGCCAGGGTCAATGGCAGGGAGTTTCTCACCTTGGAGTTTACCCACCCCGACGGCCTGACCCACCGCCACTACTTTTTTACCACCAGCCAGTATATTTGGTGGCTCGACGGCCAGTTTCCCCAGGCTGGATGGGCCCAATTTTCACCGTTGCTCGAAAGCTTCTTCCTTAAAATCAAGATTTAATGGAACCTAACTCCATCTTGCTCGTCATTGGGGCCATCATTGTGCTATGGCTGGTGTTCAAGTTTATCAAAGCCATTTTTCGGGTGGTGCTGTGGGTGGTGGTGATTTTGCTCATTTTGTGGTTTGTGCCACCTGCGCGCGAGGCGGTAACCAACCTGCTGGGGCCGTTGCTAGGGCAGTAGGGGGGTGAGTGGTTTATGAAGCATTGATGCTTAGTTAGTTAAATTTCCAAGATACCCCCGCCCGTAGGTAGCGGCCAAAAACCGCTTGTTGGCTAGTGACCAAGATCAAGGGTTGAAGGTCTTGCTTAACGAACGATTGGGCGTTAAGCAGATTGTCCCCCTCAACGAACACGCTCACCCGCTCGGTATGGTAGCGTAGGGCGCAGGTGAGGTTGATAAAATTAGCTTGCTGGGCCCCTCCAAACTGTACATAACGAACACCTGGTTCTAGGGTCAATTTCTCCCTCAACAGTTCAGCGAAAAAAGTAAGGGTAGTAGAAAACATGTTTTGGACAGTTTCGGTAGGACTCAACCCGCTAGCAAAAACAAAGTTGGAATACTTGTTTTTCATTACCCCGCCCCAGCGACTACGAGGGCTTTTATAAGTGAAATTCAGCTCGGTAAAATGGCGGGTGGTGGTTAGCTGGTAGCTGCGGTTATTGGTTTCGTCCACGTTTTCGGCCTCTTGCCGGATAATGGATTGGATCAGTTCAATTTGCAACGGTGATTTGGCGAAATGTTTTTTGGCCGCAAATTCCGCCATGTAGTAAGTTGCGGGTAGCTGATTATAAAAACTAGCCACGAACGGCTGGGCGCCCAGCAAAAATTGTTCGCCTTTGAATGTAATTCCGTATGCGCCCATGAACGATAAAAGCAAGTTGGCTCCTGTGAATTGTTTATCGAGGGAAACATCGATCACCCGCTCGGCCTGGGGCACAAAATTGAGTTGTCGGGTAAGGGTAAACTGCCGGAAATCGCGTAAGTCGTAACCAAACAGGAGAGCCGATAACGGAAATGCCGAGATGCCCTGTTTAAAGCCTAAGCTGGCAATAACAAAACCATCAAACTGAACTGAGAGATTGAACTCGGGCAACCTTTCCGTCCTTTGCACCCCGTTGGTGTCTGGGAAAGCCATGGCACTTAGCCCCCATTGTTGCTTAAATCGGAACTGACCCAGCGAAAGGGCGTAGGCCACATAGGGCTGCACTTTGTGGTAGCTCAGTGCCGAGAAGCGGCCTGTAAAAATTGACCTTGGCAACCAACTGGCCTCGCCCAGCGAGTCGGTGCGGAAGGCGTTTTTTTCGCCGCCTAATTGCTGGTACACGAACTGGACCCCACTACTCCATTGACCTAGCTTGGTTTGGTACTGCGCCTTGGCTTGGGCCATTAGCAACTGGCTTTGTTGGCCAACTCGTTGATTGAACGAGCTAATCAAATTGCCCCGCTCGTCGCGCAAGAACCGGGCATAAGCCGGATCGTTATGGGCAAGGTAGGTATTTAAAGCCTGGTTGTGCAACCCGTAAGACAACTTGGCTTGCAGCCCCAACTTGGGGTTCACTTCATATTCTACCAAAGCATTGGGATGAAACGATACGCTATTTTCAGCGCGTTGGAAATCGTAAGTAAGGCCCTGGGTATTTTCTTGGTTGAAATGTTGGCGGGTACGCCGGGCAAGCGTTAAATTGAGGTCGATCACGGCTTTCAATTTTTCGCTATCATGCCGCCACTCCGCCTTGTTATTGCTTTCAAAATCGGCGGAGGCTTGTTGTTGCAAAAAACGACTACCAAAGCCCGTTTGGGGGAAAATCCATTCCGTGGTAAGATCATAACCTAGTTGCCGGTAGCTAGTATATGACCCCAAAAACAGATCGTTTTTAGGCGAAAGGGTGAATTTATTAGTTAACCCCGCCGTGTGTTGGTGATTAAGAGTATAGTCTTTAAAGCCGTAGATTTCTTGGTTGTACTCCTCCCTGGCCACAAACTCGGCAAAATCAGCGGGTATTTCAAACATTTTCTTAGCCGCGTCCGAACCTAGGTTCTGGATTTGGTAAATCGAGATGTCAGAATTGCCGAGCAAGTCCCGCTCGGCGAAGAAGTGGGTGCCCCGGCGTCGGCCAAAGCTGAATAGGTTGACCTGGCCGCCTACCACGGCCCCCCGTTGCCAACCAGCGGTAGCCCTGGCCCGCCCAAAAAACGACTGATCGAGCTCTTCTTTCAACTTTATATCCAACACCATCAGGTGCTTAGTATCCAACAGGCTGTTTTTTAGCTTCCGGCTTTGTTCCTTGGTGCGGACTTCCAAATTTTTTATCCGATTAGGGTCCAATGATTTGGTGAGTATCGCCGCGCCCACGTTGCTAAACTCTTTGCCGTCCACCAATACTTTGGCAATGGGCCTACCTTCAAACTCTAACTCCCCGCTAGGCAATACTTTAAAGCCGGGGATTTTTTGCAAAACCGCCTCCAACGACTCGTCGCCTACCTGCTGCCAGTGCGAGATGTCGTAAATAATGGTGTCTTTTTTAACGATAATGGGTGAGGGGGCCTTAATTTCAACCTGGTTTAGTTGCAGGGCCTGGGGCACCAAAAGGGCCTCAATGGTGATGGGCTTGGCCTGAGCACTGGCCAACACCACCGATTGCTGGAACTTGGCGTAGCTTAAATGCCTGATATTAAGGGCAATAATTCGCGGAGCTTGTTTGTACTCAAGGATAAACTCACCTTGCTCGTCGGTTTGAGTAAAGGCCAGCACGGCCTCGCTCGGTAGGGCCGTGATGCTCACGATGGCCCCGGCAACTGGCTTTGAGGTTTCTTTATCGCTGACCTTGCCCTTGAAAATTACCTGGGCCTGCAACCCCGCCAAAGGCAAGCCTATTAAGCAAAAAACAAGGCACAGCTTAGCAATCCAGTTCATCGATACATGGCGGCTAGGCCCAAACTCTGGCAAAACCGATAAATAATTAGGTAAGTAGATTAATCGTTGTTAGTTTTCATCTTTTCTAGCCGCTTCTAAGTAGGGCTTCAATTCCTTTTTGGTAGGAGTACGCTTCTCAATGATGGCTAGCGGAACCAGGATGCCATCAAGTGTGAGCCTGAGGGGACGCTCGGGGATGGTTTTTTCATCGATCAATTCGGTAGTGAATGCCGTACCTGGGTTCGAAGTCATTTCTACGATTAAACCAGGTAGCCCGGTTAAAAAAGTAGGCTTGCCATAATCATTAATCGGCCCGCCACTGAGGGGAATATCTGGAGTGTACCATACTATCAAGTCACCAAAGGAAGTTTGTAAGGTAGAGGTGTTTTTTAGAACGGCTTTGAAACAGCGGTAACCATTGCGAATAGCTTCTTCCTGGGTGAGCACCCAATCATACTTTTCCGCTTTGAACGAAGCATGGAGTTTAGTGCCATCTTTGAGGACCCGGACTACTTTAAATTCTTGCGTGCGAGCATTGAAATGGCAACGGATATTCTCAAAGTGAGTGTAGAGCGTAATTGTCTCGGTGCCATAATCAATCTCCGCATCTTTCTGCACGCTTTCGTAATAAAACTCATTATTACAAACAATCATTTTGGCCTCGGTCAAAACTTTACCCCGATACTTTTTTAGTACCCGAAACTCGCGGCATTGGGCTTGTAGGTTAGTTAAGGTAATCGCAAATGCGAAGAGTAGGAATAGACATCTCATTACTCAATGAAGTTAAGAGTATTTACTTATTTAAATGTTGATTTACATATACTTGTGAATGTTATTCACAATAAGACTTAGATTAGTTACATGGAAAATAAGCACCTTCGTCGCGCTAAAAATCAAGGAAGTAAACGAGCCAAAATCACCGCAAAGTGATAGCTCTTACTCAAGAGTAGAGATGATTACTGAGCAAGCTCAACTTACTCAGTAATCATTTTATTTTAATTTAACGCGCCGACTCGGCTAACTTAGCGCAATTA
>JALONO010000208.1 GCA_025454895.1 Bernardetiaceae bacterium
GTCGGACAATTGGGCCAACTTAATGCCGTCGAACGCCTTGGGCAGGTTGGGCAGCTGGAGGGTAAGGCGGCGCACCCGGTAGTCGTGCGCACCCTTGCCAATGCCCCAGGTCATGGCGGCCAGGGGCAGCGTGGCGGCCACCAGGCTGGTTTTGGCCAAAAACTCGGAGCGGGTGATGCCCTCGCTGAGCACTCCCTCGGCGGCCACCTCCGGGGCAGGCGATGGCCCCCACCAGTCGGCTACGCCTTGCCACACCCACTGCACCAGCCGCAGCAGGTCGTCGAGGACGATGAACAGCGAGGCGAACAGTTTGGAAAAATACACCGCGAACAGCAGCAAGCCCCCCACCCGGCGCATGGCCAAGCTGACCCACTGGGGGGCCAAATTATAGGCCCAAACGCCCGCCAACAGCAACAAATTGAGGCCCCAATAAACGCCGTAGATGAGCCGTTGCGTACTGGGCGGCCGGTCACCAAAAACGGTTTTAAGGGCTTGGAAGAAATAAAAATCCAGGGCCAGCAGAATCCCGGAAATCAGCAGCACTACAATTAATTTACTCATGAATACAACGCCCGTGAGTGAGCGAAAAAAGTTAAACTATTGATTTTAAATAATTTACAGACTAATCGTTAAGTCGTTTGCACTCGGCCGATAGAGGCAAAAAGTCAGGGATCGCCCCAATTTCAAGATACTATTGAGTTAACCTTCACTTGAACGGAAACGTTGGCAAAAGGGTAGCCAAAAAATGTTAAGCGGGATAGAACCCCCGCTATCTCATGCAAAAATCCACCCCCGCCCGCAGGCGAGGGTGGATTTTTGTATCATCGGCCCGCTTACTTGCGGTTGGTGGCGGTGGCTACGTCGTCGGTGCGGCGCAGGTCAATCTCGCTCAGTTTGGCAATGGCGCGCGGGTCTTTGTAGTCGTACTGGGTAATGCGGTTGCTGCCCACCAGCATCAACACCTTGCGCAGGTTGTCGGGGATCACGTCGTAGGTATTGATGTCGCGGAAGTGGGCGATCTGGTTGCGGTTGATAGCCCGCACGTCGGTCGCGTCAAACACCTTGAGGCCGTCGCGCCCGTCGCACACAAACAGGGTGCCGTTGTCGATGCCCAGCCCGTGGGGGTTGGTCATGGGGTAGGTCTGGATTTTGCGCGGGTTGCTGGGGTTGCTGATGTCGATCACGTCCAGTTGGTTCACGTTACCGCCACAGTCGGAGCCGTCGCGCAGGGTTACGTAGGCGTAGTCGCCTTCCACCACCACGGGGTCGCAGCTGCGAGTGTGGCGGTAATGACCTTCGCGCTGGGGCGCCTGGCGGTTGGTGGCGTTGTAGATGTACATGCCCGTTTGCGAACCGATAAACAGGCGGTCGTTGTACCCGAAAATCGTCTCAATGTCGGTATTGACCGGGATTTTGTTGCCCAGCAGTTGCAGCTTGGCGGCCTCTTTGATGTCAAACACGAGCAAATCGCGGCTATCAATGGCGTACAAGAAGTTGTCCATCAGGGTAAAGCAGGCCATTGAGCCGCCTTTACCGCCCACCGAGCCGGGGTTACTGGCTGGTTTAGTGGCATTGGGGGTAGCACTCATGGCCAGACCGTTGCCATTGATGCCCTGGTTGATGCCGCTGCCGCCCACCATCCACCAAGGGCGGTTGGCGTTGTTGTTGTTGCGGCCGTTGTTGTTAGGCCGGGCGGCAATGGGGTTGAACATCTGATTGATCATGTTCACCAGGTCCTGCCCGTTGCGGAAGGCAATGGTGTTGGCATCCCAACTATTTTGGCGGGGCCGATGGGTGAACACGGCAGGCACGCGGGCAATCTCCTTCACGTTTTTCAGGTCGCGGATATCGATCGCTACCAGATCTTGGTGGCTGTTGGCGTACAAGGTGGTGCCGCGCACGGCCATGTCCACGTTACCGGGGATGCTGATAAAGCCAACCTTGCGGGGGGCGGTGGGGTCGTAGTTGTTGATCACCATCACGCCCTCATTTAAAATGTTGACGTAGAGGAAACCCTCATCGTACCAGATTTTGCCCGCCTGGGCCAAATCGGTTTGGGCCACGGCCCGGTGAGCGCCCACGGCCAAGAAAAACCAGGCCGCTAATACTATTTTGGAGAGGGAAGATATTTTCATCAGTTTCATGGTAAAAGCGCATTTTTTGTTTGCTTGCCTTTACAGAGGGATTATTCGAGCAAAGGTTGCCGAATGTTGCAAATAATTTTAAAAATATTTTTGGCGGCTACCTTTGCGCCATTGCCCAACCCCGTTTAAAACCGATGGAAAACGCCGCCCCGGCGCCCGGCCGCCGCGATATTTTAACTGCCGTGGCCGTGTTTGCCCTGGCCGTGCTGTTGATGCTGCTTTTCTTGAGCAACAAAACCAACTGGACCCGCCAAATTGCCCAGGCCCAGCACCAGGCCGATAGCCTCCGGGAGAACGTGATGGAAAAATACGAGACCCTGCGCACCTACGACTCGCTGGCCACCCGCGCCCTGGCCGAAAACCAGTACGATCCGCGGGCCGAGAACGGCTACCGCATTTACGGCCTGTTTAAAGACCCCGAGGGCTACTACGACTGGGAAACCCTCTCGGCCAAGTTCCACATCAGCAACCCCAAGTCGATTAAACGCAGCGAGGCCGATGGCGAAAAGTGGTACGTGATCCCGGTCAAAGGCGTGCATTTTGTGCGGCCCGGCCAGTCGGCCACCACCCTGGCCCGGCTCTACTACGCCAACCCCGCCGACTCGGTGCTCATCACCGACTTTAACGGCCCCTTGCGGTCCTACCAAACGGCCTTTGTGCCTTTTGACAAGTAACCGGTTACCTCACTGTTAAATTTTTAGCCTGACTGGGCGGCCCCAACCTCCAACCGCCGGGTTTTTAGGATGAATTAAAGTGGAAAAACGCCAAAACCTATATCTTTGCCGACAATGGCATACTTCCATTCACCTCTGTCAAGCGAAGAGAAAAAGGCGTTCCTTTTGCTCAAGGTGATTATTTTCCACTATCACGGGTTGGACGAAGACGAGCAGCTAGTGCTCGAGGAAACCGCCCGCGAAATCAATGCCCTGGCCGAATTGCGCTGGGCCAACGACTTTATTGAGGACGACTATTACAACGCCTTCGACCGCGCCCGCGACTACCTGCGGCAAGTCATGAACGAACTGCCCAAAGAAACCCGCTTCCGCTTTATGGCCAATGTGTGGGAGGCCAACCAGAAAAAAGGTTACATCAGCGAAATGGAGGCCACCGCGATTTTGCGCCTGGCCAAAGACTGGCAGGTGGAAGAAGAACTACTCGCCATCGCCAAAAAGCACTAGCCGTGCCGCACCTAGCCGTTATCGGGGCGGGCAACGTAGCCTGGCACCTGGCCCCGGCCCTAGAAACCGCCGGCCACCCCGTTACCGAGGTTTACAGCCGCTCGCTCAACACCGCCGACCTGTTGGCCCGCCGGTTGTACCAAGCGGCCCCCACCCAGCACCTGGACTTTCGCCAAAGCCCGGCCCAGGTGTTCCTCCTCTGCCTAGCCGACGATGCCTATCCGGCCGTGCTGCCCCAACTTCGCCTACCGCCCGGGGCCATATTGGTGCACACCTCCGGCCCGCTGCCCACCCAACTGCTGGCCCCGTACTGCCCGCAGTTTGGGGTGCTGTACCCGGTGCAAACCTTCTCCAAGGCCCGGGCGGTAAACCTGGCCCAGGTGCCTTTTTGCATCGATGCCTCCGATGCCCCCACCGAACAACTGCTGGTGGCCCTGGCCTCGGGCCTAAGCCAGCAAGTGTACGCCTTAGACAGTACCGAGCGGCAAAGGCTCCACCTGGCCGCCGTTTTTGCCAACAACTTCACCAACTACTTGCTCCACGCGGCCGACCAGCTACTGGCCGCCGGACAACTGCCCCCTACCCTGCTGCAAGCCCTGGTGGCCGAAACCGTGGCCAAGGCCCAAGCCCTAGGCCCGGCCGCCGCCCAAACTGGCCCGGCCCGCCGGGGCGACACTGAGGTGCTGGCTAAGCAGGAGGCTTGGCTGCAAGCGCATTATCCCTCGTTAGCGGGGGTTTATAGAACCCTCAGTGCCGAAATTTTGAAATTTTATCATCAAAAACCCATCTAATCACTAGCTTTGTTGGCTACAATCTAACCCCGGTGACTCACGAAATCGAGCAATTTGGCCAATTGTTGCTGTTTTTAGTCGGCAGCATTGCCTTCGTGCTGGTTACTTTGGGCGTGGCCCGGTTGCTAAGCCCCCATCGCCCCAATCCCGAGAAAAACGCCGCCTATGAATGTGGCGAAGACCCGGCCGGCAGCTCGTGGGGGCAGTTCAACCCCCGCTTTTACGTAGTGGCCCTCATTTTTATGCTGTTCGAGGCTGAACTGCTCTTTTTATTCCCTTGGTCAGTGGTTTTCGCGGGCAAAATGCCCGGCGAACCGGCTTTTTTATGGCGGTGGCATAGTGGGGTCAGCATGTTATTGTTCGTAGCATTACTCGCGATTGGCTTAGCTTTTGTGTGGGTAAAAGGGTATTTAGATTGGGTGAAACCAGCCCTACCCGCCGCCCAAAAACAACCCAGCTTAGGCAATAACCCCCACTTGGAAGCGTATTTAAATTACCGGCCTCCGGTGGCAAACCGGCCCCAAACGGACGAAACCCCGCTCACTAACCTAAACTGATCATGCTCGAAATTGCCCTATGTGCCCTGGCCGCTTTTTTCATTACCCTGGTGCTCACCCCGGAGATCATCAAAATCGCGCACCAGTACGAGATGCACGACCGGCCCGACGAGCGCAAAGTCCACAGCCATAAAGTGCCAAGGTTTGGCGGGGTGGCCATCTTCTTCGGTTTTATCATCACCTCATTATTGGTTTCTTTTATCCAAAATCATTGGATCAACATCCAACTGGTGGCCGCCGTGGCCATTGTGGTGGTGGTGGGCTTCCGCGACGATTTTTTGCCCCTTAAACCAACCTATAAACTCTTGGCCGAGGTCGGCGCCGCCCTGCTGGTGATTTACCTGGGCGATGTACGCATTACCTCGCTACATGGCTTGCTGGGAGTACACGAGTTGCCGCTTTGGGTCAGCTACGCGGTATCGGTGTTCACCATCATCGTGATCACCAACGCCGTAAACTTGATAGACGGGATCGACGGGCTGGCCGGCTCGCTGGCCGTTTTGGTATTAGGGGGCTATGGCACTTGGTTTTATTTGGTGGGCAACCCCACTAATACGCTGCTGTGCTTCAGTGCGTGCGGGGCCGTGGCCGCCTATTTGATCTTCAACTTCCAAAAAAAGATTTTCATGGGCGATGCCGGGTCGTTGCTGCTGGGCTTTTTGGCGGCCACCACCACCATCATGTTTTTGCAGGAAAACGCTGCCCTGCCTGCTGGTAGCCCGCTGCGGCTGGGCAGCCCGGTACTCTTCGTTTCGTGCGTGCTGGCCTTGCCGTTGTTCGATACCATCCGGGTATTTACGCTGCGCATTTTGGGCGGCCGCTCGCCGTTCACGCCGGATAAAAACCACCTCCACCACTTGCTTATCGGGCTAGAATTGCCGCATTACCAGGCCACGCTGATCATGGTGGCCGTCAATTTGCTGCTTATTGGCGGGGCCGTGGCCGCCCAAGGGGTCAACGAAAACCTGGGCGTGGCCACCGGCATTGCCGTGCTGGTGCTCGGTAGCCGCTACCTGGCCCACCGACTGGCCCGGCACCAAGCCCGCCACGGCGAGGTGCGCCCCCCGCAGATGCTGCCGGGCTTGGCCAATGCGCAACGGCCCCGGAAAAATCGCCAGACCCGCAAGTAGCCTAGCTGGGGTTTGCCCCCCGCCATTTTACCCACCCATCAGTTCCAAGTCCTTCGGAGAGGTTGATCCGCTTAGCAAATGCGGGGCAACTGCTCGCCGGGGAGCATGCCCACCACCCGCCGCCCGCCGATACGGCTACTGAGCACCACCTGGCCGGGATGCTGCGGGGTAAAATGACCCACCGAGGCCGCCGCCGCCCCGTGGGGCAGTTGGTGCAAACGGGCCAAAAAGGCCGGGGCCACCTCTGGGTCCACTGCGGCCATAAACACGCCCTCGTTGGCTACGTAGAGCGGGTCTAGGCCCAGTAACTCGCAGGCGTTTTCCACTTGGGGCAAAATGGGCAGGCTCTTTTGGTCCAGGGCCACGCCCAGTTTGGTTTGGCGGGCCACCTCGTTGAGGGTGGTGCCCAGGCCGCCCCGGGTGGGGTCGCGCAAGAAACGGATGGCCGGGCCAAAGTCGTCGAGCAGGGCCGCCACGGTGTGGTGCAGGGCCGCCGTGTCGCTGGTCAGGTCGGCCTCGAAGGCCAGCCCCTCCCGCACCGACATGATGGCCATGCCGTGGGTGGCCAGCGGCCCGCTCACGATCAGTTGGTCGCCGGGGCGGATGTGGGCCGCGCCCACCTGCGCGCGCGGGTGAAGCGGCCCTAACCCACTGGTATTGATGTAGATACGGTCGCCCTTGCCCTTTTCCACCACCTTGGTATCGCCGGTTACTACCAGCACGCCCGCGCGTTCGACCGCCTGCTTAATGCTCACCAACACGGCCCAAAACTCGGTTACGGGCAGGCCTTCTTCTAAAATAAAACTGAGCGAAAGGTAACGGGGCAAGGCTCCGCACATGGCCAGGTCGTTCACGGTGCCGTTCACGGCCAGGTCGCCGATGTTGCCACCGGGGAAAAACAGCGGCGACACCACGTAGCTATCGGTGCTAAAGGCTACCGGGCCGCTGGTGGGCAACACGGCCCCGTCGTGCTGGGTATCGAGCAGGGGGTTACGCAGCAGGTCGAACACGCCGCTGGCCAGCAGTTGGTGGGTGAGCAGGCCGCCGCTGCCGTGGCCTAGGGTGATGACATCGAAATCGAGTTGGGGCAACGGGCACTGCAATTGGTTAAAATCGGCCATATGATATTTAAATGACTTAGAACATGTTTTGGATTTTTAAATGTTTGAATATCAGTAACTTATTTGAAATTGCTCATCTTTTACGCCCTTTAGATTTAAATGGTTGGGACTGAGCAAAGTTTTGATCCGGTTTATCGCAGCCATAAGCCGATCAATAATTAGTTGAATATCAATGTTTTGAAATTCCCAAACAAAATCTTAATGATTGGATGATTAAATGATTGCTGCCCCTTAGTTATCAATTATTGAGGATTGAAGGAATACGCAATCTCTATTGGGTTTTTGGCAGGAATGAGGGCAACCTGGAAATACTATTTTAAATGCTTGGCTTGGGTGATTAATATTAGAGTTTTTGTATATTAAAAAAACAGATAGTTAGTTTAATACGCCACTTTGTACACAACCTCCTGCTCGTTCCGAAATCGCGTCCCCTCCCCAACGGGCAGGGATAGGGTGGGGCCAAAAAAGGTGGAATTTATTATAAGGTTTCTATAAATATATTTTTGGTTAATTTTATTATAAAAACGCGATTAAATTCGCCAGTCTTGGCCCCTCCCCAAGCCATCACACAGGCTCGCCTCAAAAGCTCATTCGCTTTTGGTCGTCCGTCGGGGAGGGGCTCCCCCTAATTCAGCTAAGATGTTCATTATCAACGCACAAAAACTCTATTGGAAGATTTGGCTAGCTAAACGGCACACGGCAAATCGTTTTTGGCGTAAGCTACACCAATTGTTTTAGTTTGATGGGAGATTTAGGCCGACCCAAGGCTCTGCGGTTTGCCACGCCCGGCG
>JALONO010000209.1 GCA_025454895.1 Bernardetiaceae bacterium
ACCATTTTGGATCAAAACCGATGAGCGGAGTATTTATGGCCAATACCTGGCCGACATCCAGGGCGAAGGCGGCCACCCCGACCTGTTTTTTGCGTTTGCTGCTGACCTGATTCTGCGCTCGCAGCACTTGGTGCTCGCAGCCATGGCGGGCCAGGAAATCGCCGAGCCGGACGACCTGGAAAAGCAGGTAAGCCTGCTCAAACAACGCCTGGCGCAAGGCAGAGACGATGAGGTCAAGCAAGAAAAGACGGATGAAGTGGTCAAGCAAATATTCGCCTCTGACATTCAACCCCTAATCGATACTGTTATAAACCGTTTACGGCAATTTGAACCACTGTTCAAAAGGCGCAGCATTTTTTATAAAGATGCAGGAAATTGCTATGTGAACATAGCTGATTTTTTTTCTACAGTAATAAACGTCAATAGTATTGATTTTGATTACACGCTTCATGATTTCCGCAAGGCTGCTCCGAGAACGTTTAATGCCCAGGTGCGTTTAAAAATCCAATTCCATCCCTTTGTCTATGAAGTAAAAAAAACCGATGGCACAATCATGGCGAGCAAGCTCTACCACCAACACCTCACCGATGAAGAAAAGGAAGCGATAAGCGAGGCATTAGGCTATCAGTTGTTACACGATATTGAAGCCCATTTAGCCAAAATTGACTAGCTGAAGTTCCCCACCGACTAACCATGAAATCACGCAAATTCCTGCTCGGATGTGCCCATCGCCCACTACTTTTGGCTCCACAACCTTCCTCTCGATTTATCATGAAAAAATTGACATTTTTATGCTTTCTTCTTGGCATGGTGGGGGCCGCCGCCTTGGCCCAGCCCGCCAAAACTGACCTGGCGTGGTGGGCCTATGCCGTGCCCGCCCGGGGCGAATGGGTGAAGAATAACGAGCGGCTGACCAACGAGGCCTACCAGCGCTATGTCGATATGTTCAACCCGACCGACTACAACCCGCGCGAGTGGGCACGCCTGGCCAAGGCGGCTGGGATGAAATACGCCGTCATGACGGCCAAGCACCACGACGGCTACTGCCTGTTCGACAGCAAGTTGACCAACTACACCTCGGCCAAGTACCTCCAGGGCCGGGACTTGGTGCGCGAGTACCTGGACGCTTTCCGGGCCGAGGGGCTCCGGGTGGGCCTGTACTATTCGGTCATCGACTGGCACCACCCCGACTATCCGCACTACGGCGACCAGCACCACCCCCAGCGCGACGACGAGGCGTTCAAGGGCAAGCAGCACCAGTGGGACACCTACCTCCAGTATCTGCACGGCCAGGTGCGCGAGCTGACCACCAACTATGGCAAACTGGACATTATGTGGTTCGATTTTTCTTACGGCCCCATGAAGGGCGAAAAGTGGAAGGCCAAGGAACTGGTGGACATGGTGCGCAAAAACCAGCCCGGTATTATCCTGAACAACCGCCTCATGGGCGACGGGGCCGGCAACCTGGGCGATGCCAGCGCGCTGGGCGATTTTGAGACCCCGGAGCAAGGCGTGCCCGACGAGCCCAGACGCAACGCCCAAGGCCAGTTGACCCCGTGGGAAACCTGCCTCACCCTGAACAACCACTGGGGCTACCACGCCAACGACCATGACTGGAAATCGCCCGAGCTCGTGGTCCACACGCTGGTCAACTGTGTGAGCAAGGGCGGCAACCTGTTGCTCAACGTGGGGCCCGACGCCCGGGGGCAGATCCCGCCCCAGAGCGTGGCCATTCTGCAAGCGGTGGGGCAATGGATGCAGCGCAACGGGGCCAGCATCTATGGCTGCGGCCCCAGCCCCCTGGCCAAACCCGACTGGGGGCGGTTTACCCAGCGCGGCAACAAGCTCTACGCCCACCTCATGCACCCGCACATCGGGCACATCAACCTAAAAGGCTATCAGGACAAGGTGTTGAATGTCAAGGTATTAGCATGTGGCCCCGCCCGACCCCATCGATACGGTTTTTGAAATCGCCCTAAAGTGAGTTGAGCTAAACTAATCGGTAGTGCCTGCTCGACACTCGCTTGGGCCGAATTGATCCTTTGCTATCCACTTGGCCACTAACGACCAACCATGAAACCACTCAAACTCCCCGAAACCTCGTTAGTACTGCTGGTGGGGCCGAGCAGTGCAGGCAAATCCACCTTTGCCCGCCAGCACTTTTTGCCCACCGAAGTCATTTCGTCCGACTACTGCCGGGCCTTGGTCTCGGACGACGAGAACAACCTGGCCGCTACCGATGCGGCCTTTCAGGTGCTACACTTCATCGCCGAAAAACGGCTGAAAATGGGCAAGCTCACTGTGATCGACGCGCTCAACCTGCGCCGCGAGGACCGGGCCAAGCTGCTCCAACTGGCCAAGGACTGCTACGCTCTGGCGGCGGCCATTGTGCTGGATACGCCGCTGCGCCACCTGCTGGACCGCCACCAGGCCCGCCCTGATCGCAACTTTGGCCGGGCCGTGCTCGAGCGGCACCACGAAGACCTCAAGCGCACCTACAAATCGATTGAACGCGAAGGGTTTAGCTACGTCTATTTTGTCAAGCCCGAAGAAGAAGTCGAGATCGTCCGCCAAAAACTTTGGAACAACCGCAAGGAAGAACGCGGCGGGTTCGACATCGTGGGCGATGTCCACGGCTGCTTTGACGAGCTGGCCGACCTGTTGGCCAAGCTGGGCTACCAACTGACCCAGGACGCGGCGGGCCACTTCAGCGCGGCCCACCCCGAAAACCGCCGGGCCATCTTCGTGGGCGACCTCACCGACCGGGGCGAGCAGTCGCCCCAGGTGCTCCGGTTGGTGATGGACCTGGTGAAAACCGGCCGGGCGTTTTGCGTTTGCGGCAACCACGACGACAAGCTGGCCAAATACCTGCACGGCAAAACCGTGAAGCTCAACCACGGGCTGGACAAAACCGCGCTCCAACTGGCCGCCCTGCCCCAGGCGTTCCGCGACGAGGTGCGGGAGTTTGTCCATGGCCTCATCGCCCACTACGTGCTGGACGAAGGCAAGCTAGTGGTTGCGCACGCAGGCCTGCCCGAGGAAATGCACGGGCGCGCGGCTGCCTCGGTGCGGGCCTTCTGCCTCTACGGCGAAACCACCGGCGAGGTGGATGAGTTTGGCCTGCCGGTGCGCCACCCGTGGGCCAGCCGCTACCGGGGCCAAGCCCTGGTGGTGTACGGCCATACCCCCGTGCCCGAGGCCGAGTGGGTCAACCACACCATCAATATCGATACGGGCTGCGTGTTTGGCGGCAAGCTCACCGCCCTGCGCTACCCAGAGAAAGAACTGGTGTCGGTGCCCGCTCGGCGCACCTACTGCGAGCCGGTGCGGCCCGCCCTCCCGCCCAGCGGCGCGGCCCCCGCCCCGTTCGCGGGCCTGCTCGAGATCGACATCATCAGCGGCAAAAAAATCATCGAGACCCAGACTGGCCCCAAGGTGATCGTGCGGGAGGAAAACGCCACCGCCGCCCTGGAAGTGATGAGCCGGTTTGCCCTGCCGCCGCAGTGGCTCATCTACTTGCCGCCCACCATGTCGCCGCCGGAGACCAGTGCCCGGCCCGACTACCTCGAGCACCCGGCCGAGGTATTTGCCCACTACCACAAGCACGGGGTGGAGCGGGTCATCTGCCAAGAAAAGCACATGGGTTCGCGGGCCATTGCCATCGTGGGCCGCACGCCCGAGGTGGCGGTGCACCGCTTTGGGCTGGCCAAGCCCGCGCTGGGCGCGCTCTACACGCGCACGGGCCGCAGGTTTTTTTCGGTCGATAAAACCGAGGCCGACTTTTTAGCCATGCTGCACCAAGCCCTCACCGCCGCCGGGTTCTGGGAGCAATTTGCCACCGACTGGGTGGCCTTTGACGGTGAGCTGATGCCTTGGAACGCCAAGGCCCAGGAACTGCTGGTGAAACAGTACGCCCCCGTGGGCAGCGCGGGCCTCAACGGGCTGCAACACGCGCGGGCCACCGTCGCCCAGGCCCAAGCCCGGGGCGTGGAAATGGCCGAACTGTCGGCCCACCTGGCCGGCCGCCAAGCCCAACTGGAAAAGTACGTGGCCACCTACCGCCGCTATTGCCGCGAAACCAACGGGCTGGCGGGCCTGGTCTATGCCCCGTTTCACCTGCTGGCCACCGAGGGCCAAACTTATTTTGACCAAACTCACCCCTGGCACCTGGCACAGATGGGTAAAATTTGTGTCCAAGACTCTGAACACCTGATGGTTACAGCCAACCTGGAGGTCGACCTAACCAACGAGGCGAGCCAACAGCAGGCCATTGAGTGGTGGGAGGCCCTGACCGCCCAGGGGGGCGAGGGCATGGTAGTGAAGCCCCTGGGCTACGTGGCCCGCCATCGGGGCCGCCTGGTGCAACCGGCCATGAAAGTGCGGGGCCGCGAGTACCTGCGCATCATCTACGGCCCCGAGTACGATACGCCCGCCAACCTCCAACTGCTCAAAGCCCGCAACGTGCGGGCCAAGCGCGAGCTGGCCATCCAGGAGTTTGCCCTCGGGCTTGAGGGCCTGCAACGTTTCGTGGCCCACGCGCCTCTGCGCCGCGTTCACGAGTGCGCGTTTGGCGTGCTGGCCCTCGAGAGCGAGGCCGTGGACCCCCGCCTGTAGCCCGCCAATCCCGCAATTCCCCGTATCTTTGCCCACCTCTCTGGAGGCTGCGCTTAACCCACCCTCTGTGCCCGCTAACCAACGCCTCGCCTGGCTCATCCTATTTATGTTGGCCCTCATTTGGGGCAGTTCGTTCATCCTCATCAAAAAAGGGCTGGGGCATTTCCAGGCCGGGCAGGTGGGGGCTTACCGGATCGCGGTGGCTTACGTGGCCCTGCTGCCCATCGCCCTGCGCGGGCTGAGCAGCATCCCGCTCGACCGCTGGCCGTTTTTGGCCGTATCGGGGTTTTTGGGCAACCTGTTCCCTGCCTGGCTGTTCGCCATCGCCCAAACCAAACTCGACAGCAGCGTAACGGGTATCCTCAACACGCTCACGCCGCTTTTTACCTTCATTATCAGCCTGTTGTTTTTTGGCCGACCGGCCCGGTTCACCCAAGTAGTGGGCTTGGGGTTGGGCTTTTTTGGCGCCGCCGGGCTGAGCTTCGTGAGTGCAGGTGGGCAAATCGGGACATTTAACCATTACGCCCTGCTGATCGCCCTGGCCACTTTGTGCTACGGCTTCAGCATCAACACCATTGCCAGCAAGTTGCAGGCCCTGCCCTCGGTGCTCATTTCGGCGGCGGGCATTTTTACGGTAGGCCCGGTGGCGGTAGCCTACCTGGCGGCCACCGGCTTTCACCACCAAATCGCGATTTCAACCGCCAGTTGGGGGGCCTTCGGCTACCTCACCTTGCTGGGCCTGATGGGCACGGCCGTGGGGCTGGTCATGTTCAACAAACTGGTCAAAATTTCCAGCCCGGTGTTTGCCAGTTCGGTTACTTACGTGATCCCGCTGTTTGCCCTGGGCTGGGGCCTGTTGGACGGCGAACAGCCCACTTGGCTCCACCTGGGCGGTCTAACGCTTATTTTGGCCGGGGTGTACGCCATCAATCGGGGGCGATGACCGGGCCGCCCTTAACCATTGTGGCCACGGGCGGGCGGGCGGTCAACCGTTTTTTCCTTAAATATCTTATCAAACAACGTGTAAGGTTTTGGGCAAAAACAACGGATAATGGCTTTATAAAAGCCGTCAAAAACGGGCCAACAAGCCCTAAAATCGATTAGAATAAGATAAAACCCAGGGTTTATTTTCTTTATTGAAGAAAAAGAGGGGTGCTGCCCTTTGCCCAAACAACGGGTTTCTTTCGCCTAGCCGGATTTTTCTTACTTCGGATTTTTTACTAAAAGTAAGTTACCCGCCCTGTTCTTAATCTTGGCCTTAATTTTCCGCTTAGGCAATTTTTAACAAGGTATAAACGTAAATTTATTATTCACTTGGGAATAATTTTTGGTTAACGTGCTGGATAATTAGTGGCCATTTTGCCGATAACCCTATCTAGCGCGACGTATGCTGGTCTTTAGCCGGATCAAATACCGACTCCTGTTTTATTTACTGTTGGTGGGCGTGGTGCCGCTGATCGCCACCATGTTATACGAATATGCCAGTGTGGCCAGCACCTTGCGCCAGCGCACGTTTGACCAGCTCACCACCGTGCGGGAAATCAAGAAGCGGCGGGTGGAAGACTACTTCGCGCAGATTCGCCACGAGATTGCCTTTTTTGCCAAAAGCAGCACCGTTATCGAGGCCACTAAGGAATTTAAAACCGCATTTTCCCAGTTGGCCGAGGTGCCCGTGCCCGCCGAGTACCCGCAACAGCTCCGCAAATATTACCAAGACCAGGTGTTTGCCAAGGTGTACCGCCCCACTTGCACCGTGGATCAGGTAGTGCCCCGCCACCCGCGTACCCAGTTTTTACAGGGCCAATATTTGGTAAGTAACCGCTCCCAGTTGCTTACCAGCCCGTACCACGCCGTGCACGACAAGCACCACCCCACCATCGCTAATTTCTTGAAAACCTACGGCTATTACGACGTTTTTTTGATCGACGACGAGCACGGCGACATTGTGTACACCGTGGCCAAGGAAATCGATTTTGCCACCAACCTGCTCCACGGGCCGTTTGCCGACAGCAACCTGGGCCGCCTGTTCCGGAAAATGCGGCTCACGGGCGTGGAAACCCAGGTAACCCTCTGCGATTTTGAAACTTACCTGCCCTCGTACCAGGCTCCGGCCGCGTTCATCGGTGCCCCCATTTTTGACGGCGATAAAAAGATCGGTACGCTGGTGTTCCAAATCCCCATCGACCGCATTGATGCCGTGATGACCGGCAACGGCAACTGGGTGGAAGAGGGCCTCGGCGAAAGCGGCGAAAGCTACATTGTGGGGCAAGACCGCACCATGCGTACCAACTCGCGCTTTATCATTGAAAGTCCCGAACAGTTTGTGGAGCAAGCCAAAGCGATTGTAAAAGACACCAACGCCCTGGCCCAAATGAGCTTTTACCAAACCACGGTGCTATTTAACCACATCAACACCGAGGGGGTGCAACTGGCCTTTGCTAACAAGCGCGACACCCGGATTATTGACGACTACCGCCACGTAGAGGTGCTCAGCAGCTTTACCCCGCTCAACATCCCCGATGTGCGCTGGGTGCTACTGGCCGAAATTGACGCTGCCGAGGCCTTCGCGCCCGTGCAAGAGTTCGCGCTCCGCTCGCTGTGGACGGTACTGGGCACCACGGTGCTCATTGTGCTGCTGGCGTTTTTGATCGCGGCGGGCATCTCGCGACCCATCAACAAGCTGGCCGCCGCCACCGCCGAGCTCGACAAAGGCAACTTGGACGTGCAGGTGAGTGCCCGCGGGCGCGACGAGATCGGGGCCTTGGGCCGGTCGTTCAACAGCTCGGTGCGCTCGCTCAAGCACCAGCGCGACGAGATCGTGCAGAAACAGATCGAGCTCGAGCAGCAGAAGCAAGAGATTGAGGCCCAGGCCGATAACTTGCGCGAGATGAACGAACACATGATGCGCAAAAACGCCGAGTTGGAACAGCAGAAAGAAGAAATCCTAGCCCAGCGCGACGACATTTTACAGAAAACCACCGCCCTGGAACAGCAACAAGAAGAATTGTTGATGCAGGCCGAAAACCTAAAACAGGTGAACCAAAACGTGGCCACCAAAAACTCGGAGCTCGAACAACAGGCCGAGGAGATCAAGGCCCAGCGCGACCAATTGCTGGAAACCCAAAAGGCGATGGAGCAACAGCAGCAAGAACTGCAAGCACAAGCCGAAAACCTGCGCGAGGTGAACCAGGCCGTGGCCACCAAAAACCGGGAACTGGAACAACAGGCCGAGGAGATCAAGGCCCAGCGCGACCAATTGTTGGACACCCAAAAGGTGATGGAGCAGCAGCAGCAAGAACTGCAAGCCCAGGGCGAGTACCTGCGCCAAGCCAACGACCGGATGGCCGAGCAGAACCTGGCCCTGGAAAAGCAGAAACTGGCCATCAGCGAGCAAGCCACCAGTCTGCAAACGGCCAACGATCATGTCCAGCACATGTACCAAGAAATGGTGGAGCAACAAAAACTGATCGAGAAAAAGAACGCCGACATTACCGCCAGCCTCAATTATGCCAGTCGCATCCAGGGGGTAATGCTGGCCCCGCTGGCCGAAATTAGGGCCCACTTGCCCCAGAGCTTCGTTTTTTATCAGCCGAAAGACATCGTGAGCGGCGATTTTTACTGGTTTGCCCGGGTGCAAAACCAGGGCCGTGAACGGTTGATCCTGGCGGCGGTGGATTGCACGGGCCACGGCGTGCCCGGCGCGTTCATGAGCCTCATTGGCCAAAACCTGCTGCACGAGATTGTGAAGGTGGGCCAAATTACCCGTCCCGAACAAATTTTGGCAGAACTACACCGGCAGATCCGCTCGCTGCTGAAGCAAGACACCACCACCAACCGCGACGGTATGGAAGCTGCCATTTGCACGGTGGACTTACAGGCGCGCACACTCCAATTTGCGGGGGCGGGTTTCCCGCTGCTGTACGTACGCCGGGGCCAGGCCGAGCTGGTCAAAGGTGATGCCCATCACATTGGCGGGATGCAGAAAGAAGCCGAACGGCGGTTTGTCGGCCATGAAATTGCCCTGGACCCTGACCACCCCACCACGTTCTACATTTATTCCGATGGTTTCCAGGACCAGTTTGGCGGCCCGGACTACCGCAAGTACATGAGCAAGCATTTTAGGGCTTATTTGCAGCAGATCAGCGAGTTGCCCCTAGCCCAGCAAGAGGCCCAACTCCG
>JALONO010000210.1 GCA_025454895.1 Bernardetiaceae bacterium
GATCCCTGGGCGTTTGCCCTGGTGTTTTTTGCGTTGACGCGGCGAACTTTGCCTCGTTAGTTAGGCCCGCTTTTTTTATTCACCCACTTCACTTTCTTAGAACATGTTTTGGATTTTTAAATATTTGAATATCAGCAACTTATTTGAAATTGCTCATTTTTTAAGCCCTTTAGCTTCAAATGGTTGGGACTGAGCAAAGTTTTGATTCGGTTTATCGCAGCCATAAGCCGATCAAAGTAATGTAAATTAACTTAATTATTTGAATATCAATGTTTTGAAATTCCAAAACAACTTCTTACATTTTCTTTCTGTACTTAATCACCATGACGTACCTGTTTATGTTGCTCGATCTCCCAGCGGTTGTTTTGAAATTCCAAAACAACTTCTTAGACTTACAGGTTAGGGTCGTTGGAGGGAGTAACGGAACTTTTACGCCTATTGTAATAGACGAAAGGTTCTTTGGCATCAAGCAAAAAGATGCCCGAGCCTACGAAAACGCGCAGATAAAAGGTTCTTTCCAAGATAAGTTTATGTTTACCTGGCAGCCCATCTATGGCGAAACGCTCACTTATATTTGGATTGAGCAAGATGATACTGGCCATAGCGTTACGATCAATCCATCGGTTACCATCACTCAAGGTGGTGTAACCGCTGAGGTTACGGCTGCTAACTTCACAATCCGCGCTTATGACAAGCAGGTCGGCAACCATAAAGTTTGGAAAAATGAGCCTGCTCTATTGTGGTATGGAAGTCAAGTAGAATTTCAACTCATGTTCTAAATCTCAAGTCACCTGAGTTTTCCGAGGTGGGTAAAAGAAAAATAGCTCGCCTCGGAAACTTTGTCGCATCATAACAATTATGGGAAAATACCTTGCCATTATTCTGTGTATTTGCGCTTGGGGTACCCAAGCTCAACAACGCAAAGACCTCCAACTCTCGGTAGGCATAGGCCCCCTGGCCCAGTACCCGGCCGGGCTGGGCCAGTACCCCGGCCGCAACCTGGGGGTGAGCCTTACGGCCGATTATTTTTTGGCCGAGCGGCATATTTTGTCGTTTAACGCGATTATAGGGACGTATTTTTACAACCAAGAGCGGTCAAGCGGTCCGATGGACATCCATAACAGGGCGCGTTTGATGGTGACTACGGCTTTGTACAAATACCGCCTAGTAAATGGTTCTCGTTGGAATTTAGCCCTTGGCACTGGTCTGTCTTTAGCTACTTCGCACCGTAGCTATGAGGAATACTTGATCCACCCAATTACGGGACCTTATTACCTTAGAGAACAAACCTCGTCCATAGATTTTGCCGGGGCGGCCAAGCTAGAGATAGGCCGCCGCCTGGGTGCCCGTTGGAGCGTGGGCCTGGAAGCGGGCTGTTTCTTCGGTTGGTGGATGCCCCGCAGCCTCGACGGCACGCACCTAATGCCTAGGGTGAGTTATCTGCTTAAATAGCCGGATTATCTTGGCGACAAGCTTTGGCCCCGGCCGGTTGGGTTTAACCCTGACCCGCCGGGGCCATTTTTTCAGGAGAAGTTTTATCTTTACAGGTAGTCAAAATCATTCCTGTTATGTCGTCGCCCCCCGAAGAACCGATCAAAGAATACAGCAACGGAGAAGTAACCGTGATCTGGCAGCCGCATTTGTGTACGCACTCGGCCGTGTGCGTGAAGGGTTTGCCCCGGGTGTTCAACGTGCGCCGCCGCCCGTGGATAGATGCCCAGGCGGCCCCCACCGAGGCCATTGTGCAGCAGGTGCGGCAGTGCCCTTCTGGCGCGCTGAGCTACTGGTTAGGCTCGGAGCCGTCGGCCTGAAAAATGAGGCTATCTGACTTATTGCCAAGGATTTAATTAATAGCAAGCATCCTACCCATCCAGCTTTCCGGTAAGCCACGCCAGCCCCCAGGCCAGGCCAAAATCGATCACCAGGCCAAACGCCACCCCAAACCCAAAGCCGTAGTTGATCAACTGGGTGAAATACCGGGCCGCGAAGCTGTTGAACAATGCCTCAATTTCGGCCGGGTTCATCTCGGTAATTTCGGTAACCACGATTTTGCGGAGGTCCACCGCGCCAATGAGCGGGTCCAGGTGCTGCTCCACGCTGGCCAAGGTGGCGGTGGCCAGGGTCTCGGCCAAAAACTGGCGGGTGGCCGGGGCCAGCCGTTCAGGGAGGGCCGGGCCGGAGGGCGGCAACAGGGCCAGGCCCACGCCGTGGGCTAGTTGGGTTTGCAGCCAGTCCTGGTTGGTGGGCTGGGCCAACCACTCGTTCCAGCCTTGGGCGGCGTTTTGGGCCAGGGTTGCCAGCGGCAGCCACTCGCCCAGGGGCCGGGCGGTGGTTTGGGCCAGCAGTTGGGCTACCCAGCCCTCGCGGGCGGGTGCGTAGGCGGGCGCGGCCAGCACCTGCCTCAAGGTGGGCCGCAGGAGGGCCGCCCAAGCTGCGGGCGGCACTTGGCCTAACCCGCCGGCCGGGCTAATTTCGGCCAGCCGGGCCTTGGCCCACTCCACCAACAAGCCATTGGCCACCGGGGCCAACTGGTCGGCTTTTTGGGGCCATTGCGAGGCCAACTGGGCTTGCAATGCGGCCAGCTCGGGGCCAAAAATGCGCAGCACATCGGCGGCGGACTGCACCCCGGCAATGCCGATGAAGGCCGAAACGGGCAGTTTGAACAACTCGTCCAGCAAGAGGAATAATAGCCGCTCCACGGCCTCGTGGATCTCGGGGCGGTGCAAAAAAGTATCCACCAAACTTTTGAGGTAGCCCTCGTCAATGTCGAGGTGGAGATCGGCCAGGTGGCTTTCCCCCAACTTCTCTACCTCGCTGGCAATGAGGGTTTTGAGGCTTTTGGCTTCGCGCCGGAAAAACTCGGGGATGCCCTCGTCGGCCAGTTCGTGGACGGTGTTGCGGATGGCCGATTGGTAAAAAAACGTGCCCACCCGGCTTTGCTCCTTGGCTTTTTGATAGACTTTGTCGGCCAGCATTTCCTTGTTTTCGCGGAGCCACTCGAGGCCAAAGCCGAGCAAGTTCTCGACCACGGTGTCCATGTTTTGGCGCAGCAGGCGGGTTACGCTGCCCCCAAAAAGCTCGTTGATAGGCTTGGCGGGGGCCAGTTCTTCAGCCAGCCGGGTATCGATGAAGCCGAACACTAGTTCGCGCAGTTCCTGGTCCAGCAGCCGCTTGCGCAGCGTGCCGCCAAGTTTGCCCTTGAGCTGGGCCTGTTGGTCGGGGTTGAGGAACTGGTTGAGGCGGCGCCCCGCCGCTTTGGCGAACAGGCGTTGCCCCCACCAGTCGGCGGGGAGGGCCGAGCCGGGCGCGGGCAGCCACTGCCCCGGCTCCTGGTTGTGCAGCCAACCGGCCAGGGCGGCGGTTAACGCCGGGGCGAGTTTTTCCACGTCCGCATACTGGGCCAACGGCCGGTTACTTTGGGCAAAATTGATCAGGAAATCCTGGGCCAGGGCCAGGCTTTTTTCCCGGAAAGCCTCCCCGCGTAGCAGTTGCTGCAACTCGGTTTGCCAAGTTTGGGCCAGCCCGGGCGACATGGCTTGGGTTTGGGCTTGCCCGGTGGCTTGGGCCAGGGCCGAGGCCACCAGGCCGGGTTGTTGGGTGAGTTGGCTCACCACGGCTTGGGCCAGGGCCTGGCTCACCTGGGTTTGCTTGGGGGCCAGCCAGGTGGCGGTTTGGCCGCCCAGCAAGTCGGCTAGCCATTTTTTCAACTGGTCGCGCCGCTGGGCAAAGGCGTTTTTCAGGTTTTGCGGGTTCAGCAGCCCCCCGGCCACAAATTTGCCCATGTTGGTGGCAAACCGGGCCTGGTTTTGGGCCACCACGCCGGGCGTAAACGGCAACGGCGCGCCCAGCAGGTATTTCTTTTTGTAAGGCCGAAAAATCATGCGCAGGGCCAGCCAGTTGGTGCCGTAGCCCGTGATGCCGTAAGCCAGGGCGGCCAGGGTGGTATCCGTCCAGGAACCGCCCGCCGACGGGATCACGGCCAGGGCCACGCCCGCGAGCGCGCCCAGCAATGCGCCCAGGAGGGTAATGGGCTTCAGTTCTTTGCCCATGAATTTTTCTACCAGGTCCAGCAGTTTATCGGCGGGCATTTTATCCAAGCTGGCCTGCACCACCTCGGCAATGCGGCCGGTGAGCAACTGCGGCAGTTGGCCCAGCAGGGCTTGCCGCAGCGGCTTGGCCAACCCGCGCCCGGCTTGGGCCACCGGGGCTAACTTAGGGGCCAGCGGGGCTTGAGCCAGGTTTTGGGCGGCGATGCGGAGCGCGCCCGTGCCCACTTGGGCCACTACCTCGCCCAACTGGGGGGCCGCTTCGTCCAATCGCACCAGGGCTTCGGCGGCCTGGGCCACGGTTTTGCCCTGGGTAAACGAACCTAACCAATGGGCCGCCGTTTGCTGGGCTTGCGGGCTGGCGAGCCAAGCGGGCAATTGGCGGGCCAAATTCAGCAGGGCCGGGGGCGGTTCGTTAGGTGCGGCCCCGGTGGGTAGCCAGGCCCGTAGCGGGCGGTCCAGCCAGGCATCCCAGTGGTGGGCCAGTTGCTGGGTGGCCCAGTGGCTCAGCTTGGGCGAGAACAGGAATTTTTCTTTCAGTTCTTTCTCGATCACCGAGTGAAGGGCTTTGTCGAGGAAGGTGCGGAGTTCCGGCTCGCTGGCCAGCTCGCCCAGGCGGCGGGCCAGCAACGTGGCCGGGTTGAAAAACCCCCAGTTGGGGTTGGCCAGGGCCTTGTCCAGGTTGCTGAGCAACAGGCCGCCCAAGTCCAGCTCTTGCCCTAGGGCCGGGTTTTGGCGTAGGTTCTGGATAATTTGGCCAATGGTATTGCTTTGCAGAAAACCGATCACTTCCTCGGTGAGGGCGGCGGCGGTTTGCTCGGGGTCTTGCCGGTGGCTTTCCAAGATGTGGGTGAGCCGGTCCACCACTTTGGCGTACTGGCTCACGCTGCCCACAAATAGTTGATAGATAACCTCTTGGAACTTGGATTTGATGTTTTGCCGAAACGTGCCGTCGATGATGACTTCCAATTGGTGTTCCCGCTCTTCTACCCATACAATAATGGTTTGCAAAATGCCCGGCAGCTTGGCCCGCAAAAACCCGGCGAAGTTGTCGGCCAGGTCGTCGGTCATTAGCTCAAAGATGGTGGTGCGCTCCTGGGCCAGCACCTCCAGCACAAACTCGCCAAATGTGCCCACCAGTTGGCGGCCTTCCGGGCTGTTGACGATGTGCCGCAGCCGCTGGGCAATTTCGGCGGTGAGTTGGGTGAGCGGTTGGTCGCCGCCGCCCAGGATTTTTTGCAGGGGTTTCTGGGCGAGTTGCTGGGCCAACTGGGCCAGCCATTCGTCCACGCCGAGGGCTTGGCGGGCTTGGGCCAGGGCGGCCGCGAGCGCGGGGGCCAGGTGCGTGCGCAGGTGGGCGGGGGCTTGCGCGAGTTCCTGCTCCAGGGCTTGGCGCAGGGCGGTTTGCAGCTCGGGCGGCAGCAAAGTGCGCAGCGTTTGGTCGGCGTGGTGGGTCCAGAGGGCCTGGGCCAGGGCTTCCGGGGTTTGGGCCTCGGTCAGGGCCTGGGCGGCCAGGGGCAGCAGGCGGCCCAGGGTGGCTTGCTGCTGCTCCGGGGGCAGCAGGGTGGCCAGGGGCAATTGGCTAGCCAGGTGCGGCAGCAGGTTTTGCCCCAACTGGGCCAGGGCCGGGCGCAGGCCGTCCAGCAACCCCTCCACCGACTCGGCCCAGCCGGGCAAGTCCGCCAGGGCAAAATCGGGTGGCAGGGCCTGGGGCAAGTGGTGTTCCAGCAGTTGGCCCAGCCAGTCGGCCAGGGCGGCATCTAGCGGCTCGGGGTTGGCGGCCAGCTCGCGCTCGAGCGTGTGGTGGTTGATGATGTCGCGCTCCACCAATTGGCTAATGTTGGCCACAAACTCGGCCCGGGTGCGCAGCACGATGCCGCCCAGGCCAAACCGCTTGCGGAACAGCATTTGGATGGCCAAGTCGTTGGTGATGTAGCCCACGTAGGCCCCGCTGAGGGCTTTGGCCAAAAGGGAAACGAGCAGGGGGTTCAAGCCAAGTTGGATTTACCGGAGCAAATTAGGGCAAGTTGCCAAAACCTAGATACGCAGCCGGGCGGGTTTAGGTTGGTGGGGGCGGAAAGGGCGGGATAAAATCTTTGGGTTTTAAAGATAGACCAAACCCTAGGGGTCTCGAAGACCCCTAGGGTTTGGGGCCAAGTCGTCAGTCTGCCCAAACGCGCTGTTAGCTATTAAAACAGGCCGGGCTTATCTCAAAATCAGGTAAGAATTGCTCGTTGTTTATCTTATAAATAATTGATAATCAATTATAAAGTTGTTTAAATCATAATACGCACTTGCCAGGTTTTGTAAGAATGGAAGATACTTGGCTGACGCGACGAGGAATTTTTTTCTTCCAAGCCCTGAAAAACTTGATCTAAATCGATATGAAAATAATTTAATCATAACTAGTTGATTAACAAGTCATTGTTGCTGATCTTCACATTTTCACTTTCCCCGGTTTAGGTGTAACTTTGCTTTGGCCCCGGCCCCGCAAACGGCCGTTGTACATCCATGCGCATCAGCGAAGAAACCATCCGCCGCATTAAATACGTGGCCAACATCGAGGAAGTGGTGGGCGATTTTGTGTCGCTCAAGCGCAAAGGCTCCGGGGCCAACCTGTGGGCCTGTTGCCCGTTCCACAACGAAAAATCTCCCTCGTTTTCCGTCAACCCGGCCAAGGGCATTTACAAGTGCTTCGGCTGCGGCAAGGCGGGCGACTCGGTGGGCTTTGTGATGGAGATTGAGGGCCTCAGCTACCCGGAGGCCCTGCGCTACCTGGCCAATAAGTACAACATCGAGGTGGAGGAAGACCGCTTCGACCCCGAGCAACTGGCCCAGCGCAGCCAGCGCGAAGCGATTTTGATCGCCCTCAATTTTGCCAAAAACTTTTACCAAACCACCCTGCACGAGCACGAAACCGGGCGCGGGCTGGGCCTGGCTTATTTTAAAGAGCGGGGCTTTACCGAGGCTTCGGTGGCCACCTTTGAGCTGGGCTTCAGCCTGCCCGAGTGGCACGGCTTGGAGCAGGCCGCCGTGCAAAAAGGCTACAGCCCCGAGGTGCTGGAAAAGGCCGGCCTGCTGGTAACCAAGGCCGACGACGCGCCCGGCGCGCCCACCAAGCGTTACGACCGGTTCCGGGGGCGGGTCATGTTCCCCATCCACGACCTGGCGGGCAAGGTGATCGGGTTTGGGGCCCGCACCATGAAAAGCGGCGAGCAGCCCAAGTACCTCAACTCGCCCGAGACGGAGGTGTACCACAAAAGCGAAGGCCAAAAACGCCATCCGGCAAGCCGACAATGCCTACCTGGTCGAGGGCTACACCGACGTGATCGCCATGCACCAGGCCGGGGTGGCCAATGTGGTGGCCTCGTCGGGCACGTCGCTCACCGAGGGGCAGATCCGGCTCGTCCGGCGGTTTACTGACAACGTGACCGTGCTGTACGACGGCGACCCAGCGGGCATCAAAGCCTCCATGCGTGGCATCGACCTGCTGCTGGCCGAGGGGCTCAATGTGCGCGCCCTGCTGTTCCCTGAGGGCGAAGACCCCGACAGCTACCTCCGCAAGCACGGGGCGGGCAACTTCCAGGCGTTCCTGCCCCAGCACACCCAGGATTTCCTCACGTTCAAGACCCAACTCTTGCTGCGCGATGCACCCAACGACCCGCTCCAACGGGCCAAGGTGATCCACGAAGTGGTCAATAGCATTGCCAAGATTCCCGATGCGGTCAAGCGCGAGGTCTATATCCAGCAGTGTAGCCGGTTGCTGTTCATTGGCGAGGACACGCTCATGGTCGAGGTGAACAAGACCCTGCTCAAGGCCCAGCAGCAGGCCACCCGCGAGCGTGAGGCCCGCGAGCGCGCGGGCACCCGCACACCTGTGGCCCCCCGCCCGAGCGACGAAGTGCCCCTGCCCAGCGAGGAGCCACATACGGGTGGTTATCCGCTGTCCTACGATGAGGTGCCCCTGCCCGACGAACTACCCCTGCCCGACGGGGTGATAGCGGCGGGCGGCTTTTCGCCCAAGATCCACCAGCTCATCGAGGGCCACGAGCGCGAGTGCGTGCGCTTGCTACTCCGCTTCGGCACGGTGTGCATCGATCCGGGCGAAGACACCCGCCTATGGCAGTACCTCTTTGCCGAAACCCAGGACGTGGAATTTCACACCCCAGTGTACCGGTCGCTGTTGGAAATGTACAAAAACGCGATCCTGGAAGGGGTGGAGCCCGACGCCGACTATTTTATCAACCGGGGCGCGCCCGAGATTGTGGAGCGGGTGATCAACCTGACCGTGGACCGGTGGGTGGTAAGCGAAAACTGGGAGAAAAAGTATGCCATCCAGGTGCCCCAGGAGCAAGACCATGTGCTGGTAAACGCCCATGATAGCATCTTGCGCCTCAAGCGGCAGTTTGTCGAGAAGCTCGAAGCCGAGGTGCTCCAGCAACTCGCCGAGGCCGAGCGGGCCAATGACGAGACCGAGGTGCAGCGGCTCATCCACCACCACCAGCACCTCTCGGGCCTGCGCGTGAGCCTAGCCAAGCCCTTGGGCAGCATCGTATCGGCCCGGCATGGGTGAAGCGGGCACAGACTTGGGGTGGTTGTTTTTTGATCAAACTCTTTTTGTCATGAAATTTAGCGATTTTAAGAATAGTGCCGAAATGCCAGCCCATTTTGGGCTCATGGTGCAGCCCAGCCGTTTTATCGCGTATGACCAAGTCCAGCCTTTGGCACTTCCCACTTTGGTGTTGGCGCCAGACTATGTGGTGGCGCCCAAACTAGCTGGTAGCATTATTTTACAGGCATCCCTTAAGCTTGGGATTGGCCCAAGCTGACCAATTGTTCGGAGTGTTGGATTTTATTTTTGCTGACTGTGTCAAGAATGCCGAAAAATTCAGCCTCTACTGATCCTTGGTCCCGCAATGGACGGCCATTGACAAACCCCAAAACGCCCTACCTTTGCAGCCCGATGGACTACCAATTGCACAACCGCTCCTGCTATGGCCTGCCCGGCCTGGCCGACAACAGCCTTCACGCCCTCGTGACTGACCCGCCCTACGGTATCTCGTTTGGTGGGCACTATTGGGACAAAGACCTGCCCGACCCCCAGATCTGGGCCGATGCCCTGCGCGTGCTGCGGCCGGGCGCGTTTGGGCTGGTGTTCTCGTCGGTCCGGCTCATGCACCGGCTCATGGTGGCCCTGGAAGACCAGTGATCCGCGATGTGCTGTTCTGGGCGTTCCTGAACGGGATGCCCAAAAGCCGCAACGTGGCCCTGGACATTGACAAAGCCCTGGGCGTGGAAAGCACCGTCGCGGGCGCGTACACCTATGTGCAGGGCTACAAGTCGGTGAACCGCAAACTAGCCGGCAAGGACAACTACAAACCCACCGAGGGCAAGCCCAAGCTGGAGCCAGCCTCCGAACTTGGCCAGTTGTACCGGGGCGCGGGGCTGGGCATCAAGCCGGCCTATGAGCCGATCATCCTGGTGCAAAAACCCCTGCCCAAGGGCCAGTCGGTGGCCGAAAACATGGTGCAATACGGCACGGGCGCGCTCAACCTGGAAGATACCCGCATCCCCTACGGCCCCGACGACGAGAAAGTGGGCCACAATCCCCACCCGCTGGGCCGGGTAACGGCCAATGTGGTGCGTACCGAAGAACACGACGACGGATACGACAAATTTTTTGTGGTGCCCAAAGTGCGCCAACACAAAGAAGATTTTAACGAGCACCCCACGCTCAAACCGGTGGACCTGATGCACCACTTGGTCAAACTGGTCAGTTTTCCGGGGCAGGCCGTGCTCGATCCGTTTGCGGGCAGTGCCAGCACCGGGGTGGCCTGCCTGGCCCTGGGCCGGCAATTTGTGGGCTACGAGCTAGAGACCGCCTACTACCGCATGGCCGAGCGCCGGCTCGGCTAAGCGGCTCGGGGGTAAGCGTAAGGCTCCCCTCCCCTTGGGGCAGGGGCTGGGGGTGGGGTAGTCGTTTGGTTGTTCGTGGGGACACGAACAACGGCGACACGAACGACGGCGACACGAACAACGGCGGTTTATTGTTTGTGAGGACACAAACAATGGCGGCAACACAAACAATGGCGGGCTATTGGCCGTGGCACATTACCTCGGTTTGGGCGGTTTGGCCGGATTGGGCCGCTGGGAGCTTGGGGCTTATGTAAGGAATGCCCAGCGACAGCCCGCGCAAGATGAACAGCAACGCCACCGTAACGGCCAAGTAGGGTTTCAGGGTCTTGATCTGGTTGCGGATCCGCATGGAGATAAACTGCCGCGAGGTGGCGGTCACGAACATCATGGGGGCGGTGCCCAGGCCGAAGAGGGCCATGTACGCCATGCTGTGGCCGGGGCTGCCTGCCAGCACCGCCGCCGCAGCGGCCATGTAGATAAACCCACAGGGCAGCAGGCCGTTGAGCATCCCGATCAGGAGGATGGTGCCGCGCCCAGGCTGCCGCAGCAGGGTGTTAAAGCTTCGCTTGATCTGGCCAGTAAGGTAGGTGAGGCCCATCATCCCCGACAGTTTGTCGCCCCATTGCTTGGGCAGAAAGTAGATGAGCAGCATGAGCACGCCCAACTCGATGGACAGGGCCTGCTGGTAGCCCGACTGGAAGAAAGCCTGGCCAAAGAAGCCGACCGTGAGGCCAATGAGCGAATAGGTAATGATGCGTCCAGCATTATAAGCTACCGCATCTTTGAACAAACGGAGGCGGGTGGAAAAATCCATGGGTATGGACAAGGCAATGGCCCCGCACATCCCGACGCAGTGGAAACTGCCCAACAGTCCGAATAAAAAGGCACTCCAAAGCATGGCTGATTAGGTTAAGAAGGTGAAGGATCAATCGATCTGTAAGCTGGCCTCCCGAAAGTAGGCGGCTCCATTTTGCTCAAAGTACAACTGGGCCTTCCAGTAGCCTTTGGCCAGTTTGGCGGTATTGACCTGCTGCCTAAAGTTGGCATCGGGGGCCAGCGGCACCTCGAAGTCCAGCCGGGCATCCGACGGCCGGAAAAACCGCAGCTTGGCCCCGCTCACC
>JALONO010000023.1 GCA_025454895.1 Bernardetiaceae bacterium
GTCGCGGCCGTCGTTCACGTGCAGGATGATTTGCAGGGGCAGGGCCGAGTTTTTGCGCAGGCTGTCCACGCACAGGCGCAGGAAGGGCAGGTTGTTCCAGGTGGGCACCAGCACCGAAAAAATGGGCCTTTCGCCCGAGTGGGCACCCGCTGGTAGGGGAAAGTATTGGATCATGGGGGCAATAAAGGGACAAAACTACGCTTTTGACGAGGTTGCCCCGTGCCCCGGCAGGGGGCCAGGGGCTTGTTAACTTAAAATATAGGAAGTGGTGCCGTCGTGCCCCAGGGCAAAATCGGCCTGGTCAAAGAACTTGTGCCGGGCAATGAAGGCGTTGAGGCGCCGCCGGGTAATGAGGTGGGTGAGCAGGCTGTCGGCACAGTAGCTAATGGGCGTCTGGGCCCACAGCAGCTTCTGGGCTGCGCCTTGGGTAAGGCCGTAGGCGTGGGTGCAGTCGTGGTACCCGGCCCGGTACAGGTGGTCCGAGAACGGCCGGGGGTACATTTTCTCCACATCTTTGCTCCGCCAACGGTAGGCGTGGCCGTGCCATACTTTGAACAACTGCTGGTAAAACCATTGTTTGGCCCTGGAAATGGGCTGCTCGTGGGTTACATACCCCAGGTAGAGCAGTTCCCAGTTGGGCGGGAGCTCGGCCAGGGTGGCGGCCAACTGGGCCAGGTGGGCCTCGATGGGCTGGGCGTCGTCTTCCAAAATGAGGGCCCGGCCAATGCCCTGGTCCACCATGCGCTGGTACAAGTTGCGGTGCGACCACGAGCAGGCGATGTGGCCCAAAGGGATATGCCGCTCTTTTACGTAGCGGTTGAGTTTCATGGCCCGCGCGGGCACGTACTCGCCCGAGGCGGCCAGGCTGGGGAAATCCAGGGTCTTTTTGTCCACCCCGTACACCAGTTCGTAATTTAGCCCGGCCAGGTGCTGGGCCAGCAGGGCGTGGGGTCTTTTTGTCCACCCCGTACACCAGTTCGTAATTTAGCCCGGCCAGGTGCTGGGCCAGCAGGGCGTGACGGTCGTGGGCGCGCACGAGGGTGATGACAAATATCTTGTCAAAGAATAAATTGAGCGGAGAATAGCTGGTAGGTAACATCAATAAAAGCGGAAGAAGTTCAAACTAATAAAGCCGCTTTCAAATTCATATTTGTGGCCAAACTCGTCATGCCTTCCCAGAGGAAAGCCCCAAAACGCGGCTTTAGCTGTCGTCAAAAGCTACTCACTACGATTTCGCCTCAAAATTTTAGCATATTAACGACAACCGAAAGTACCTTAAGAACGATTTTCCAATTTCTTTATTTTACTATTGAAGATGGATTACTTAAATATTTGCATTAACAAAGAAATAATTAGCTGAAAATCAAGCCAGTAAATAAAAGCCACTTCACCCAGGTGCGCCTCTTGAGGCCAACAAAAAACCCTCTCGGCAACCGGAGAGGGTTTGAGAATGGTAGGCCAGGGGGGCTAAGCCGCCCGTTTCAGCATCCGGCACACCCAGGTAATTTTCTTGATATTGGTTACGTAGTTCTCGTCCAAAAAGGCGTAGTGCTTGTTGAGCACGTCCCAAATGTGGTCGCCGCGTTTGTCCACCATGCTGATCATGAAAAAGCCGTCGGTTTCCAGGTAAGCCTCTAACCGGGACAGCAGTTTAAGGGGGTCTTCGGAGAAGTACAAGGCTTCGTTGATCGCAATCACGTCGAACTTGCGGGGGGGTACGTACTTGTCCATGTTGCCTTGGTAGAAGAAGGTCTTCTCGTTGCCGCGCCGCTCGTTGGCGATGCGGATGGCGTCGTCGGACAGGTCAACCCCGATGTAATAGCTGTAGTTCTCGTGGCCAATATTGTCTTGCAGTACGCCTTCGCCGCAGCCCAGGTCAAGCAAAGTCCCACCCTTTTTGTTGAACCGGAAGTAGCCCCCCAAAATGGCGTGATGGGCCATTTCGTCTAAGGCGGCCAGCCAGTCCCAGCCCCCGCGTTTGTATTGGTAGTTGAGCCTAGCCCGGTAGCTACGGAAGATTTTCCGCTGGACGAATGATGAAAATTTTTCCCACGCGCTTTCGCTGAGTACTTGTTCTGCCATGAGAGGTGCTGTTATTGACATCGCAAAGTTAGCGTATCCGCCTCAAACTTCGCGCTTTACCAGCGTGGCGCTGGCCTGGGCGGTGGGCAGCAACAGTACATCGGCCAGGTTTACGTGGGCGGGTCGGCTCACCATAAAGTAGATCACTTCGGCCACGTCGCGGGCGGTGAGGGGGGCCATGCCCTGGTACACCCCGGCGGCCCGGGCCTCGTCGCCTTTAAAGCGCACCAGGGAAAACTCGGTTTCCACCAAGCCGGGGTTAATGGCGCTCACCTTCACGTTGTGCGGGTACAGGTCCATCCGCATGGTTTTGGTGAGGGCATCCACGGCAAATTTAGAGGCGCAATATACGTTGCCGTTGGGGTAGGCTTCCTGCCCGGCAATGGAACCAAGGTTAACGATATGGCCGCGCTGCCGGGCCACCATGCCCGGCGTTACCTCTCTGGATACATACAACAGTCCCTTTACGTTGATGTCGATCATGGCTTCCCTTGCCACTGGGGCGGCAGGGTGCTCAACTGGGCGTGGACGGCGGTTTGGTCACGCACGTCGAAGGCGAGCGGGAGCACCCGCACCAGGTCGCGCAGCTCGGCGGCCAGGTGGGCCAGCCGATCGGTGCGGCGCCCGCACACGATCAGGTCCAGGCCCTGCTCGGCAAACACTTGGGCCGTGGCCCGCCCTATGCCCGAAGTGGCCCCGGTAATGAGCGCGATTTTAGACATAACTCATTGCTTGTGAACAGGTTAAAAATAACCGCTCTCCGTTTTTCGCAGAAAATGGGTATAAAAATGGGCTTCAGATTAGGCGGAGCGGCAGGTGAATGCTCAGACCTGCTACCCAAAATTTTTCACCACCAGGTTGTAAATGTCGTTGCCGAATACGAACACCATCAGGGCTAGCAGCAGCACCATGCCCACTTTCTGGGCATTTTCCAAAAAACGGTCCGAGGGTTTGCGGCCCGAGATGATCTCGTAAGTGAGGAATACCACGTGGCCACCGTCAAGGGCCGGAATGGGCAGCAGGTTCATGAATGCCAGCACCATCGATAGCAAACCGGTGAGGGTCCAGAAACGCAGCCAGTCCCACCGGCCGCCAAATTGCTGGGCAATGGCCACCGGCCCCCCCAGCGACTTGCGCACCGATAACTCGCCCCGGAACATTTTGCCAAAGGCTTGGGCTTGCACGCCCAGCACTTCAAATGCGCTGAGTGCCCCCTTAGGAATGGATTGCCATAAGCTAAAGGTTTGTTTGGCGTAAAGGTCGTTCTCTAGCAATACCCCGATCCGGCCCGCATCAGAGACCTGGACGTTCAACGTTTGCGGAGCACCTTGGCGAGTGATTTGAAGGGCGATGGTTTTGCGCTTATTCCGCTCCATGTCGGCCCGGAAGGAGTCGACCAGGGCAACTGGTGCCCCATTGACCGCTAACACCCTATCTCCCATTTTCAATCCGGCTTTCTCGGCTGGGGAACCTCCTTCCACCATCTCTACCAATAATGGATACTTCTCGAACTGGGGCGTGGCTAGGCGCAACTTTTTTTCGCTCAGTTGATCCAGCAAGTCCGGTGGCAAATCCACGCGGGTGGGTTGGCCCTGCCGTTCCACTGTATAAAAACTGCCGCTTTGCAAAAAGTAGCGGGGATTATGGGTATCTTCAAAACGTTCTAAGGGCGTGCCGTTCATGGCTACGATCTTGTCGTTTTCTTGTAGCCCGATTTCCCGCCCTAATTCAGTGGCATGAATGCCGAATTGGTTCACCTTGGCAATAGGCGTGTAGCGTTCGCCCAAAAAGTAGGTAAGCAAAATAAAGATGAAAATTCCCGTGATGACGTTGACGATAATGCCGCCCAGCATCACAATGAGGCGTTGCCAAGCCGGTTTGGCCCTAAACTCCCAGGGTTGGGGCGGGGCGGAAATTTGGGCCATGTCCAACGACTCGTCCACCATGCCGGAAATTTTCACGAAACCGCCCAGGGGCACGGCCCCTAACATGTACTCGGTTTCCCCTTTTTTAAAGCCAAATACCTTGGGCGGAAACCCGATGGAAAACTTTTCCACCCTCATGCCAAATAGTTTGGCGGTAAACATATGGCCCCACTCGTGTACCCCCACCAAAATGGAAAGGGCTAACAGCAACTGGGCAATCATGATCAAAACTTCCATGTAAAATTTGCTTTCTTGAAGTTAACAGGCCGGACTAGCCGAAGGTTTTAATTTGGCCACAGCCGCGCAAAATACCTAGTTTTGCGGCTCATTACAAAGCATTGCCATGTTTACCTCCGTTTCCCGTATGGCCCTGGGGGCCGTTTTGTTCCTCGCAGGCGCGCTGGCCGCCTGCCAGTCGGAAGAAGAAAAACAGCAGATGGTGGAGCGCAAAGCCCGCCAACAACTGCTGCTGATCACCAACAGCGTGCCCAAAACCTTTGAAATCGCGCCCGAAAAAGGCAAGGACAACCTGTATTACATCAAAGCCGTGATGGAAAACGGCCGTCAAGTGGATATGTACGCCATGACCAACGGCGACTCGGTGGTTTGCAAGGAAATCCTCAATTCCAAGCTGGGTTGGCAATTGCAAAGCGAACTGGCCCAGCCGGTGCGTTCGGTGAAACTCACCCCGTTCCAGGGCGGCGTGCCTAACGAAATGCAGGGCGAGGTAGAACTGGCCAACGGGCAGTTACTCCGGGTTTTTGCCCTGGAAGACCAAGGCTGGCGGCCCGCCAACGACCTGAGCACGCTGCGGTTTTTGACCCAGTTGCAGATCCAGCAGGCGGCCCTCGACGACAGCACCGACCAAATTACCGAGCTGGTGCTGGAACCTGACAGCCTGCCCAGCTTGTACAAAGGCCATTTCACGGCCACTGCCACGGGTAAAAAGCAAATTAGGGTGAATTATACCAACCAAGGTTTTACGTGGAACATTGTCCAATAAACTGCGGGCGTTAGCTCCGTTAAAACCATCCGGTTTTTAGCAACTTGCCCCTATTTTTGGCCCATGATCACCCTCCCTATTTATCAAGTAGATGCGTTTGCCTCACGGTTGTTTGGGGGTAACCCGGCGGCAGTTTGCCCACTGGCCGAATGGCTGCCCGATGACCTGATGCAGCAAATCGCGGCCGAAAACAACCTGGCCGAAACGGCCTTTTTTGTGCCCCAAGGCCGCGACTTTGGCATCCGCTGGTTCACGCCGGAACTGGAGGTGGACCTGTGCGGCCACGCCACCCTGGCCACCGCCCACGTTATTTTGAACGAACTGGGCTGGCCTGAGTCGTACCTGCATTTCCACTCCAAAAGCGGGTTGTTGAAGGTACACCGGAAAGATCAGTTGCTCGAGTTGGATTTCCCGGCCACGCCGCCTCAGGAAGCCCCCGCCCCCGCGCACTTGCTCGAGGGCCTGGGCGCGCGGCCGGTGTACTTGCTCCGCTCCAAGTTCGATTACCTGGCGGTGTACGCCACCGAGGCCGAGGTACTGGCCCTCCGGCCTGACTTTGGCCAATTGGGCCAGGTGGCCACCCGGGGCATCATCGTGTCTGCCCCCGGCACCAACTGCGATTTTGTGTCGCGCTTTTTTGGGCCCGGTGCGGGTATCAACGAGGATCCGGTAACCGGCTCGGCCCACTGCGCCTTGGTGCCCTACTGGGCCGAGCGGCTGGGTAAAAAGCGGCTCCATGCCTGGCAGCTATCCAAGCGCCGGGGCGAGCTTTGGTGCGAACTGGCCCACGACCGGGTGAAAATGGCGGGCAACACGGTGCTGTACCTCCAAGGCGAGATCAAGGTTACACTTTGATCCCCAAAATGGTGATGTCGTCAAGTTGGGGTTCGTCCCCCATAAACTGCTCCAGGGTTTGGGCAAGCATGTCTTTTTGCTTGGGCACGGGCCGCATGGCCAGTAGGGGCAGTTGCTCGATGAGCCGGGGGGTGCCAAACTTCTCTTTTTCGGCGTTGCGCTGGTCGGTGTAGCCATCCGTAACCATGTAGAGCATCGCGCCGGGGGCCAGGTGCAGGGTGTGCTCCTCGTAGGGGCGCGGGTGGGGCCGCTGCCGCCCGCCAATGCTGCGGTTGGTGCCTTTGATATTGGTAAGTCGGTGGTTCTCCACCACGTGCAACGACAGTTTGGCCCCGGCAAACTCCACCCGGCTCTTGCCTTTGGGGGTTTGGGGGGCATGCACGATGCACAAGCCAATGTCCATCCCATCATCGTTGAAGCCGTTTTCTTGCCGAAGCATGGTGCGCACCCCCTGGTTGATCTGCTCCAAAATCTCCCCAGGCTTGACCAATTGCCGCTGATACACAATGTCGTACAACAGGTTATGGCCGATGATGGACATAAACGCTCCCGGCACTCCGTGCCCCGTACAGTCGGCTACGGCCAGGAGGGCCGACTTGCCGTCGTTGATTTTGGCACACCAGTAAAAATCGCCCGAAACAATGTCTTTGGGCCGGTGGAGCAAGAAGAAATCGTAGCTAAGGGCCAGGATAGCAGTTTCAGCGGGTAATATGGCCCGCTGGATGTGCCCCGCGTAACGGAGGCTGTCCACCATATTTTGGTTGTGGCGTTCAAGTTGCCGGTTCTTCTCGGCGATATCTTCTTTTTGGGCCAATATCTCTTGTTTCTGTTCTTCTACTTGGTACAGATACTGCTTGTTGGCCCGCAAAGCCCGGTATAACAAAAACCCTAGCACTGACACCAGGAGGAAAGCCCCAATGGCCCCGTAAAAACGCAGCCGCTCGACAGATAGCAGCTTATCCTTTTCCTCCACTTGCGCTTTAGCTTCCACATTTTCCGTGAGCAATTGCTGGGCCCGCTCCTCGGTGGCCGCCTTGGCCTGTTCCACTTGGACTTTCTGTTCGGTGATGTCGGTGATCTGCTTCTCCTTACTGGCCAACAAAACTTCGGCTTTTTGCTGCTCGGTGGCTAGCTGGCGTTGCTGGGCTTTCTTTTCTTGGGCCAAGTGCGATACCAAATTGGCACGTAAGCTATCGGCTAATTCCGTTGCTTTTTTCTGATAACGTAAGGCTTGCGCACTGTTTTTGGATTGCTCGTTATACTTGGCCAAGGAGCGGTACAGGCGCAGGCGCAGGCTGTCCACTCCCAGTTGGTAGGCGGTTGGTTCACCCAAACGCACCAAACCATTTACCGCATTTTGGGGCATGTTGGCCAAGCCGTGTAAGTCGGCTAGGAACAAGATGGTGCGCAAATAGTCTTCTCGGTTACCCAGTTCTTTATGAGCCTGCTGCACTTCTTTGAACGCCACTATGGCTTTGCCGTATTCCTGGCGGCCCAGGTGAACTTCGCCCAGGGCTTGGTTGGCCTCCAGCTTTTCCCGGGTTTTATTGGTTAGCCGCAAGTAGTTGACCGCATGGGCGTAATACTTAGCGGCTTCCTCAGAATTGCCCTGGGTACGGTAAGCCTCACCCAGTTGACTGGCCAGGCGGGCACTCTCTTCGTAATTGCTTTCGTTCAGGGCCGTGATGTAACGGGCGCGGAGGTCGCCCAGGTGGTTTTGGGCTTGCCCTGCCAGCGGGTTCACCCAACTTGCTACCCACAGGGCCAGGCCAACAACGAGGTGGCGGCAAACAAGTGGCGAACAAGGCAGGGAACGTACCACGATAGGTTGTGTACTAGGCAAGGGAAATGGTTAAGGAGGGCATCGTGCTCTTGACTCGTTGAGTCGCGCCGTCTGCTACCATTTTGACAATATCTATGCCACCGCCCAGCCGGATAAATCCTATTCATGTAAGCAATCAACCCCAATTTGCTGGATTTGCGAATGCCTCCCGTTGGCGCAAAAAAATAGCCATCGCACCCTGGGGGCAATGGCTATGCGCAATGAAAGCAGTTGGCTGGGGGATCAGAGCCAGGTGGCCAAGAACCGCATGAAGTCATGTTTCAGTTCGTCGTATAGGCGGACGAACGTCTCCATGCGCTCACGGATTTGGCCATCGTTTTGGAACGTCATTTCGGTAACGTGTTGGGGGTTGGCCTGGGCTTGCCGCTCCAGCACATTCTCCAAACCTTTGATGTCGTGCTTCAAAATATCCAACTGCTCGTTTTGGATCACGAGGTGGTTCTGGAAATGGCCCAACTGTTGGCGGAAGTCCTGGTTGGTATTGCGAGGGGCCACTTCTTCCAACCTTTTTTGGAAGATTTTCAACTCCTCTTTGTAAAAGGCGAGTTGATTGATCCACATGCGGTAGTTGAAGTGCAAATCATTGAGGTGCACTTTTTTAAACGCTTGAGCTTGCATAAGTGAACAAGGTTTTAGGGGATTTGGACAAGGCTAAAAAATTGCGAAACCGGTGCTTGGCACCAGGCCCTTTTAGCTTGCCTAGGCCCGCTAAAGGGGCAACAGCGCGTAACCTTTCAACTGGTACGTCGTGATCAACGTAATGGCCGACAGGGCCACTTTTACTTCGGTGGCCAACTGGGGCTGGGCAATGCCCCGTGCCCGCATGGACTGGCCGCAAATAAAAAAACGCACCCCCGCTTTGGTCAATTCTTCAAAAATTGGCGCGTTGGGGTTGTCCACGTTAAACTTAGCCCGGTAAGCATCTGATTGTAAAGTAATAAAAGCCGCCGCATGGTGCAGCACGCACACGAGCTTTACTTTGGTGCGCGGCACCCCGCTCATTTCCAGCAGGTTGGCCAAGCGGGCCACCCGCAACAGCGACTGGTTGGCTTCTGCTGGCGCATCGTTGGTTTTAATATCGATCACCACGTGGTAGTCAAGGGCGGGGTCGGGGTTTTCCACCGACTCGGGAATAGGGTAAGCCTCCCCGTAAGTAGGCACGCGCGGGAACACCGGTTCAGGCTGGCTAGCCTGCGCCCACGCGCCCGTGGCCAACCGCCCCATCGTGATCATCAAAAAAAGCAACCGGATGCCAACCACAAACATAAGCTGTTGATAATGTTACCTTTGCGCCACCTGCGCTTGGCCCTGCCCATCTCACGGCCTAAATTTGCGAAATTCTTTGTTGAGATGACCAAATTTCCCCGAATATTATTTTGGCTTTGCTGTTTAGGGTTGTCGGCCTGCGAAAACCGCTACCTCAGTGGCGAAAAAGTGCCACCGCCGCCCCAGCAAGCCGCTCGGTCGTGGGAGCAGCGGGTCGCGTTTATGACCCAGGTGATCGAGCAACACCCCAACGAAGCTGATTACTTTTACCGGCGGGCCACCACCTACCTGGAAGGTGGCAAGGAAAACCTGGCCCTCACCGACGTGGAACAAGCCCTGGCCCTGGACTCGGCCAACCAAGATTACTTCTTCTTACAAGCTAAATTGTTAGACGATAAACAGGACCACCAGCAGGCCTATGCCGCAGCGGCCCGTGCCCAGGCCCTGGGCTACCAAAGCCCCGAGCTTACCTGGCTACTGGGCAAACTCAGTTACCTGAACCAACAACCGGCCAAGGCTCAAGTTTACCTGCAAACCTCGCTCAACAGCTACGGCGAGCGGCCCGAAACGTATTATTACTTGGGGTTATTGGGCAAAGATACCCGCGATACCGCCCAGGCCGTAACCCAACTGGAACGGGCCATTACCCTGCGCCCCACTTATGCCGAAGCCCACCAGGCCCTAGTCGATTTTTACCTGGGCCTAGGCAAAAACCGCACCGCCGCCGGATATGCCCGGCGGGGCCTCTCGCTGTGCCCCGAAAACCCGGACCTATACCAGCAGTACGCCCACGTACTAGAACGGCTAGACGAGCCAGATGCCGCCATTGGGGCCTACCGCCGGGTGGTTGAACTAGACCCCGAACGCTGGCAGGCCAGCTACCGCCTGTTTACCTACTACCTCAATAAACGTCGTTACGCCCTCGCCGCCATGCACTTGCGTAACACACTCCGGGCCAAGCCCGATCTTGAGGGCGGCTACCTAACCCTGGCCAATATCAGTTATCACCATTTGGACCAGTACGACGAGGCCCTCAAATATTTTAAACTAGCCCAGCAAGCTCGCCCTCAAGACCCGGCCATCGCCCTGGCCATTGCCAAAACCGAGAAAAAGATCGAGTTCGAGGCTTGGAAACTCACGCCCGAAGGCCAAGCCTGGCTCCGCCGCCGCCGCGAAGCCGAACGGGCCAGCGACAGCACGGGCAGCGGCCAATAGCCCCACCCGGCCAACTACGACCGGCTATTATCTGTTAAATTTTTTGCCATTTTTTGCAAAAAATAGCCTAGTCGTTGGTTGGGTCGCCGATAGAGTGCCTTCTCCCTCCCCGAAATACGCTCAAAATTCACTCAAGGATGGCTGAAAAAACTGAGTAGGCTAGCCAACCTAAGCCAGAAACCTCGCTGTCAAATTTTTAGTCAGCAAAAACAGCGGTTGGCGAGGCCCAGTTAGCCACCGCCTTCCGTTGCGGGTTAGCGTTTACCGGGCCGTTAGCCAAGCAACCCGCCAAAATGGCACTATATTAGCAGTGATGAGGGCGTTTACAAACGGTTGGCGCAGGTTGTAATTGGGCCGGCCCAGCACGGCAAATTGTGTCCAAAAACCTATATTTGCCACTACTTAATCCCTATGAACGAACTTACAGCCTACGGTTTCGCCAAATTAGTAGAGGAGAACAACATCGTGTTGGCCTTCCAGGGCATGATGACGAACGACATCCTCTCGTTGATCGGCAAAAACCTGCAAAAAAAGCATCCTGACCAGGTGGCCAGCAAGCGGGTGTTCAGCATTGTGGTGGAACTAGCCCAAAATATCAACTTGTATTCTGCGGAAAAATCTTACTCCGAGTCGGACAAACGGGAGGTGGGCCGTGGCATCATCGTGATCAGCGAAACGGCTGATTTCCACGTAGTAAGCTCCGGCAACTTGGTAGAAAGCCACCATGTGGCCGACCTCACCGCCCGTTGCCAGGCCGTCAATCAACTAACGGCCCAAGAACTACGCGACTATTTTATGGAGCAACGTCGGCTGCCCGAAGACCAAGACAGCGTGGGCCTGGTGGAAATGGTGCGTAAGTCGGGCAACCCCCTTGCCTTTGAACTTATCGATGCCGACAATAACCAAACCTTCTTCACCCTGTCGGTGAGCGTGAGCAAAAAAGCCCCGACTAACCTCTAAAGTTAACTCATTTCATCACCAAGACCCTACACTGGCCCCAAGCCCCTGTTGAAGCCCTCTAATGGAAAATTTTGTTATCAACGGCTCCACCTACATCCCCACCGTCAATTTTGACGCCGTTACCCATGTGTTGGAAATTGCCGGCGAGTCGTACCACGAATACACCGTGGAGTTTTACCAACCCATTATGGAATGGTTGCGCAATTACCTGGCCCAGCCCGGCCGCACCTTGGTGTTCAATTTTAAAATGACCTATTTCAATACCAGTACCTCTCGCCGGTTTTTGGAGATTTTTGACATGCTGGAAGACTACCAGAACAACCAACAAGGCAAGGTAACCGTGAACTGGTACTACCAAACCCGCGACCTGGACATGCTCGAGAACGGCGAAGAATACGCCGAAGACCTGAGCCTGCCTTTCAATTTTATTAAGATGTAAAGCGCGGGCTACCGCAAAGCAATGGTTGATCGAGGGGCAGTTGCCCCTTTTTTATTTGGTTCATCCCATCTTATGCCAAAATCAAATAAGCATTGCGTGTTACTAAACCTCTTGTAGATTAGGTTTTTGACCAGGCAAAGCCCGAATTTTCGTTCAAAACCCGCCCTACATGGCCCCACCCTGACCAGCCGCACTTCCTCGCCCCAAAAGCTCATTCGCTTTTGGTCGTCCGGTGGGGAGAGGACGAAATTTTGAACCGAGTGAAGGTAATATGCAAGAGGTCTCATGGTGCTATAAATGATTGATAAACAAAGAGAACAATCATTTAATCATGCAATCGTTAAGTCATTTTAGTATTACACCCCCAACGCTCGCCAAATCGCCTCGGGCTGGCCGGGGTGGTGCCATTGGCTCACCAGTTTGTTGAACCAAGTAAGTTGCCGCTTGGCATAGTTGCGGGTATGTTGTTGCACCAAGGCCAGGGCCTCGGTTTGGGTAGTGGTACCATCCAGGTAATCAAACACTTCCGCATAGCCCACGGTTTGCAGGGCGTTGTAGTGTCGGTAAGGCAATAGAGCGGCTACCTCATCCACCAGGCCGGTGGCCCACATTTGCCGGGTGCGGGCCTCAATGCGGGCGTACAGTTCGGGGCGGGGCAGCCCCAGGCCCACCACCACCGGCCGGAACGAACGAGCCACCTGGGGCGGCTGCCGAAACTGACTAAACGGCTGCCCGGTGGCCTCGATCACCTCGAGCGCGCGGGTAACGCGGGCGGGGTTGGCCCGGTCCACTAGGGCGTAGTAGTCAGGGTCGGCCTGGGCCAATTGGGCCAGCAGGGCGGGCAAACCCTGCTCCGCCAGCCGCTGCTGCACCGCTAGGCGCACGGGCGCGGGCACGGGGGGCATGGCGGCTAGTCCCTGGCACACCGCCTGCACGTAAAGCCCGGAGCCGCCCACCAGCACCGCCGCCCCCAACCGACTGAGTAGTTGTTCAATAATGGGCAAGGCCTCGCGCTCATAATGGCCGGCGTTATAAGCCTGGGTAACGGGCAAGTGCCCCACTAGGTGGTGGCGCACAGCAGCCAGTTCATTAGGGGTGGGCTGGGCGGTGCCAATGGCCATGCCTTGGTACACCTGCCGCGAGTCGGCGGAGACGACCTCGGTGCCCAGCCGCTGAGCTAGTTGGATGGCCAGGGCGGTTTTGCCCACCGCAGTGGGGCCTACTACCACGTACAAAGGAGGTAAGCGCGACAACATGGGGCACAAAATAGGGGCAGAAAAGCTTCTGCCCCTATCCTACCCCGAGCTAAAAGCCCGGTGGGCCTACTTTGCTCCGGGCAGCGCAACCGTTTCGCCCCAGAGGTACTGGTTAAACCAAGCCCAGTTATGCCAAGTAGCCGCCAGCCGCTCCTTGGGTTTGGTAATGCCGTGACCGAATCCTTTGTAAATAAACAGCTTGGTGGGCACGCCTTCGTCTTGCAAACCCTGGTAAAGCTCATAAGCGTTAGGCAGGGGCACGCGGCGGTCCAGCTCGCCGTGCTGGATGAGCGTGGGGGTGGCCGCCTGGCGGATGTTGGTCATGGGCGAAGTACGGGCATAAATTTCGGGGTCGGCCCAGGGAGTGTTTTTAAGGTACTGGCGGGTGAACGGGTGGATGTCGGTATTGGCATAATAAGTAACCCAGTTGGAGATGCCTGCCCCCACCGAAATGGCTTTGAACCTGCGGCTATTGGTAGCCAAAAACGCCGAAATATAGCCGCCCTGGCTCCACCCCATGCACCCGAGGCGGGTGGTGTCCACCAGGCCCAATTTATCCAGATGGTCCACGCCGGAGAGCACGTCCCAGGCATCGCCGATGCCCAGGTTGCCTACGTTGAGCGCGCGGAACGCTTCGCCATAACCGGCCGAGCCGCGATAATTGGGGCGCAACACCAGCGCACCCTTGGCTAACCATTGCACCAGCGGGTACACATAACCCGTTACGGGCGTGGGGCTGTCGATACCGGTAGGGCCACCGTGAATGATCACCAGCAGGGGGTATTTCTTTTGGGGATCGTAATTAGCGGGTTTGTGAAGTACGCCCTCAATAGTGGCCCCGTCCTGACTTTTCCAGCTAATCAACTCGCTTTGCGCCACTTGCCAGTTGGCGATTTGATCATTGAACTGGGTAACCGTTTGCGGCTGCCAGGCCGACAGGGCGGTTTTCATCACCTCGGGCAGGGTGGTGGCCGTGCGGGCCAGCAGGGCCACGGTGCCGCCGTCGCGGCTAAAGCTGGCCCCGCTCACCATTTGGGCCGGGGCCGAAACCCGCTGCCAACGGCCACTGGCGGGGTCGATGCGGAACAAGTGGCTATTGGTTTTCTGGTTAGCCACGAAATACAGCCCGCCGGGCCGCCAAGCTACCAGGCTGATCTGTTCGTCAAAATCAGCGGCCAGGCGAGTGGCCGGGCCACCCCCCAGCCCAACGCGGTAAATTTGGTTGTTGCGGTAATAGTTCGACAGCGTATCGTCTAAAGAAGTAGAATAGACCAGGGCTTGGCCATCGGGTGCCCACACGGGGTTGCTGTCGTTGGCGCGGTTGGTGACCAGGGGGGTCAGTTTTTGGGTGGCCAGGTCCAGCACCGAAATATCGGAGCGAAAAAAGCTGTTAATAAGGGGGTTAGGCTGATGCACCACCGCCACCTTGCCGCCCACCGGGGCCACCGCAAAGCCGGAAACCGTGAAGTTGCCCTGGGTAAGCCGTTGGGCTTTGGGCAGTTGCAAACACTCTTTCTGCTTGGCCGAGTCGGTTTCAGCGTAGCAGGGCAGTTCGGCGGGGTTGGGCAAATCCGGCTTGAAGTCGATGCGCCACAGGTGAGTGAGCCTAAACTCGGTGTCCTCCTCTGCCCAGGCCCCGTAGCGTTCTTTCACGGTTTTTTCCGGCTTGCTTTCCTTCTCATTTTGGGCGAAGATGAAGCCGCTACCGTCGGGCAGCCACTCGAAGCTGTTGATGCCCTCGGTCTCGGCGGTTTGGGGCAGGGCCTCGCCGCCATCGGTGCGGAGCGCGAAAATTTGGGTTTTGCCGCCCCGGTCAGCCAAGAAGGCCAGCCAGCGGCCGTCGGGGCTAAACCTCGGGCTACTGCTATTGCCCTTGGGCGTATTGGTGCAAGGGAAGGGCGGTTGCCCCGGCCGGGCCAGCCAAATCTCGGTGTCAAAGGTGTTGTCTTTCCAGTCGGTGGTGGTAACGGGGTAGGCCACCAACTGGCCGTCGGGCGAGAGTACGGGCGTACCTGGGCCGCGCAACGAGATGACCTGTTCGAAGGTGGGCACCACTTTTTGGGCGGCCAATGGCAGGCCCAGCCCCCACAACCCGGTAATCAAGAGGAGTTTTTTCATAAGCTTTTTGTCGATGGAAGGAAAACAATGCGGGATTTTAAGATGACTTAATGATTAAATGATTGCATGACTAAACGATTGGATGATTTAATGATTCTTCTCTTTGTTTATCAATCATTTAGAACCTCCGCAACTCGTGGTTTTTACTTGACTTTGATAGCGGAGAATTGAATATCTTAAATCAACTAAAATATTGATAATCAATATTTTAAAAATAAAATTGCTTCAATATTGATCTTCCATCCTTTCCTCAAGTCAAAACGAGTTTGGTTCACCTTAAACCGGAAAGCGACTTAGCCATCCCACCGCCAGCGATCATTCAAACAAATCGTTCGGCCCAATCTACTGGTCGTTGAAGTTAATCGCGTTTCATGTTCACAAACTGGAGCGGGATGCCGTAATCCTTGCCCCGTACTAAAGCAATGGCCGCCTGGAGGTCGTCGATTTTCTTGGCCGTTACCCGCACCTGATCGTCCATGAGGCTGGCCTGCACTTTTAGGCCGCTGTCTTTCAGGTCTTTCATCAGTTTCCGGGCCACTTCCTTGTCAATGCCCTCCTTGATGGCCAGGTCTTTGCGCACTTGGTTGCCGGAGGCGTATTCTTGCTTGCCAAAATCGAGGGCCTTAGGGTCTAGCCCCTGTTTCACCATCCGCTCCAAAATAATCTTGATCACGGTTTTTAGGCTCAAGTCGTTGGCGGTGAGCACATTAATATGCAAATTCTTCTTATCTAGCGTGATCTCGGTTTTGCTGTCTTTGAGGTCGTAACGAGTAGCCACCTCCTTTTTGGCGGTATTGATGGCGTTGTCCAACGTTTGGTGGTCAATTTTGTTGGCAATGTCGAACGAGGGCATGGCAAGCAAACGGACAGGGTGAAACAGCGGCGGGCGAAACCCACAAAAAAGCCCGGCCAAAAATACGCCAGGCCGCCACAAAATAACACCCGGCACGGGTCTAAGATTGGCCCAGGCGGTTAGGTTGCTCCAACGTCCAGTGGATCAGCACTTCCTCGATCCAAGCCGCCAGGCCCAGGTAAACGGTCTCGGGCAGGTCGATCTCGGTGTACTGGCGGCCCGTTTCCCAAAACACGATGGGGCAAGTGCCGTCGACCCGCAGGTAGCGGGTATCAAAACAATAAAAATGCCCTTCGCCGTCGGTAGCAAAAGGCACCAGGTAACTAAACATGGGGAAGGCGGCCTCGAAGTGCTGTTGGTAATGGGCCGTTTCCAACGCAGGCCCGCCCGCAAAGGAATGGCCCAACGCCAATAGGCGGGTTTTGCCCAACGCCAGGCCGTTATGCTTGGTTACTAAGGCTTTGAAATCGTCGGGGAGGGTTAACTGGTACTGCTGCTCAAAAGCGGTAATGGTCGCTTTATCGGCCAGGGGCAGGGCCAGTTGCAGCCCCGAGGACGATAATTTCCGCAATTCTTCTAAAGCCAAGGCGAGGTCTTGCATAAGGCTCTGTCTCAATCTTTACAACTAAACCGATTGATTTTTAGGATGGTTGAACAAAAGTAAGGCTTTTGTTCGACAATCCCGCAACATTTTGCCCCTTTGGCTCGGCCAAGTGCGGGTTTAACCGGGCCAGTGGCCGCGCTGGGCAGCAAAACGGCCCAAACCCGCCGGGGGCTTGGGCCGTGGCCGCATTGGCGCGCTCAAAGGTTACTTGTCGCCGTCGTCGCCTTCTTTCTCAATGGTCTCGTCCTCGTCGGCGGGGGCCATGTCTTCGGGCGGCTCTTGGTCCAGGTACACCCGGTAAAACCGCGACACAAAGCTGTTTTTCTCGCTGCTGGTGGCGGCGGCAAACTTGTCCTTGCTTTTGGGGTTGGCCACCTTGGCATTCAACTCGCCGCTGGACGTGAGGATTTTCACGTCGTTTTTGCGGTAGGTGATAAAATACCAGTGACGCTTGTTCACCTTCAAGTAGAGGTTGATCACCGCCTCGTCGGCGTTTTTACCCACCGGGATCTCGATGGCCCCGGTCATGTTCATATTAATTTTTTGCTTGAAGATGTTGGACACCTGGATTTTGCCCGTGCTGTACCAGGCCCGGTTGTCGGCCGACCAGCGCATCTGGGCCGACGAGATGACCAAGGCTAGGTTGCCCATCACGTCGCGCAACTCCGAGTCGTCAGCCTTGCGGGCGTAGTCGTCGGCGGTTTTGCCATCGGGGAAAATCCCGCCCAGCTTCGCAAACAAGGCCGGATCGTTTTTGGGCACGCTCTCCTCAAAATCGGCCTGGTCTTCCAGGTGCTTGGCCATGTCTTTAAAAGCGTCGCCCTTGCCGTCTTCCAGTTGCAGGGCAATCATCAGGTCAGCATTATATTTATCTTCCCGGAAATTGCCCTTGCCCAGCCCGGCGGTGCGGATCATAAACTTGGGGTCAGGTTTCACGATGTCCAACTTGCCATCAAACTCCACGTTACCGCTGCCGTTGCTGTATAAGAAATGGTTGCCCCGGTAGGTTTTCTTGTCGCGGCGGTCGGCGGTGGCCACCGAGTAGCCAGTGGGCAATTTTTTAAACTGGCCCGAAACGGCAAACATCGGCTCGTCGTTCTTATCGCGCAGTTTGCTCTCGTAAATGGTGTACAGGTCGCGGTTTTTGCCCAGGAAAATGCCCGTGCCGAACTTTTGGCCGTCCACCTCACGGGTATTGTCCACGTAGGTGATCGAGTCGAGGCCGTTGTAGGCAAACCAGGCCCCATCTTCCAGGTCGGTGTAGCGGTAAAAGCCTTTGAACTCCAACTGGGGCGTAATGGCCCGCATGGTTACCTGACCTTTGTACTGGATGCCCGCCTGTTTGATAAAGTTGTCCTCCTCCGTAATCTCGGTACGGGCCAAGGTGTGCCGCTCTTTCTTGAAAGCGGGAATTTTGCCCTTGCTTTCCTTAGTGTCGTCGGGCACGTCCATATCGGCAAAAATGAAGTTGTCGAACTTCATTAAAAACTCGGTGTTTTCGTCGTTGACGTAGGGCCGCACCGCACTGCCTTCGTAAAAATCGCGGGAGGTGATTTTGATGGCCCCTTGCTTGAGCTTGTGGTACTCGTTATCGGCGGCAATGAAAAGTTCGGCATCCTTCAACTCGTCCATGTTGGCCTCGCCCCGGATCACCACATCGCCGTTTTTGGGGAAGATTTTGGAATCGACCACAATGATGTACGGTACCCCGCCAATATTGAGGATGTGCTTGGTCATGTCGTAAGTGGCCGATAACCCGATGAAATTCAGCCCCTTCTGTTCCGGCTTGGTGGAGGTGAACACCGATTTTTCCTTCGATTTACCCTCGGGCAACGACATCACCACGCTCTTGCTATCGAAGTTCCACACGGCCTCGCCCAGCGAAGTTTTGTAGCGGGTAAAGGGGAACCGGAAGCTCTGCTCCCCTTCCACCTCGGTGCGGATGTTGGCCACCCGCTCGCCCATGTCGTAGTTGATGGCCACGTTGGTAGCCAGCATGGCCGGAGTTTCCGGGTTGTTGGTCTTCAGCTTAAAATACTCGGCGTGGCGGGCGGTGTACTTGGTTTCTTGAAAATTGAATTGCCTCGATTTGGCTATGGCCGCTCCGTTCTCGATAATGCCCCGGCCGGTGAGGCTGTCGGGCATGTAGGTGAGCGTGCCCTTGTAGGTGCTCAACTGGTCGCGCGCGATCTTCGCCTCGTTGTTGGCGTAGATTTTAAACGGGCTGTTCACCGTGTCGGTAGTGGTGAGTTCCATGCTGTCCACCTTGGGGAACCAGCGCATCCGGTAATTGAGCAGTTCCACGTCGGGGAAACTGGCCCGCCGGTAGTTGCCCGCCGGGATGCTGCCCACGTTTTTAATAATATCCTTGGTTTTGGAGACGTGCTTGCTCAGCGAAGTTACCGAGTCGGGGTAGTAGATAAAATCGTTCGACTCGAAGGTGCCGCTCAGGTAATTGATGGTGCCGGAGCCGCGCAACCCGTTGTTATCCAAAGTGATAGTGCCGTTATACACCCCGGTGTGGGCCTTCATGGTACCCACCGAGTCGGTGTAAAGGGGGTAGCCGCGCGGGAACCGGGCATCCGACTTGGTTTCGTGGGTGAAACCGAAACTGTTGTCCTTCTGGATTTTCATGCCCTGCTCAAAGTCAGGGAAAATGCCTCGGGTGCGGAACATGCCCAGCAGTGGGTTAGCCGAAGCCGGGCGCGACTGCATACTATCCAGTTTAAAGGCGTACATGTCGAATTGGATGCTGGAGTCAGCGTAGGCTTTTTCGCCGCCCAGTATTTCAGCCCCGCTAAACGTGATCTGGGCACCGCCCTGGGCCGTGAACATGGGGTACTGAGCCGCTTGGGGCAAATACTGGCGCATTTCGCCGGAGCGGTTTTTCGGATAGGCCAAGTACAGCACCCCGTTGGCATTGCGGATTTTATTGGCCATCAGCGAGTCTTCGCCGGTGGGGTTGCCCTTCTTGTCGCGCCGTTTCAGGGTTTTGCCCGTGAGCGAGTCGCGCACCAAAATCCCGATCGAGTCGATCTCGGGCATGTTGATTTTGAAGGTATCGTAGTTGAAGGTGAAATTCTTCCCCCAAAACTTGCCGTAGCCGCGCTGGTCCACCCGGCCGTTGAAACTGATGCTGCGGTTTTTGCCGATGCGGATGGTGTTTTTTTCCGGGTAGGCCCACACGCCCCGGTTGCGGTTGCGCCGGGCCACGTCCTCCTCGGTTTGGCGGCGGGCCGCTGGGGTGTCGCCACCCAGTTGGTCGTCCTCGGTGGCGGGCCGCCACACCGGGAACACCCGCACCCCGCGCACGATCAGCTCGTAAGTGTTCAGGTCCAGCACGGCATTGCGGCCAAAGTCGGTAGCGGAAAAAATCTCCAAATTATCAAAATCAATGGTGCGGTTGGAGGCGTTGAAATACAAAATCGCCTTGCGCTTCACCGTTACCCAATCGTTAGGCTCATCATAACTGATAAAGCCCATGCGGTCAGCAAAGCGCATCCCACTTTTAATGGTATTGGGGTTGATTTTGAAGGCTTTGGCCAGGTCGGCCGAAGCAAACTGCATGGAGTTGATCGACTTGCCGTAGGCCACCGTGATGCCGATGGGGTTGAACGAGGCCCCGGCTTGCAAACTGCTGTAAGTGGGGTCGCTGAAATAATCCACCGAGCGGATTTCGGCCTTCACCGTGTTCATGATGCTGTCCTGGATGGCCTTGTTCGACGACAAAATGGAGAACTCCATGCTGTCTTGGGCCACGTTCCACTTCAGGTTGTCGGCCAGCACTTCTACTTTGTGGTACGAGTCGGCGTAGGGCGTGTAGCTGTAATCTTGGCGATTTTTGCGGGCGTTCAAAATGCCCTTGGCCACGTTGTAATTTAACTGCGAACCGGGGTGGGTAATCGAGTCCTGGCCTTTGTTGATGTAAATGGCAATGCCCACCGCCGGGTTGCGGAAGGTGGTATCGGTGATCATGAACTCGCGGGTGGAGGTGGCCCGGAACTTCTTTTGCCCGTTTTTGCTGAGCACAATGGTGGACGGCCCCTGGGCAAAGTTGGCACTGCTAAACCGCTTGCCCACCAGGCCCGCGCCGCCCTCGTACTCTAAATCCTTGGCCAAATTCTTTACTTTCAAGTTGTTATAGTAAGATTGAAAGCGCGGATACACCGCTTTGTCGGGGCTGCCCGCCCGCAGGCTGCGGTACTCGAACACGCCCAGCGCGCCCGAGTCGAGCCGGTTTTTGAGGAAAAACTTGGCGTGCTCGGCCACTAGTTCCGGGGTGCGGATGTTGAAATGGTACTCGTCCAGGTCGGCATAAGCATCGTCGGGTTTGAAGCCCAGCCCGGCCCAGTCGGCCCGGCCGCCCTTGCCCACAAACCGATACGCCGATACGTAGATTTTGCCCTCGCCCCCCGTAATGCGGAGGCTATCGTGCTGGCCCGCCATCACCAGGTCGGTTTTGGCGATGTTGATGATGGGGCCGGGGTAAACCGGGATTTCGGGCTTGGGAAAAAACTTTTGCACCGGGGCCTGGCTAGGCCGCTGGCCCGCCTTTTTGCTCCCTTTGGCGGCCTGGGCCTCGGCGGGTTGGAAATCGCTGGCCCCGCTGCCAGAGTCGCCCCAGCCGTCGTTGGCCCCCCAACTTTCTTGCTTGTTCTCGTCTTCGGCGATTTTGATGGGGTCGCCCCAGCCACTGTCGGCCCCCCAGCTTTCTTCCACGGGTTCCGGCTTTTTCTGTGCCTTGGCGGTGTCGGGGGCCAAGTTAGCCAGTGTGTCGGGCTTTTCCACCGGGATTGCCTCGGTGGCCTTGCTGGCGGGCACATAGTCGAAGGTGAGCAGCACGGGCTTAGTGGCCCGCAAGCGGCTAAAGGCGGAATAATACAGCGAATTGCTTTTGAGCAAGCTCTGGGTGGTGCTGAACAACCGGGCCAGCGTTTCTACCCCCAACTCTTTGGAGGTTTGCTCGGTAATGCTGATGAACTTGTCCAACTGGTCGGGGGCTACCCGGCCCTTGGCCCGCACAATGTGGTTGATGGTGGCTAAAAACCCCTCCAAATGCGGGACCGGGGCAATGCCGCGCTTCTGCATGTCTTGGGCTACCCGCACAATGGTTTTGCGCTGGGGGTCGGAAAGGCTGGTTTTCCACAGTCCGGCAAACTCGGTGGCTACGCCTACGGCGGTGCGGCTGGTGGCCCGGCTAAACACGGCTTGCACGTCGGCCGGAAAAGTTTCTTCTTTCTCAAACTTGACAAACTGGGCCTGGGCCGAGGCCAAGCTGAGTAAAAAGGCGAGTAATGCGAGGCAAAAACGGTTTTTCATTAGACTAATTTGGCGAAGGGATAATGCTCACGGTCAGCCGCCTAGCCCAAAACGGGGCTGGCAACTGCGCAGGTGGGCTTCATCGCGGTAAATCTGGGTATCCCTAACGCAAAAATCAGGCTAACTACTTTTCGTAATACTGCTTGGCTACCCACAGCAGGCCAAACGACTCGCCGCCCTCGCGCTGGGTGTGCTTGTGGTGCGCATGGTGGGCCCGCCTCAGTGCCCGCAAATACCGGTTGCGCGACTTGCGGAAAAAGGCGTACCGCTGGTGGATAAACACATCGTGTACCCAAAAATACACCACCCCGTACAGCGTGATGCCCAGCCCGGCGTAGAACCAATAGTTCCAACCTTGGGCAATGCCCAGGTAGATGAGCCAAGCCCCAGGGATGGCGAAAAAAAGGAAAAAGAGGTCGTTTTTCTCAAAAAACTGGCCTTCCACTTTTTGGTGGTGCGACTCGTGGAGCATCCACAACGCCCCGTGCATTACGTAGCGGTGCAACAGCCAGGCCGCTCCTTCGGTGGCTAAAAACGCGCCTAGCAGGGCCAAAAGGTTGATAATAAAAGTCATCATTGGTAAAAAACAAAGTCAGTTATTTTGGGTGGTGCAAACGACTAGAGGGCAAAAATCGGGGCCGGTGGCCGCCTATCCAAACCCTCCGCCCAGTGAGTGATGGCTTTGCTTTCCACATAACCACGGCGGATGGGATTTGGTTTACTACCAACTAGGCCGCAAATGCCTTTTAACTTAACCTACGCCTTGCCCAATAAATATCCTAATCACTTGTTTATTAGAAAGTTAAACCGATTATTTCATCTTCCCGAAACCTCGTCGCGGTTGCAAAAGGAGCGTCCGAAGGGCTCGGGGTGTATCTTTTTGACCTTTAAATCATTATTTTGACGTAAAAACCGCCTTCATGCCTTACTTCCGCCAACATTCGTCCCGACTGCTCGTTCTCGCACTTTGCATTTTCCTCACCCAATTAAGCCTACCTGGCTGCGACCAGGCCACCGTGCGCCAGCAGGTGGGCAAGCCCCTGGCCCAAGGTGCCCCCGGCGAGCTCCTGCTCGTGGCCGACTCGACCACCATGGCCGGGCCAGTGGGCCAGGCATTCCGGCAGGCGTTTGCCCCGCCCCTGCCAGGCACGTTGATCGAGGAACCCGCCCTGACCGTGATCCAAATCAATCCCTTTCAGTTTAACGACTTGTGGCGGCGGCATAAAAACATTGTGATTTTGACTTCGATGGAACGCACCAATTACCAAACCCAACGCCTCAAACAATTTTTTAACAAGGAAAGCCTCGACCTGATCGCCAAGGACAAAAGCCGCTACCTGTTTGCCAAAAACGACGAATTTGCCCGTGGCCAGTTGGTGATGTTCCTCTTTAGCCAAAGCGACAACTTGCTGGTGCAAAATTTGACCGTACAAGGCCCCAACTTGCGCAAAATGTTCGAAGACCTGGAGGTAAAACGGTTGAAAGCCAAATATTTAACCGTGAGGGCCGACGAAGGGCGGCTAGAAAAGAAAATCGCCCAGGAACACGGTTTCCAAATCCCCTTGCCCAAGGGTTACCAGTTGGCCAACAGCACCAAAAACAGCGACGGGCAAAGCGGTTTTGTGTGGGTGCGGTTCCCGGAGTACGAGGTGGATCGCAACCTGCTGGTAGCCTACCGGCCTTACGTGAGCGAAGACCAGTTCAAACCTGATAGCATATTTGCCTGGCGCGAGCGGATCTGCAAAGCCTACCTCTACGGCGACCCGGCCAATCCCGAAAGTGTGATGTTGACCGAAACCCTGCAACCGCCCGCTTACCAGTCCACCGTACTTAACCAGCAGTACAACTACGCCCAAGAAATGCGCGGCCTGTGGAAAACCAAGAACATTAGCATGGGGGGGCTGTTTGTGAGCTACACTTTTGCTGACCCCAAAAAGGGGCGTTTATACTACGCCGAGGGTTTCGTGTACGCCCCCGCGCGCGACTACAAGCGGGAGTTCTTGCGCGAGTTTGAAACCGTGATCAAGTCTATTCAATAGTTTACCGCCCGGCAAGCCGTAAAATTTAGCCCGTCATGCCGCTTTATGCCGCCTGGGGCGGTATTTTCGCCGCATGGAACCATACTTAACCAACCATACCCGGTCGGGCTGGATCGAGGTCATCTGCGGCTCGATGTTCTCCGGCAAAACCGAGGAGCTGATCCGCCGGGTGAACCGGGCCTTGATTGCCCGGCAAGAAGTGGCCATTTTCAAGCCCCTGCTCGACTCCCGGTACGACGAAGTAAAGGTGGTATCGCACAACCGTACCGAACTACACTCGAACCCCATTAGCGACCCGCGCGAAATGCTGCTGGTGGCCCGCAACTGCCACGTGATCGGGGTGGACGAGGCCCAGTTTTTCGACGACAGCCTGCCCGAGGTTTGCGAAGCCCTGGCCAAGCGGGGCAAGCGCATCATCGTCTCCGGCCTGGACATGGACTTTGAAGGCAAGCCCTTTGGCGTGCTGCCCCACCTCATGGCCATTGCCGAGTTTATCACCAAGGTGCACGCCGTGTGCGTGCAGTGCGGGGGCATGGCCTCATTCTCGTACCGGCTGGCCGCCTCGCGCGAGCGGGTGCTCCTGGGCGAGAAGGAGGCTTACGAACCCCGTTGCCGCCACTGCTTTTACCTGGGCGAGGCCCTGCCCAAAAAAGAAGCCCCCACGAGGTAGGTCAAATGGCGGAAAGTTTTCGGGGTTTATTGAGCTTTTGAGAAAAAAAATTCGGGCTGATGGCCTACAATAAATTCAAACGACTGACCCAACTCCGGGAGCAATTTGGCCTCAACGATGTGCAACGGGCTTGGCTGCAAAACCAACCCTGGCCCCCCGAAGCAGTTACTGATTTGCTCAAAATAGCCTTGCAAGAGGCTGCGCAAGAAACTTTGATGACGAAAAAAGCCAAGTCGGAGTACATTATAGTCCCCATGATCAAGGAATTGCGTCTCCACAATGTGGATAAGTTCAAAAACCTTTTCCGGCTTCGAGTTCAACGTGGATGCCAAACGCGGGCTTAGCGGGTTCTGCGACTTTATCCTGGCCCTGGCCGTAGATCGGGTGGAAATTTCCGCCCCGATTTTTTGTTTGGTGGAGGCCAAAAACGCCGAAATTGAAAAGGGGGTTTGCCCAGTGCGGGGCCGAAATGTACGCAGGGCAACTTTTTAACCAGCAACAAGGCAAACCTCAAACCAACGTTTTTGGCTGCGTTACCAAAGCTTTTTCGTGGTGCTTCCTCAAGTTGGAGGGGCAGAATCTCTACATTGACCCCAATTACCTGCCGCTCACCTTCACCCAACCCCACCAAGTGCTCGGGGCGTTGCAAACCATCCTGCACGACGCTATCCGGCAAGCGGCCGCCTAGTCGCGCCCTAGCTTCCACTTTTGCAGCTCCAGGCCGCTGGTAGTGTAAATCTCAAATTCTTCGGCCATATCGTTATAAATGATGGCCACGGGCTGCTGGTTGGGTAACGGCTTGGGCGTGGCCTCGTCGCCGTTGGGGTAAAACAACCGCACAGTTTTGCTGGTGGGGTCGGTAACGGCCACCAGGGCCAGGTTGGTGCCAAAATTGAAATACTGCACGTTTTTGAGGGCCGCATCGGGCCAGGGGTGGTTAAACAGCGGCTGGCCTTGCTGGTTAAAAATGGTGAGCCGCTCGCCCTGCTGGCGGGCAATTACCCAGCCCCGCTGACCCACCTGGTCGGGGCAGAGTTGAAAGTAACCGTCCGGCCCGAAGGGTTCGCGCTCCACCACCTGGCCGTTAAAGTTCACTTTGATCAAATCGCCGCGCTGGGACAGCAGCACCAAGCGAGTGCTGGCAAAGTCGGGGCCTTCTTGCAAATAGGCCGGCGAGGCCAGGTTATCGCTGAGCTTGAGCGGGAACCCGGCGTGGTTTTGCGAGTTGCGCTGGCACACGTACAGGCCGCCGTCGGCTTGTACGGCCACAATACAGTCGCGCCCGCCCGTGCGGATGTGGAACGGCGGCATGGCCAGTTCGTGCAACTGGGTACGGGGGTTCCAGCCCGCCAGCACGTTCCCTTCTTTGGCAAACAAATACACATTGCCCTGGGCATCGGCGGCGGCAAAACGGTAGTACTTGGTTTTTTCGTAGTCAATGAGGCCCAGCTTTTGCAGCGGGGCCGCCCAGGAATAGGTGATGGGAAAACCTGGCACCAACCGGCCTAAGCGATCCACCAAGTAAATACCCCCGGAGGTGGCAAATAAAAACTGCAATTTTTGGTTGTTGTAGATGTCGATTTGCCAGGCGGGGCCTTGCATTTTGCCCCCGATGGGGGTAGCCCAGCGGCGTTTGCCGTCCACCTCCCAACTGCGGTCCACGTGGCTGCGGAACAATTGCGGCCCGGTGGCGGCGGGCGTGGCTAATTGAGCCGTATAAACTGGCACCAACGCCTTGGCGTTGGCCGCCCGTACCTGGCGGTGGCTCAAGGCCGCATTGACCAAAAACCGGCCTTTTTGTTGGCTTACTTGCCAGCCCGCCCTGGTAGGCCGCCGCTTGGGCCTGCCGGGCGGGTAGCAACTGCGGTTGCAGACTGCGCCAATAGCGCGGGTTGCTGGCTACCATGAGCACATTGCTGCTGGGGCCAAGGTTGTCCACAAACCCTTTGAGCTTGGCCGAGCGGCCCCAGGTTAGCTCCGCCTCGATTTGCCCGGCCCAGTTTTTAATGGCCCTAAAACTGTTGCCCAGCACCAAAAAATCGTTCCAAAACATTTGGTGGCAGGCCGCAAAACCGCTGAAGTTAGGCCCAAACAAGTGCCGGGGCAGTTCTGGCACGTCGATGCGGGTTACGCGCCTAAAACCGTAGCTTTCGTAATAAACGGTGTCTTTCCGGGCAGCGACGGCGTTTTCGGCCAGGCGGTTGAGCAGCAGTTGCACGCGCTTGGGCTGCTTGGCCCGGACCAGCACAATTTGATCGGGCGGGGTATCATCGGTGGCCTCCAGGGTCAGGGCCGCTACCTCGCCGTTGATCTCCTCGAAAAAGCCCTCCACGTTCAGCCCCTGTTCTTCCAAAACGAAGGCCGTTTGGGCGGCCGGTTCGGCCCCGGCTCCGGCACGGTAGGCTTCTTGAACCTTCAACCACTTTTCGCCGTTGGTAATGCCCAGGCGCAGCAGCGTGGCCGTTTGCTCGGGCAACAGGTGCAGCAGGCTGTCGTGCGGGGTGGGGGCTTGGTCGGCCCAGGTTTTCAACCACTCCGGTTGGTCGCGGTGGCTCTCCGCAAAAGCCTCGCCTTGGAACCGCCACAGGGGGCCTTTTAGCTCGGCTTGCATTTGCAGGCAGCCCGCCCAGCCGCCCAGGCCCGGCATGGGTTGGCCAAAAAACGCGGTGGCCAACTCGGGCAGGCGGCGCACGTTCACGTACACGCGCGGGGCGTCGGGGCTGGCCGCCGCCTCTACGGCCGGGGCGTTCAAACGGTGAAAATTCTCCCGCCCCAGTTCGCCCACGTTGCGCACCACATCGTCGATCAAAAACGGGGCAAAGCTGGCCACCCAATAATTTTTGTGGAACAAGTAACTGAGCCGCCGCCCACTGGCCGCGTGGGCCAATTCATGCACCTGGCGGCTTTGGTACTCGCGGGTTTCGGTGGTTAATTGGCCCACGGTTTGGGCCTCGGCCAACATTTGTTGGGCAAGGGCGGGGTCGTCCGCGTCCACTGGCAGGTAGAACACGTAGCCCAGGTCGGCCCGGCCGGTGGTGTGCAGGCTCACGTACACTTTTTTGCCCGCCAGGTAGTCGCGCAGCAGGCGGCCGTGCCGGGGCAAGCCAAACAGGGCCGCCAAATCCGTTTGCACATCTTTAAAATAAGGGGTTTCTTGCAACCCCTGCCATAAATTGGTGGTTTGAGCTTGCTGCCAAGTAGCGGCCACATCGGGCAGTTCCAGCACGGCAATGGCATTGGCCGGCACTACCGCAAACACATCGGCCACTTTTGATTGCCGCCACAAGTACCGCACCGACTGGATGATGAGAAAGGCGAACAAAGCAATCAAAAACGCGATGACCCACTTGGCATAAGGCCGCTGGGCAAAGGGGGGCGGGGTGCTCACTGGCAAACGAGATTGGCTATTTCACCTCAATTTTACACTTTCTGCCCAGATTTTGACCCTAAAAAATGGAAAATACCCAGCGGGGCCGTGCACAGCCCGGCTTCGATTTTTGGCTGTGGTTAGGCCGAAGAGTTCATTTAATGCCCAGCCGGGCCGCTCCGCCCCAATGGCCAAATGCCCGCTCGGCCCTAACTTTGGCCGCGAAATGAAACCCGCTTATTTAACCCCCGCCGCCATCGACGCTTTTATCGAGGCGGCCCTGCGCGAAGACCTGGGCACCGGCCCCGGCGCGGGCGACCACTCGGCCCTGGCCGCCGTGCCCGCCGCCGCCCGCCGCCGCGCCCGCTTGCTGGTAAAAGACCACGGCGTGCTGGCCGGGGTCGAACTGGCGGGCATTATCTTGCGCAAGGTGGACCCCAGCATCGAGTTGGAGTTCATCCTGGCCGACGGGCAAGCCGCCGCCCCTGGCCAAGTGGCATTTACGGCCCACGGCAACGCCCGGGCCATTTTGCAAGGCGAGCGACTGCTGCTCAACTGTATGCAGCGCATGAGCGGCATTGCCACGCTTACCCGCCAGGCCGTGGAACTGCTGGCCGGCACTGGCACCCAAATTTTGGACACCCGCAAAACCACGCCCAACTTCCGCCTCCTGGAAAAATGGGCCGTCCACATCGGCGGCGGGCGCAACCACCGCTTTGGGCTGTTCGATATGATGATGCTCAAAGACAACCACAACGACTACGCCGGGGGCATCGGCCCCGCCATGACGGCCGCCTTGGCCTACCGCGAGCAACTGGCCCAACAAACCGGCCAGCCCCGCCTTAAGTTGGAAGTGGAGGCCCGCAACCTGGCCGAGGTGGCCGAAATTTTGGCCGTGGGCGGGGCCGACGTGATCATGCTCGACAACATGAGCCTGGCCCACATGGCCCAGGCCGTGCAGCTCATTGGCGGGCGCAGCCTCACCGAAGCCTCCGGCGGGCTTGCGCTGGATCAACTGCCCGCCGTGGCCGCCACCGGGGTCAACTTTATCTCGATGGGCGCGCTCACCCACTCGGCCCGCAACCTGGATTTAAGTCTTAAAGCCTTTTAATCATCTGATGGACAACAACTTGCAAACCCGCCTGGACGAATCGGTAACCCGGGTGTTCAAAGTGGTGTTCCCCAACACCACCAACCATTACGACACCCTGTTTGGCGGCACGGCCATGCAATTGATGGACGAAGTGGCCTTTATCGCCGCTACCCGGTTTAGCCGCAAACGGGTGGTTACGGTGTCGTCCAGCCGCATCGACTTCGACAAGCCCATCCCCGCCGATACCATCATCGAGATCGTGGGCCGGGTAACCCGCGTGGGCAACACCAGCCTGGAAGTAGTGGTGGAGATTTTTAAAGAGGAAATGTATTCGCCCCACCGCGAACAAGCCATTAAAGGAACCTTTACCTTTGTGGCTATTGATGAACACAAACGGCCCCTCCCAGTTTTGGATTAAGCCCGGCCCGTGCTTGGCCGCATCACTCCAGTTTATTTTAAAATTGTATGCAGATCAAAACCAAAAAATTTAATTTAGATAAAAAGACCTACATCCGGTTGGGGATGCAAAGCCTGCTGCGCGAGTGGTGGTGGGCCTGGCTGGTGCTCATCCCCATTTTAGCCCTGCCCATTTTTGTCAAAGGTGCCCTTTGGTGGTGCATTTTCGCGGCCGTGTTGCTCAGCGGGCTTTACATTGCTTTTGTGTGGGTGCAGTTTGCGGGCGTATCGCAAATGGAACAGGCCAAGCAGATGTTTGATAAATATGTGTACGAGATCGACAGCCGCCAAATTTTGGCCAAAATCAACGAGCGGGAAGGCATGAAGATCGAGTGGAGCAAAATCCAAAAAGTGAAACAAACCAAAGACTACTTCTTGTTTTACCTTTCACGCGGGCAGTTTTTGTATTTCCCCCACCAAGTGTTTTTGGGTAAAAACGACGTAAAGTTTTTGGAAGCCATTTTGCGCCGCAAAAACTTGCTCCCGGCCACCGAGCCAACCGCCGCCGAGCCTAAACCTGAAACTACCGGTAGCAAACGCTAACCCTGTTTAAGCCGCCCTGCCCATGCAAACTTTGGAGATCAATACTTCGCACAACGTGGCAATCGAGTACGAGCTGGCCAGTATCGGCGACCGGCTGTTGGCCAGTTTTATTGATCTGCTGGTGATGTACGCCTACGCCACCGTGGTGGGCAGCGCATTGGGCACGGCCCAGGTAGAAAGTGCCACCGTTTGGATTTTGGCCTACTTGCCGTTTTTACTCTACAACCTCATTTTTGAAGCCCTGCTCAACGGCCAGTCGCTGGGCAAAATGGCCATGAACACCAAGGTGATCCGCCTGGACGGCAACACCCCTAGCCTAGCCAGCTACGTGATGCGCTGGCTGTTCGGCCTTATCGAGGTTACCAGCGGCTTTGGCGGCATGTTTGCCCTGATGACCGTGATTGTGCGCGGCAAGGGCCAGCGCCTGGGCGACGTGGCCGCAGGCACCTGCGTGGTCAAAATCAAAACCAACATCCGCCTTCAGCCTTACATGCTGCCCAAGCAAATGATGGGCTACCAGCCGCAGTTCCCCAACGTAACGGCCCTGAGCGACCGCGACGTGGCCATTTTAAAAGAAGTACTGCTCACCTACCGCACCAACCGCAACATTGCCCCGGTGGAGCTAGCCGCCGAACGGGTGAAAAAACTGCTCAACACCTCGGCCCCCGGCCTGGGCGACCTCAAATTTTTGGAGACGGTGGTCCGCGACTACAACTTTATCACGAGCGAAATGCTGGCCCAGGCCATGAGCACCGCCGCCCCTGCCTAAGCCTAAGCACTTGGCTTTAAAGTAGTTTCCCCCAACCCAACTTGCGCTTATCGCACTTGTTGCCCCAACCTAGGGTGATAAAAATCACCTTTTGCCCTAATCTTGATCATCAACCGCTTGGCGGCCTTAGCGGAGTTTTGTAGCAATTATTGACTACGCTAACTAAGGGCAAACTCATGACTATTCTCTTCCTACTTATCGGCATCAGCCTGTCAGTAGCCCTGGGGTTCTTGGGCAGTTTCATCTGGGCTGTCCGCACGGGCCAGTACGAAGATAGTTACACGCCCAGTGTGCGCATGTTATTTGATAACGAGCTAAAAAAACCTGAAAATCCCACGGCTAAAGTCAGCGATCAACCGGCCAAAAGTTAGTTTTTGGCGCACCGATTTTATTAATCAACCGCTTCACTTTGGTTTCAGTTTTAGTAGTTTTATTTATGGTTAAAACCTGATAATAAATAACTTGCAGATAACAGACTGGTTTGTTTTGCATTACCAACCGGCCCCCTGTCAGTTACGGTTTTCTCTCCAAACTGGCATGAGTGGCAGGCGTAATTAACAAACCAAAGTAAGTTACCCGTTTACTAGGCAAATGTGCCCGGCGTGGGCACTTGATCCCATTTACTAACTTTCAAACTTGAGTACCTGATGGAACAAACTTCGATACTAAAAGAACAGGTTGCACCCGGTGCGGTGATGGACACGTTCCAATACGACAACACCATTGTCCGCAACTTTGCCATCGCTTCGGTAGTGTTTGGCTTGGTGGGTATGTTGGTGGGCCTTTTGGTGGCCTTGCAACTGGTTTACCCCGAGTTGAATTTCGGTATTCCCTACACATCCTACGGCCGGATCAGGCCGCTGCACACCAACGCGGTGATCTTCGCCTTTGTGGGCAACGCCATTTTTGCCGGGGTGTACTACTCGGTGCAGCGGCTTTGCAAAACCCGCATGTTCAGCGACGCGCTGAGCAAAATCCACTTCTGGGGTTGGCAACTCATCATCTTGTCGGCGGCCATTACCCTGCCGCTGGGCTTCACCACTTCTAAAGAATATGCTGAATTGGAATGGCCCATCGACATTGCCATTACCCTCATTTGGGTAGTGTTCTCGGCCAACGTGATCGGTACGCTGATCAAGCGCCGCGAGGAGCACATTTACGTGGCCATGTGGTTTTACATTGCCACCTTGGTAACGGTGGCGGTGCTGCACATTGTCAACTCGTTTGAATTACCCATCAGTTTCTTCAAAAGTTACTCGTGGTACGCGGGCGTGCAAGATGCCCTGGTGCAGTGGTGGTACGGCCACAACGCGGTGGCGTTCTTCCTCACCACGCCTTACCTGGGCTTGATGTACTACTTTTTGCCCAAGGCCGCCCAGCGGCCGGTGTTCTCGTACCGGTTGTCGATTGTTCACTTTTGGTCGCTCATTTTCATCTACATCTGGGCCGGGCCGCACCACCTGCTGTACACCGCCCTGCCCGACTGGGCGCAGTCGCTCGGCACGGTGTTCTCGGTGATGCTCATCGCGCCTTCGTGGGGCGGCATGGTCAACGGCCTGCTCACCCTGCGCGGGGCCTGGGACCGGGTGCGTAACGATGTGGTGCTCAAGTTTTACGTGGTAGCCCTCACCGGCTACGGCATGGCCACTTTTGAAGGCCCGCTGCTCTCGCTCAAAAACGTGAACGCCCTGGGCCACTATACCGATTGGATCGTGGGCCACGTCCACATTGGCGCGCTCGCTTGGAACGGTTTCTTCACCTTTGGGATGTTCTACTGGCTGTTCCCGCGCTTGTTCCGCACCCGGTTGTACTCCAAGAGCTTGGCCAACGCCCATTTCTGGATCGGCACGCTGGGCATTGTGTTCTACGCCATCCCCATGTACTGGGCCGGGTTTACCCAAGGTTTGATGTGGAAACAGTTTGGGCCTAACGGCACGCTGCAATACCCCAACTTTATCGAGACGGTGAACGCTATTGTGCCCATGTACGCCCTGCGGGCCATTGGCGGCACCCTCTACATTGTGGGCTTGATCATGTTGGCTTATAACCTGGTTCGCACGGCCGCCCAAGGTAAATTTTTGGCCAACGAAGAGGCCCAGGCTTACTCCCGTGGCGTAATCAAGCAGAACCATGAAGGCGATTTCTGGCACCGGGTGCTGGAACGCCGCCCCGTGCGCATGGCCGTGCTGGCTTTGGTGGCCATTTTGATCGGTAGCGCGGTGGAACTCATCCCCACTTGGACCGTAAAAAGCAACGTGCCCCAAATGGCCAGCGTGCTGCCTTACACCCCGCTCGAACTGCAAGGACGCGACTTGTACATCCGCGAGGGTTGCAACGCCTGCCACTCGCAAATGGTGCGGCCCTTCCGCTCCGAAACCGAGCGTTACGGCGAGTACTCTAAGGCCGGGGAGTTCGTGTACGACCACCCCTTCCTCTGGGGCAGCAAACGCACCGGGCCTGACCTGCACCGCCTGGGCGATAAGTACCCCGACTCGTGGCACTACCACCACATGTTGGAACCTACTAGCATGACCTCCGGCTCCATTATGCCACCCTACCCTTGGTTGGTGGATGACAAACTGGACGTGAGCAACACCGCCGATAAAATTGCGGCCATGCGTACGCTAGGCGTGCCTTACGCACCCGGTTACGAGCAAAAGGCCAATGCCGACTTACAAGCCCAGGCCAAGCAAATTGCGGCCCGGCTCAAAGATGCCGGCATCAAAGCCGACCACGAAGCTGAGATCATCGCCCTCATTGCTTATATGCAACGGCTGGGCACTGATATTAAGAAGGCCCCGGCCAGCCAGCCTTAACCTCCTTAACAACTGATACTGGAGTTAATTCTTTCAACCATTTTATTGATTTTCAGATTTTTAAACCGTTTTCGCGCCCACACTTTACGGCTTAGGCGCGCCCCACAATCCAAACCCATTTGTCTATGATCCGCAACGTATTAGAAAACATCGGGGGTATCGAGATCTACCCTATCATCTCGCTCACTATCTTTTTCACCGTTTTCTCCACCATGTTGGTGTACGTTTTTACGCGGAAAAAGAAACAGATGGACAAAATGGCGGGCTTACCGCTGGAACCATAAAACGGCCCAGGCCGCCCCTTCACTTTACCAGGGCGGGCCGGGCCAGGGAGTACCACTTTTTCAAAGTTGCTTTTTAACATCCCTGACCCAAGGCCCGCTCTGTTTTTAAGCCATATAAAATAAACTAACTGACCGTGAAATTATACCGATATCTGAACCGCGCCCTAGCCCTTTGCTGCCTAGCCGCGCCCGTGGCCGCCCAGGCCCAAACCGACGATGCCGTGGCCAAAGGCCAGCAAGTGTTTGCCGACAATTGCGCCATTTGCCACAAAATCGGCGAGCAGTTGGTGGGGCCTGACCTAGCCGGGGTAACCGAACGCCGCTCGCCCGAATGGGTCAAAAACTTCATTAAAAACTCGGCCAAAATGATCGCCGCCGGTGATAAAGAGGCCATTGAAGTTTTTGAGAAGTTCAACAAAGTGCCCATGACCAACTTTGAGGGCACGATCAAAGACCCTGACCTGGACAACCTAGTGGCTTACCTGGGCCAAGCCAAGGTGGAAGCCCCGGCCCCACCCCCGGTTACGCCTACCGAAACCCCGGTGCAGGCCGCCGAAGTGGCCCCGGTGGCCGAGCCGTCTTGGTGGTCCCGCCTGAGCGACAACGACAAAATCCTGATCGGCTTCATCGGCGCGCTGGTGGTGGTGCTGGGCGGCGCCTTCGTGGCCCTGAGTGTGCAAATGATCGGCTTCTTGCGCGGGCAACGCCCCGAGTGGGAAAGCGAGACGATTGCCACCCCAGTGATGGGCCGCGGCCTGTTTGCTGACCTGCGCGCCCTGTTTAGCGGTGATGCCAACAACCAAATTATGAAGGGCCACGCCTACGACAGCGACATCCAGGAAATGGACAACGGCATGCCCAGTTGGCTGGCCTACTTCTTCTACCTCACTATTTTGTTTGGAGGGGTGTACCTGCTCAACTACCACGTGTTCAAGTTTAGCGCCCTGCCCGCCGACGAGTACAAGGCCGAAATGGCCCTGGCCACGCTGCGTTACGGCGCCACCTCCGACCGGGTGAGCGTGGCCCTGGTGCCCACCACCGATGCCGCCGCCCTCGAAGCCGGCAAGGCCAGCTACTTGGCCAACTGTGCCGTTTGCCACGGCAAGGCGGGCGAAGGCGGCGTAGGCCCCAACCTGGCCGATGCTTACTGGCTACACGGTGGCAAGTTTGAGCAAGTGTTTACGTCCATCCGCGAGGGCATCGCCGCCAAGGGGATGCAGCCTTGGAAGGGCAAAATCACCGACCCCGACCTGGTGAGCCTCACCAGCTACTTGCAAAAACTGCAAGGCACCAACCCGCCTAACGCCAAGGCCCCCCAAGGCGAAAAAGCCGAGTAGTTTTCTTAAGCTTAAAAAGTCCCGTTTTCATATTTACCGAAGCATCCTTGAAACACCCCCCGGCCCTTGGTCGGGGGGTGTTTTTTTGATAAACGGCTTAACTTTGAATGACTTATATTAAAATGACTTAATGATTGGATGACTAAATGATTGTTCTGTTTGGTTGTCAATAGACCTCTTGCAGATTAGATTTTTGACCAGGTGAAAGTCCGAATTTTCGTTTAAAATCCGCCCTTTTTTGGCCCCACTCTATCCAGCAGCACTGGCTCGCCCCAAAAGCTCATTCGCTTTTGGTCGTCAGTCGGGGAGGGGACGCAATTACGACCTGAGTACGGGTAATGTGCAAGAGTTCAATTTAAAAAGACAGGGAATACGCAATCCCTACTTAACTTTTGTGTAAACCACGCTAAAAAGGGCGATAGCCCCGATAGTGATAAAGGACGGGCGTTCTTTGGCCACCAGGGCGGGCACAAGGCTCCGCCCCTACCGTCTGGAACTTTTCGGCCTTGGCCGACCCCGTTTGGAAAAAAGGACAAATTTTGTTGGCTCGGTAATTTGTCGTTACCTTTACGGCCAGTTAACAGCGGGATTAGCTCAGTTGGTAGAGCGTCAGCTTCCCAAGCTGAAGGCCGCGGGTTCGAACCCCGTTTCCCGCTCGTTGGTAACCGCCCTGCGTTTCACCTTGAACCGCAGGGCTTTCTTTTTGGAGAGAATATCTTTACCGCCATGAAATACTGCTTTGTGTTCCTGTTTTGGGCGGCCCTGGCCCTAGGAGCCTGCCAACCCGGCCCCAGCCAAGACCAAACCCCCAGCACCGTTGAGCTCGACTCGCTCGACACGGCATCGTTCATCAAGAACCCTACCGAACCGACCGGAACCAACGCCGCCGAGCGCATTGCTCAAGCCGAAGTTGAGGTGGTTTATGACCTGGACGAGGTAAAGAGCATCCGGCAAAAACTAGCTGATAACCAGGTTGATACCCACGAAAAAACCCCGCCCGACCTGGCCAAACAGTTTGTGGCTGGCCAAACAGGAGCCGCGGCCGCCCTGGCCCAACAACTGATGATCACCGGCGAGGACGCGCCTCGGACTAACTTGCTCCTCACATTAAGCAACTATGCGTATGACGAAGCCTTACCCCCTTTGGGCGATGACCTTGGCCAAGCCGTGATTGTTTGCTTGGCCGATACTGCGGCAGAGATGATGGCCTTGAACGTACTCACCTACGCCAAGCCCACTGGTTGGCAAGCTGCCATTGAAAACCGCCTCCGCACGGGCCAGTCGGCTAATCGGGGCCTGTTGGCGGCCCAGTTGGCCAAGGCCACTTGGAGCCCCGCAGCATTTAACTTGGCCCGCGCCCAAATTACCGGTGGCCAGGCCAAGCCTGCCGAGCTAGCCCAATGGTTCGAGTGCTTGGCCAGTTCGGCCCAAAACGGCCCAGATTCGCTCAAGGCTATGGTACTAGCCTTAGCCACCCAGCACGTGAATAGCATCATGGCCCAACCTAAACCCAAAGCCACCAACCAAGACTCTGACGGGGCGTTTTTAGAGGACTCCGACTATTACGGCGACCCTTACCACGGGGCCGCCGAACTGGTGTGCGAACTGGGCGGCCGGGCCGAACTACCCCTGATCCACCGCCTGCGGGCTATACCTAACTACCAAGCCTCCGCGTTGGCCGCCCTGGTCCGCCTTGAGGGAGCCAAGCATAAACCGTTGATTTTATCGTTTTTACGTAACCAAAATCGGTTCACGGCCGGGCTGGAGGCTGCCGTGTCCCTTGGCCCGCAAGCCTGGGACAACCAACTGGGCACTTACATCCTCACCCAGCTTGACAACCAACAGTACCAGTACAACCTTACCCAAGTAGTACAAGCCCTTTACAAATTGGGGCAAACCCAGAACCTGATGGGGGCCACCCCTTGGCTGCGCAACCGCGACCTGGCCCGGAAAATCCAGTTTTACAACCAGCTTAACTCGACCGATTTGCCCCAAATGGCCGAAAGCCTCTACAACTTGGGCCTGATCCCGGCCCGGCTGACCCCGGCCCAAGTAGCCCAGGCCCAGCAAGCGGCCACCAACAGTTGGGGCGGCACCGGCATCGTTCAGTTGCTGCAAGCCACCGGCCGCCTGGCCGTTTACGAAAACGAATACCACGAAGACGACCTGAGCACCCAGGATTACACCTACCGCTGTTACCTCAATTTTGCCAAGTTAATGCCCTTTACTAACGCCTATTTTGGCGTGGAAGAAATCACCGACGAAGCGGGCGAATACAACGGGGGATATAAGCTGATTTACAGTTCAGAAGAAAAACAAGCCTTGACCACCACCGTGTCGGATACCGAGCAGATGGAGTACCACTTGGTGGCCCTCCTGAACCGGGCCTTGGAACGCGGTGGCTACACCCAGCGGTTCGTGCCCGTTACGCCGGGCGAATACACGGCGGGCTATTTTTATGGCGATGAAGCCCGGGTGAGCCTGCTATTGAGCAAATGGGGGCTAGAATGGGCACCCTTGGCCATTGTGGAGGCCGCCCGGGCCGCTGAAACCGCCGATTAATCGGCCTGTTTAATAGGTTAGGTCAGCGCGGCCAGGCGGCGCCCCTCCTCCCGCTGGAAAACCGTGAATTATTGCCTGGTTGGGGGCTGAAAGTCAAGATTTTACGCATTTCTTCATAAATTGCAAGTCGGGACAAACCTAGAGTCAGCGCAAACGGATCGTTCCGTTTTGTTTTAACCTAGGCCGCCAGTAGCCCTGAGCTCATAAAATCCGATTTACAAAAGTGCAACTACTTCATTATAAAGCATTAAGCGAAGATATCCGCCCTAATGGCCCCACCCTCATTGTCCAACACGGGCTGTTTGGCTTGCTCGACAACTGGATGACCCTGGGCCGCCAGTGGGCGGTGCACTACCCCACTTACCTGCTCGATGCCCGCAACCACGGCCGTAGTTTCCACGACGATACCATGAACTACGAGGCCATGGCCGAGGATGTGTACAACCTGATCACCACCTTGGACCTGCCCCGGCCCGTGCTCATCGGCCACTCGATGGGCGGCAAGGCCATGATGCAGTTTGCCGCCGACTATCCCACCCTGTGGGAAAAATTGGTAGTGATCGACATCGCCCCGCGCTATTACGCCCCGCACCACCAAACCGTGCTGGCCGGGCTGAACGCCGTGGACTTGGCCGCCGCCCCTACCCGCGCCCAGGTGGAGCAAACCATTGTGGCCCACGGCAACGACCTGGGCACGGCCCAGTTCCTGGCCAAGAGCCTCTACCGCGACGAGGGCGGGCAATTGGCCTGGCGGTTTAACCTGCCCGTGCTCACCCGGCAGATCGAGCAAGTGGGCCGAGCCTTGGATTTCGCCAAGCCCATTACCAAACCCGTGTTATTTGTGCGGGGGAGCCAAAGCCGCTACATCCAACCTGCGGACGAGGCGGAAATCCACCGAATTTTCCCGCAGGCCCAGGTGCGCACCATCGCGGGCGCGGGCCACTGGGTCCACGCTGAGCAGCCCCAGGCCCTGTACGGCCTGATAACGGAGTTTATTCACCCCGAAACCGCCACCGCCCCATGAACGTTTCGCCCAAACACCCGTTTCAAATCGTTTACTCGCTGTTTCGGCACCCGCATCTGGGCTATTTGTTCGAGTCGTTTGCCGTGCAGTCCAACGCCAACGGGGAGCTTACCCTCGCCTATCAAAATATCTCGGCCGAGAACGCCCACGATTTTGCCACCGGGCTTGACGACGATGATTACGAGCTGATCAGGCTCATGGACAGCATCCAACAAGACCAAATCGCCAGAAAATACGCCAACAAGCGGATGCCTCCGGTGGATTTTCTGCTGCGCACTTTCGATGCCAAGGTGAACAACAAGGACTTGCAAAAAACCATCACCAAAGAAATCGAGACTAAGCGGGCCCGGATTATGGAACTGCTGATCAAGGCCGCCGGGGCCAACCTGGAGGGCGTGAGGCCCAAGCCCTTGTATGCCATGGCCAACGACGGCACCCCCACCGGCCGCCTGATCACGATCGAGCCGGAACCGGCCAGCATCCGCTTCCACTTTGAACGCACCCCGGAAAGCACGGTGTATTACCCCACCATGAAACACGCGGGGCAAAAAGTCGACTTCCAACTCAAGGGGGCGGTGCTGATTTGCGACGCCCCGGCCTGGCTACTGCTCAATCATCGGCTGTATGCCTTCCTGCCGGCGTTAGAAGGCCCCAAACTCCAGCCTTTTCTGGATAAGCGTAACATTAACATCGCCCGTAAATTTGAAGAAATGTACTACCGCCAGTTTGTGATGTCCCTGGTCGAGACCTTCGACGTGCGCGCCCAAGGTTTCCAAATCGAGAACTTCCAAACCGAGCCTCAGGCCGAACTGATCTTGGTGGACCAGCCCACGGCCACCCAAGGCAACTTGTTTGGCCAGGCCGATGCGGTGCAGCCATCGGGCAAAATCACGTTTGAACTGGCCTTCCGCTACGACCGTTTTGTGTTCAAAGCCGACAGTTTGAGCCCTTTGAGCGTAAAAATGGAGAAGGAGAACGACGATTACACCTTCTACAAAGTACACCGCCAGTTACCTAAAGAGCAGGCCACCTTGACGTGGCTGCAAAACCGGGGGCTGAAGCTCAGCAACGGCACGATCACCCTGGATAAATCGCTGGCCTTTGCCTGGCTGCTGCGCCACCGCGACGACTGGCAGGCCCAGGGCTACCAATTGATCACCCAACCATCAGAGTCCGATGACAAGCCCCGGTACTTTTTTGGTAAACCCACCCTGGAGCTTACCATTTCGGAAAACATCGACTGGTTCGACATCCACGCCAACGTCCGGTTTGGCGAGTTCGTGATCCCGTTTCAAAAGCTACGCCGCTACATTTTAAACCGCCAGGCCGAGTTTAAACTGCCCGACGGCACCATTGCCGTAATCCCCGAAGACTGGTTTGCCCAATACAGCGAAGCTTTTGGCTTTATGCACGAAGCCGACGACCAAACCACCTTGAGGAAACACCACCTGATTTTGTTGCAAAACCTGGAAAACAACGGCCTGGCCCAAGTGAACATGAGCCAGCAGCTCCGGTCGTTTTCCGAGGTGGACCACATCGACGACTACCCCCTGCCCCAAGGCCTGCGCGGCGAACTGCGGCCCTACCAAAAAACCGGGTACAACTGGCTACGCTTCTTGAACCAGCACCGGTTTGGCGGCTGCCTGGCCGACGATATGGGCCTGGGCAAAACCGTGCAAACCCTGGCCTTGCTCCTGGCCGAGAAAGAACAACGCCTAGTCCAGGGCGAACCCCACCAGGCCTCCTTACTGATCATGCCCACCTCGCTGCTTTATAACTGGGAGATGGAGGCCCGCAAGTTCGCCCCCAGCCTGCGGGTGGCCACCTACACCGGCAGCGGGCGGCTCAAAAACCAGATCGTGTTTGAGCACGCCGACCTGGTACTTACCTCCTACGGCATTGTGCGCCTGGACCTAGACGAAGTGTTTGCCTCCTACACCTTCAATTACATTATTCTGGACGAAAGCCAGGCGATCAAAAACCCCGACTCGGCCATTGCCCGCTCGGTGCGCACCTTGCAGGCCACCCACCGGCTGGCCCTCACCGGCACCCCGGTCGAGAACAGCACCCTGGACCTGTGGTCGCAGCTATCGTTCGTGAACCCGGGCCTGCTGGGCGGGCAAACGTTTTTCCAGCGGCATTTCCAGCGGCCCATCGAGAAAAAACACGATGCCGAAAAACTGACCAAGCTCCAGCAAATCATCCGGCCGTTTGTGCTCCGGCGGCACAAAAGCCAGGTGGCCACCGAACTGCCGCCCAAAATTGAGCACGTGCAGTACGTGGGCATGAGCGATGAACAAGCCAAAGAATACGAACTAATAAAAAGCCAATACCGAAATTCCATCTTACAACATATTGAAGACAAGGGACTTAACAATTCCCAAATCTATATTTTACAGGGCCTTACCAAACTGCGGCAAATTGCCAACCACCCCGCCCTGGTCAACGAAGCCTACCAGGGCGGCTCCGGCAAGCTGCGCGATGTGCTGCACAAAATCGAGACCGTGGTGAGCGAAGACCACAAAGCCCTCGTTTTTAGCCAGTTTGTTAAACACCTGGAACTGGTGCGGGCCGAACTGGAGGCGCGTAACATCCCCTACGCCTACCTAGACGGCAGCACCAAAGACCGCCAAGCCCAGGTGGAGCGGTTCCAGTTTCAGCCCCAGGTGCCCGTGTTCCTCATCTCGCTCAAAGCGGGCGGCACCGGGCTTAACCTCACCGCCGCCGACTATGTGTTTTTGCTCGACCCTTGGTGGAACCCCGCCGTGGAGGCCCAAGCCACCGACCGCGCCCACCGGATCGGCCAAACCAACCAAGTGATGATCTACAAGTTTATCAGCCAAAACACGGTGGAAGAGAAAATCCTCGACCTACAAAAAAAGAAACTTTCCTTGGCCCATGGGCTGATCAAAACCGAGGAGAGCCTAGTGAAAAACCTGACTACCGACGACATCCGAGACCTCCTTGCCTAATGACCATTACCCAAACCCTGCTGGACCAGGCCCTTACCTACGCCCAGTACCGCGCCCTGGTGGACCAGGTGGTGGCCCAAGGCCGCACCACCGGGCCTAAACAAACCGAAGACCTGGCCGCTTACACCAAGCAAAACTTGCAGCGCATGAAACGGTTGGACAAGACTACTGAACTGCGGCCCGAAGCGGCCCGGTTCATGGCCCAACTGCGCCAAAATTGGTACTGGCTAGTGCTCACCGAGGGCTGGTGCGGCGATGCGGCCCAGAACCTCCCCGTGCTGGAACACCTGGCCGGGGCCACCGGCGGGCACGTGCGCACGCGCTACCTCCTGCGCGATGAGCACCCGGCCCTGATGGACGCTTACCTGACCAACGGCAGCCGGTCCATCCCCAAACTCATTTGCTTGCGGGCCGATGATTTGGCCGAACTGGGCACCTGGGGCCCCCGCCCGCGCCCGGCCCAGGCCCTGGTAGATCGCTACCGGGCCGAAAAAGTACCTTACACCGAGTACAACTACCACCTGCAAGTGTGGTACAACCACGACCACGGCCACGCCTTGCAAGCCGAAATAGTGGAATTGGCGGGCCAATGGCTGGCCTGAAAAACAAAATAACCCGCCGGGCGTTTACATTTGGTTATGACCACGGCCACCTCTGAGCCTTTAGCCGAACCACCCCACTGTGCCACCTGCGGCACCGAACTGGCCGGGCGGTTCTGCCACCACTGCGGCGAAAAATCGCTGCAAACCGAGGATTTCTCGGTGCGGGGCTATCTTACTGACGTGGTGCAGCAAGTTACCAATCTGGATTTCAAGCTGTTGCGTAGTTTTAGAACCCTGCTGTTCCGGCCGGGCCAACTCACCCGCGAATTTGCCCTGGGCCGCCGCCGGCCCTACACCCCGCCGCTCACTTTGTTCTTGATGGCCAACGTACTCTACTTTTTTTTGGCCCCGCACACAAACACCTTCAATGCCAACCTAGCCAACCAACTGCACCAGCAGTTTTACAGCCAGTGGGCCACCAATTCGCTGGTGGAGAAGCACCGGGCCTCGCCCAACTTTGCCATGCCCATCTACGATGCCAAGTACAACCTAGTCTCGCGGGATATCTCCAAAAGCTTGGTGATCATCAACGCCCCGTTTTTGGCTTTGTTGTTCTTTGCGGTCAACCGGCGGCGCTCCCGCTATTTACTGGTCGATGTGGCCTTTTCGCTCCATTTTTTTGCCTTCCTCATGATCCTACTCACCGGATTGGGGCTGTTCTTCCAATTCAAGGGCCAATTTTCGGATTGGCTCAATCATTATTTTGAACTAGTGGTAGCCCTTTTCACCTTCGGCTACTTTGCCCTAGCCGTGCGGCAATGCTACCGTACCAGTTGGCAAGAAGCCCTGCTCAAGGCTGCCTACTTACAACTTGCCTACCTAATCACGATCATTTTGTACCGTTTACTGCTGTTTCTGGTTACTTTGCAGGTGGCTTAACCTCCACTTTTGCCATGCCAGCCGCGCCGTTAATCCGCTATGCCGCCTTTTTGCGGGGTATTAACGTGGGCAACATCCGCATTAAAATGCCCGACCTGCAACGCGCCTTTGCCCAACTGGGCGGCCAGGCCGTGGTTACCTACCTCCAGTCGGGCAATGTAACCTTCCAATCTTCCCAATCCATTGCCGAACTAAAGGTTACTTTGGAGCAGGGCCTTAGCCAAACCTTTGGTTATGAGGCTTATGTGCTACTTTACGAATACGCCCAACTGGCCCCGCTGGTGGCGGCGTACCCGTTCCCACGCCAGGAGGGCTACCACGCCTACGTCCTTTTTGTGCAAACCGAAGCCGTGTTTGCCGAACTGACGGCCCTGGCCGCCGCTAGTCCCGAGGCCCCGTACATTGCCCCGGGCGCGCAAGTGATCTACTGGCAAGCCCCGGCCGGCCAGAGCACCGGTACCCCGTTTGCTAAACTGCTGGCCAAAGCCAAATACAAATCCACCACCACTATGCGCAACCTCAACACCTTGGAAAAAATGTTGGCCGAATGATCAAGTTCTTTTTCCAACCCCCGCTGTTCAGTTAATTGCTCGACTGACTGGCCAAACGGCCACCGCGGGCAGTCCACCGCGTGTGGCGGCTTTTGCCTAGCTTTGCGCCCGCAAAAACCGCGCTCCCGATGGAAAACCCCGTGATCATTTTTGGTGCCAAGGGCTTGGGCAAAGTGGCCCTGGACATTTTTAAAAACAACGACGTGATCGTGTACTGCCTGCTCGACGACGACCCTAAACTGGTGGGCACCGAAATCGGCGACGTGCTGGTGGCCGCCCCCACCGACAGCGAGGAGCACCTGAAAATGATCGGCGACCATTGCGAGGCCTTTGTGGCCACCGACGACAACCGCGAACGCAAGGCCCTGGTGAAACTACTCACCGAAAAGCGGAAAAAAATGCCCGTGAACGCCATCCACCGCACCGCGAAGGTGGAAGAGTCGGCCAGTTTGGGGCATGGCAACCTGGTGGCCGCCCACGCGCTGGTCGGCTCGTTTGCCAAGGTGGGCAGCCACTGCATCGTCAATGCCGGGGCCGTGGTGGACTACGAAGCCCAGCTCGCCGACTTTGTTCAGGTGGGCCAGGGCAGCCTGGTAGGTCCGGGTGCCACCGTGGGCGAAGGAACCTTCATTGGGGCGGGCTGCACCCTGGTGGCCGGGGTAAAAGTGGGCAAAAACGCCCGGATCGGGGCCGGATCGGTGGTGATCGCCAACGTGCCCGACGGCACCACCGTGTTTGGCGTACCCGCCAAAAAGGTGGAGTAGAGGCAAATTGGAGTTGTTTACACTAAAATGATTGCATGATTAAATGATTTTTTGCTTGATTATCAATTATTTACGATGTACATTAATCGCAATCCCTATCTGGTTTTGGGATTAAATCTCCATGACTTCAGAACTAAACGGCAAATCCCTGAGGGTTTTGGAAACCCTTAGGGATTTATCGTCCAATTCAACCACGCCAAAAGAACCGGAGGTTTAGTGGGTTTCTACCTGGTGGCCGCCAAACTCGTTGCGCAGGGCCGCCACCACTTTGCCCGCGAAGGTGTCGGTTTGTTGGGAGCGGTAGCGCATGAGCAACGACAAGGCGATGACGGGGGTGGCCACGCCCAGGTCCAAGGCGGTTTCCAGGGTCCATTTGCCCTCGCCGGACGAGTGCATGACCCCGCGCAGCTTGTCCAGGTGGGCATCTTTGCGAAAGGCGTTTTGGGTAAGTTCCATCAGCCAGCCCCGGATCACGGAGCCGTGGTTCCACACGCGGGCTACTTGCTCAAAATCAAGGGGGAACTCGCTCTTTTCTAACACCTCAAAGCCCTCGGCGATGGCCTGCATCATCCCGTATTCAATACCGTTGTGTACCATTTTCACAAAATGGCCGCTACCGGGCGGGCCTGCGTACAGGTAGCCATCGGGCACAGAAATGGCCCGGAACAAGTCTTCCAAGGGCTTCACGGCTTCGGGCTGGCCGCCCACCATAGTACAAGCCCCGTGGAGCGCGCCGCTGAGGCCGCCGCTGGTGCCGCAATCCACAAAATGGATTTGGGCGGGCTGCAAGGCTTGGTGGCGGCGCAGCGAGTCTTGGTAAAACGAGTTGCCGCCGTCGATGAGGGTGTCGCCGGGCTGGAGGTGGGGCCGCAACTGGTCAATCACGCTGTCCACAATGTCGCCAGCGGGCACCATGAGCCACACCGCGCGCGGGGCGGACAACTGGGCCACCAAATGGGCCAGCGAAGTGGCCGGGGTAATGCCTTGTTGGGCCAGTTGGTCCACGGCGGCGGTGGCCACGTCGTAGGCCACCACTTGGTATTGGTTGCGGTGTAAATTGAGGGCGAGGTTAAACCCCATTTTGCCCAGGCCCACCAGGCCAATGGCTTGTTTCATGCGGCGCAAAACGATTGGTTACGGTGGGTGCAAAAAAGCGTTGGAGAAACCAGCTTGTCAAGGGGTGGGCATAAAAAACCCTCCGTGCAACCACGGAGGGGCTTCGCTACCAATGTGTTAGGCGGCTTGGGGGCCATCTTTGTCGGGCTTGTCGTCGCCACCGAACAGTTTTTCCTTCCAACTGCTGAGGGTTTCCTGCACGTCTTCGGCAAATTCCTTGATGTCCTCTTTGGCATCGGCCACGGTTTCGTTGAAATCGGCCTTGAGTTCGTCCATGAGCTTTCCGCTTTTGTAGGCGGCCATTTTTTCGTCAAACTCTTTGCGCACGTCGGCAAATTTTTCTTTGATCTCGTCGTCGGCTTCGTCGGCAAACTCGCTAAACTTTCCTTTTAAATCTCCGAAAAAGTTGGTCGCCTTGGCTTTGTAGGCTTCGCGGGTTTTTTCGTCGGCGATCTTGGCTTGCAGTTCTTTGAGTTCTTCTTGCATTTCGGCGGCGGCGGCACTGCCTTTGGCTTGCAGTTTACTTAAAATGTCCTTGGCACTGGCCAGCATATCGTCCAGGCCAAACTTGGCACCGCTTTGGTTGGCGGCCTCCGGCACGGGTTTTACTTCCGGGCTGGTTTCTTTGGGGGGTTCTTGAGCCATGATTAGGTTTGTTTAAGTTTTGGCCAAAGATAATGGCCAATGGTCAGTTGAACCATTGGCCGGGGTAAAATTTAACGCTTCAGACTTATTTAGCCTGGGAGGTATCGTAGTCGCCGCCAAAAACTTTGGCCTTCATTTTATCATACGCGGCGGTAAAATCATCTTTGATCTCGGCGGGCTTTTCCATGGCGCTGCTGGCGGTTTTCTCAAAGGTGTTGGCCGCGTCGTTAAAGCCTTTCTGCAACTCCGGCCCCACTCCGGGGATTTGCCCCAAGCCACTGGCAATGAGGCCCTTCATTTTGTCGTACTGGCCTTTGTACTTGTCGTAAGCCTCCATAACGGCCCCTACTTTGCCTTCCAGTTTTTCCACCAGTTCTTTGGCCTTGGCCTTGGCTTTGTCGGGGGCACTCATCACGTTGTCGGCCAATTTTTCCACCGAGTCGGCCAGCTTGTTCACGCTTTGTTGCATGGCGGCGGGATCGGGCGGGGGGTTGGTCAACTGGTTCTTCAGTTCGTCGGCGTTATTCTTTACGTCATTGGCCTGCTGGCCGGTCTCGTTGGCATAATCTTCGGCAAAATCTTTACACTCCTCAGCGGTGGCGAGGGCTTCTTTGTCAGCGTTTTTGACCTCGTTGACCGCCGCGTCCATGTCATCTTTGGCCATTTGGGCGGTTTGCATGGCCGTGGTGCCGGTGTCGGAGGCAGTTTTTGCCCCTTCATCCACTTTTTTCTGAGCATCTTCGGCGGATTGCTGGGCATCTTTGAGCGGCCCGGGCAGGTTAGTAGGCATTTTTTTGAGCGGTATTTAGTTTAGAGATTATTCGTACTTCAAATATAGGCATAAGCTAGGCGCAGTGGGCCTAGTTGACCCATCGCAAAAGGCGGCCGGCACCTCCCCCGCCAGCTACCAGGCAGGATGGTTGGCAATAAAATTACGGAAAACCAATTTATTAACACCTGATCCATCAACAAAACCGAGGTGGATGGCCTGGCTAAAATCATCATGAGGAACCAAGTTTTAACGTAAAGTGGTCGGCTTAAACAAGGAATGTCTGCTACCAAATGCCCCCAGCCGTCCCGCTCCTGACAAGTATCCTCATATTTAATTTTTTTACTTACTTTTGTTAAAAACGTTCACACGGGTTGGCTTTATTACTATCTGCATGGAATTTCTTGTCCCGGCACTGCCTGTTAGCGGGCTTGCTTGGTTGCATACACCCGGCAGTTTGGGCCCAGCGGTTCAACGCCATCGCCCCGGCCGATAAGCCCCGGCTCATCGACAGCCTGCTTACCCTGCTGGACCGCCAAACCAATGACGATACGTTGCAAGTGCAACGCACCGCTCAACTGAGCACCTACTATCTGGGGATAGATTACGTAAAAGCGGTCAATTACGCGCAAAACTCGTTGACTTTGGCCAAAAAACTGGGTTACGCGCGCGGCCAAGCCACGAGCCACTTAAACCTGGGCTTGGCTTTTGAAGAACAAGGGTTGCCTGGCCAGGCCATTGAGCATTTCCGGCAAGGGCTTGCCATTTTTGAAACCCTGGGCGACCTGAGGGGCCAGGCCATTAGCTGCAACAATTTGGGCAACAGCTACTACAGCATCAAAGATTATGAAAAGAGCCTGACCTGTTTCCAGAGTTCGCTCAAATTGAAGGAAAAAGCGGGCGACCAAACGGGGATTAACCTGGCCTACAACAACATTGGCTATAACCTGGTGCTGTTAAACCGCCCCGCCGAGGCCCAGCCATACCTCGAGAAAGTGTTGGCCAGCCGGCGGGCAGCTAAGCAAACCCGGCAATTGGCGCCTCCGTTGTTTAACCTGGCTTTGTGCAGTTTACAACAGGGCGATACGTTAGCCGCCATCGCCTTAGCCCAGCAATCATTGGCCGTGGCCCAACAGCACCAACAGTGGCAACGCATGGAGGAGGCGAGCAAGGGACTGGCCGAAATGTTCGCCGCCCACCGCCAGCCCGACAGTGCCTACCACTATTCGTTGCTGCGCAGTACGGCCCGTGATACCTTGGCCGCCCGCAACCAGCAAGCTACCCTGGCCGACTTAGCTGCCAAGTATCAGGTGGAAGAGCTAGAACGCCGCTTTGTTGCTTACCAAGAAAAACAAAACTGGCAATGGGCCTGGCTGGCCGTGGTAAGCACTGCCCTGGCCGGTGGGGCGGCCTACTTTTTTGTAACCAGCCGCCGGGCCAGGCGGCTCAACGCCCGCCTCTCGGCCCAAAACCAGCAAATTGAGCAGCAAATGGCCCAACTGGCCCAACAAAAAACCCAATTGGCCCAGCAAGAGGAAGAATTGCGGCAAAAAAACCAGGAATTGACCCAACTGAACCGCCGCCTGGAGCTTACCGCTGAGGAGCAAACCCAACTGGCCCAAACCCAACAAATCCAACTGAACGAGTACGCCCACATTAACGCTCATAACCTCCGTGCCCCGGTAAGCCGCATCCAAGGGCTGGTTCACCTGTTCACCCGCGAGACCGAGGCCGACAAACGCACCGAGATTTTAACCCGGCTGGACGGGGCCGTGGCCGAACTGGACCAACTTACCCAGGCCATTTCGGAGTTGCTGCTCACCAAGGGGCAGTTCACCCGCGACGATTTGGGATAGCGGGGCAACAACGCCCCACCTATTTGTCAAACCTGGCCCCTCCCGTTCAGGAGATGTTGGCTATTTGTTTAGTAAAAATCCAAGCCGTGCGTATTATAAAATTAAGGGGCCAACGGGTAAATCCGTGCTGGGCCTGGGAATGCCAAAACCATTGTGGGCCTAACTATTTTGTTTCGAACAGCATGCCTTTAAATAACTAATAATCAATGGTTTAAAATGAAATTAATGATTGATTTTTTGATTATTCTCTTAGGTTATCCATCATTTACAAGGCAAGAAATGCGTAATCCGAATCTGGTTTTAGCATTACTTTTCACCGAACTTCCTCTATAATTTATTTAATAAATATTTATTTAAACTAATATATAAATTTTGCATGAACCCTCCATCAGTTAGCCTCCCCATGCGCCCGGCCACTCCCTCCCGCCAACCAACTTTGACCAGCAAACCCATGCTACGCATTTTAGCCTTGGCCCTCTGGCTGGCCCCCTTGGC
>JALONO010000211.1 GCA_025454895.1 Bernardetiaceae bacterium
ACAGGCGCGCTTTGGCCGTGGCTGATCTGGTTTTTGGCGGCCAGTTCGCGCCAGTACAGGGGCAGGCAGCCCACGCGGTTCACCATGCCGTCGTCGGGGCCGGGGGCGCAGTACTTGGTGTTTACGCCCACCGTGGCCAGCCTAATAAAGCACATGGGGCAAGGCTCGGTGGAACTGAACACCGTGAGGCCGGGCCGGTACACGTACTTGTGGCGGTATTGGGCAAAAGCCGAGTCCTCTTCAAACTCATTGAGCAGGTTCATTTCGGCGTGCAGGTCCGAGCGGAGCTTGGTCAGTTGCGCATTGTGCGCCCCGTGCAAAATTTGCCCACTTGGCCCGATGATCACCGCCCCGATGCCGTAGCCGCCCTTTTTTACACTGATGAGGGCCTGGCGCACGCTCTCCTTGGCGTAGGGATCGTCCGGGTAAGCCGGATTGGGCTGGTAAGCATCTAAAAACCGCTCAATTTTGGCCAGCATCACGGGCAGGCTGTCGGCAGATTGGATGCCACAAGGCAACGCCACCAGCTTACGCAGCAGGGTAGGGCGGTCGCGGCAAATGAGGGCGGTATCGGCGGGGGTTTGGGCCAGGGCGGCGGTGGCCAGACTGAGCCACACCACCCAAGCTGCCGCTAGGCGGGTAAGTTTTTCCTTCATCTTCATTTGGTTTATTGGCGGCAATTTAGCCAAGCGGGCAAATTTTGCCGTTCCGAGGGCCGGGCCGGGCTAAAAATTTTTCGGCAAGCAACCTTGGCCGCCCTGGCCCTATCTTTGGTGAAAATCTGGAACTCAATGAAAATAATCGTTTCCCTATTGATTATCGTTGGTTTGGCCGCGCCTGCCTTGGCCCAAAATGCTACCTTGGCGGCGGGCCGCCAGCTCTACGAGGCCAAAAAACCGGCCGAGGCCAAAAAAATCTTGACCCAAATCGACGACGACCATAAAGACTACGCCGCCGCCCAATATTATTTAGGCCGGATTGCCTACGACCAGAAGGAGTACGAAGAAGCCGCTGATTTTTTGGCCGAGGCGGTGGATGCCAACCCCAACGTGGCCGACTACCACTTTTGGCACGGCGCGGCCATGGGCATGGACGCCCAGCAGTCGGGCATGATGCGCAAGGGCATGCTGGCCCCCAAAATCAAAACCGCATTTGAGAAAACCGTGGCCCTGGACCCCCAAAACATCGAGGCCATGAACAGCCTGGTGCAGTTTTACATCCAAGCCCCGGGTTTTATGGGCGGCGACCTGAAAAAGGGCCTGGAAATGGCCAACCGCATGAAAACCCTGGACAAAACCCGGGGAGCCATGGCGGCGGCCGAGGTACACCTGGCCGACAAAAAACCCGCCCTGGCCGAGGCCGAGTACCAAGCGTTGCTCAAAGCCGAGCCGGGTAAAATGGAATACCTGATTGCCCTGGCCAACTTTTGCCTGGGCCAAAAACAGTACGACAAGGCATTTGCCGTTTACGACCCTTTGCTAAAAAAAGAGCCAGATAACTTGCCCGCTAGCTACCAGTTGGGCAAGCTGGCCGCCGTGAGTGGGCAACAATTGGATCGCGGCGAGGCGGGCCTCAAAAAGTATTTGCAAACCACCCCCGCCAAGGACCAGCCCCAACCCGCCAACGCCTACCACCGGCTGGGCATGATCTACGAGCACAAGAAAAACCTGGCCGAAGCCCGCAAGTGCTTTGAGCAGGCCGTTAAGCTGGACCCGACCCTGAAAGATGCCAAGGAACGCCTGGCCAAGCTAAAAGGTTAGTTGGCTGTAAACAACAAAGAAACCCCGGCCATCCCGACCGGGGTTTTTGTCTTACTAAATCCACTGAAAGAGCGGTTGGTTGGGTTATGCCACCGCGATTTGGCGGGCCGGCTGGGGCTTGGCTTCGGCTTTTTTGGGCAGCCACAGCCGCAGCACCCCGTTTTCGTACTGGGCACTAACCTGCTCAGCATCTACGCTTTTGGGCAAGTGGAAGGCCCGCTCAAACGTGGGGTAGCCAAAATCTTGGCGACGGTATTTCGCCTCGGGGGCTTCGGCTTTTTGACCACTTACTTTGAGCACTTGGCCCTCCACTTCGATTTGGAGGTTTTCTTTAGCAAACCCGGGGGTGGCCAATTCCAACCAATAGCCGTCGGCGGTTTCTTGTACGTTCACGCGCGGGGCCTGCGGGCGGGCGGCGCGCTGGGGATTGCCCGCCGCAGCCGCCCAGCTAGCAAAAGCCGGGTGGGCAAAAAACGGACGAGCGGCAACCTGGAATGGGCGATGAGGGGAGATAAACATGGCTTCTATGGTTTTTTTGGATGATTGTTTCTTTTTTTAAATCGGAAACCATCCTTCAAAGCCCGTTCCACCCAGGTAAAAAGGAAATTTATATGCCAATTTGTCATTTTTTTGATAAAAAACTCGTTTTTTACTGACAAAAAGTCTTATTTTGCAGACAGTTGGTTAATTGTGAAGGCAAACCAATACCTCGCAAGCCTAAGTAAGGCGAGTTCCCAAGGCTTAATGGCGACTGGTTGGCAAACCCAACCCTTGGCAAGCAGATTGTTAAACAAAAAGTTACTTTTCACAATTTTAGGGTCAAAAAGCGGGCATTGTTTAACAAAAACGTCATGTAAAAATAAAAATAGGGCCAAAAAAGACCTCATTTGTTAATTTTTTCACACAAAACTTGTTTGGTACGTTCGGTTTGTTTTATTTTGCAACGTTTTCATTTTCATATTTACTAGGGAAAGGCCGCGCTTCTTGGGTGCGGTTTTTTGTTTTGAGGGCTTTGGGGGTTTGCCCGCTTGGTAACTGCTTCTGATTTAACTTGCACCTCATTGCCGATCCATTACCCAACTTTTATTTAACTAAGTTCATGAAAACGACTAATTGGCTGATCCGCTGGGCCTTGGGGTGCGTCATCGGGCTTGGCCTGCTTGGCCCCGGCCCATTACTAGCCAACGATCCGCCCGCCAAAAAGGCGGGGCCGTCGGCCGATCCCCAGCCCCTGACCGAAAACGACTTTTACCAGATCGTGAAGTTGCCCATCCCCGACGGGGTGAGCTTGGAAGTAGGCGGCTTAGCGGCCATGCCCGACGGCCGCATTGCCTTGTGTACCCGCCGGGGCGATGTGTGGCTGGTGCAAAACCCCACCATGGAAAGCGGCCAGCCGCATTATAAGCGGTTTGCCCAAGGCTTGCACGAGCCACTGGGCCTGGCCTATAAAGACGGGGCTTTGTACACCTGCCAGCGCGGCGAGCTTACCAAACTGGTGGACAAAAACGGCGACGATGTGGCCGATGTGTACCAGGCCATTGCCCGCATCCCCATTTCGGGCAACTACCACGAGTACACCTACGGGCCGCTCATCGCGCCCGACGGCAGCATGTTCGTTACTACTAATGTGGGGTTCTCGACCCCGTGGTGGCTGGCCAAAAGTTTTGTGCCCTGGCGCGGCTGGACCTTAAAAGTCCACCCCGACGGCCGGCTGGAGCCATTTGCCACTGGCATGCGCTCGCCCTGCGGCATCGGTTTTGGCCCCGAGGGCGAGTTTTTCTACGCCGATAACCAGGGCGACTGGATCGGCTCGGGCTTTGTTACCATGGTAGAAAAAGGCGATTTTGCCGGGGGCAACCCGGCGGGCCTGGCCTGGGCCACCTCGCCCGACTCGCCGGTGAAGTTGGACAAGAAAACGATCGAGGCGGCCTCCTCGGACCGGCCCCAATTTGAGCTGGCCCAGGCCGTGAAAGAGCTTAAAACCCCGGCGGTATGGCTGCCCCACAGCATTTTGGGCATTTCCACCTCCGAGATTTTGGCCTATTTGCCCCGCGAGGGCGCTCAGCCCGGCGGCTTTGGGCCGTTCGAGGGGCAGTTGTTCGTGGGCGACCAAGGCCAGAGCAAGATTATGCGGGTGGCCCTCGAGAAAGTGAAAGGCCGCTACCAAGGCGTGGCGTTCTTGTTCCGCGAGGGCTTCTCGTCGGGCGTGCTGCGCATGGAGTGGGCCAGCGACGGCTCCATGCTGGTGGGCCAAACCAATCGGGGTTGGGGCAGCACCGGCCCGCAGCCGTTTGCTTTGGAGCGGCTTAAGTGGACGGGTAAAATCCCCTTTGAGATGAAAACCGTGCGGGCCATGCCCGATGGCTTCGAGGCCGAGTTTACCCAGCCGGTGGACCTGGCCACGGCCCAAAACCTGGCCAACTACCAGGTAACCAGTTTTATTTATAGCTACCATTGGCGTTACGGCAGCCCCGTCATCAACAAACAAAAGTGCCCCGTGCGCGGCGTGCAAGTTTCGCCCGACGGCCTGAAGGCCCGCTTTGTGGTGGACGGCCTGCGCCAGCACTACATCCACGAGATCATGCTGGACGGGGTGAAGTCGGCCACGGGCCAGCCCCTGCTGCACAACACGGGCTACTACACCCTCAACGAACTGGCTGAAGGCGCGAAGTTGAACATCCCCCTGGCCGAGGTAACCGCCGCCCCGGCCGACCACCAACACCACCCCATGCCCAGCGGCGGGGCCGAAAAAGTATCGGCCAAGCGTACCACAGCCATGCCCGCCTCGTGGGGCAAGCCCGAGGTTTCGGTTTCGTTGGGCACCCGCCCCGGCCTGGTGTACGACCAAACGCAACTTCAGGTGCAAGCGGGCAGCAAGGTGAAAATCGTGTTCAATAACGTGGACGATATGCCGCACAACTTTGTGCTGGTGGCCCCCGGCAAAGCCAACGAAGTGGGGCAACTGGCCCTCAAACTGGGCATCGACGGCCCGGCCATGCAATATGTGCCCAATAGCCCGTTAGTGCTGTACCACACCAATATGGTAGGCCCTGGCCAGTCGGAGGCCATCTTCTTCACCGCCCCCGACGAGCCGGGCGAGTACATGTTTGTGTGTACCTATCCGGGCCACGCCTTTAAAATGCAAGGCATTATGAAGGTAGTCAAGTAAAAAAGCATTTTCATGTATAAGAGAGCAGGATGGCTACATCCTGCTTTTTTATTGTCCACTGCCCGCCGCCAAAAGTTTTGGCCGATTTTGGAAAAAAATCAATGGAATAATCTCATCCTCATTCTTTTACCCCCAAACAACAATCTGAAATGAATTTTGAAGGTTACCAAGTGGAGGACTTTCTCAAGGACGAGGGGTTTCAGCACTGGGCCAAAAACCCCCAGGCCGCCCCGGAGTGGGCGCAACGCCTGGCCTTGTGGCAACCGCAAAACCCTGGACTGGCCGCCCGGGCCGAGGAGGCCCGCGAGCTGATTTTGGCTTTGCAGTTTAGCGACGACGAAACCCTGCCAGAAACGGAGGCCCAACAACTTTGGGCTAAAATTGCCACGGCCGCCGGGGAAGCCCCGGCTAGCCAACCGGGGGGCAAAACCGCTGTGCTCAAACCGGCGCGTTCCAGCGGGTGGCGGCAGTGGGCGGCCGCCATCGCGTTGCTGGCCACGCTGGGCAGCTTAGGTTTTTGGGTTTACGACTACAGCCGTTATCAACGAGTAGCCACCGACTTTGGGCAAACCCAAACCATTGCTTTGCCCGATGGCAGCCGGGTAACGCTCAATGCCCGCTCGGAACTGAAGTACCTGCGCAACTGGCAAGACCAGGCCGACCGCCAAGTTTGGCTCGAGGGCGAAGCCTTTTTTGAGGTGAGCAAACAGCCCACCCAGCAGACGAAATTTAAAGTGTACACTTCCAATTTGAGCGTAGAAGTGCTGGGCACCAAGTTTAACGTGGCCCACCGCCCGGCCCAAACTGCCGTAACCCTCAACGAAGGTAAGATCAAGCTGGCCATTGCCACCGCGACCTTGAACCAACACATCGAGATGCGCCCCGGCGAGCAGGTGCGGTTTTTGGCCGCCGAACAGAAGGTGGAACTTGACACCGTGCGCCCCGACAACCAAAGTGCGTGGACCAAAAAATACTGGGTGCTCGACAACTCGCCCCTGAGCGAAATCGCGGCCCGCATCGAGTTGCTCTACGGCTATGAGGTGGACATTGAGCAACAAAACCTGGCCAAAGAGCGGGCTACCGGGGTGTTGCCCACCAAAAACATCGATCAATTACTGGAAATACTCGCCACTACTTACGGGGTAAAAGTCAAAAAAGTTGGGAATAAAAAAATCTTAATCCAATGAGGTAAAAGTCTTAAAGCATAAACAAACTCCATGAAAATGAAACGACTACCATTTATCACTACTTGGGTACTAGCCCTGGTGGTTAGCCTAAGTTGGGGCCAAGTGCAGGCCCAAGGTTTGGCCTCGCTGGGCCGGGGAGGCTTGGCCAGCGGCGACCAACAAATTCCGTTGGCGCAGGCCCTGCGCAACTTGGAACAACGCCACGGCGTGTTTTTCACCTACCGCAACGACCTGGTGGACCACAAAACCACTAACGGTCCGGCCACCCGCCAGTCGCTAGAACTGGCCCTGGAGGACTTACTGGCCCCCCATGGGCTTAAGTTCAAGAAGTTGGGCGAAGTGTATGTGATTTTCAATGAGAAAAATCCGGTTGACCTGGAGTTGCTGCGCCAGCAAGTAAATGGGTTGCTGCCAAGTCCCGAGCGTTCCCAACCGCTATTGGAAGTGGCTGGGCTTAATTTGCAAAACCTACCGCTTAGCAACCTGCTGCGCGAGTACACCGTGCGGGGCATAGTGAAAAGTGAAACTGGCGAACCCCTGCCGGGGGTAAACATTTTGGTGAAGGGCACTACCCGCGGTACGGTTACCGATGTGGATGGCCGTTATTCACTCGCGGTACCCGATGGGCCGCAGACCCTTATTTTTAGCTACGTGGGCTATGTGGGCCAAGAACAAGCGGTGTCAGGGGCGGCCACGTTGGATGTGGTGCTCAAAAGCGACACCAAAATACTCCAAGACGTAGTAGTGATCGGCTACGGCGAGCGGGAGAAGAAGGACCTGACCGGGGCCATCTCGGCGGTAAAGGCCGAGGATATTGCCAAGAGCATTGCCGTGCAGCCCGAACTGGCCATGCAGGGCCGCATGACGGGCGTGTTCGTGTCCACGCCCGG
>JALONO010000212.1 GCA_025454895.1 Bernardetiaceae bacterium
GGGCTTGCGGTTGAAGCCGCCCTCCCGGTTGAAAGGCTTGCCCTCGCCGCCTTCCTCGCCGAAGCGGGGCTTGCGGTTGAAGCCGCCCTCCCGGTTGAAGGGTTTTCCTTCGCCGCCTTCTTCGCCGAAGCGGGGTTTGCGGTTGAAGCCGCCCTCCCGGTTGAAGGGTTTTCCGCCGTCGTTATCGTCGCCGAAGCGGGGCTTGCGGTTGAAGCCGCCCTCGCGGTTGAAAGGTTTGCCCTCGCCGCCTTCTTCGCCAAAGCGGGGCTTGCGGTTGAAGCCGCCCTCGCGGTTGAAGGATTTGCCCTCGCCGCCTTCTTCGCCGAAGCGGGGCTTGCGGTTGAAGCCGCCCTCGCGGTTGAAAGGTTTGCCGCCGTCGTTATCGTCGCCGAAGCGGGGTTTACGGTTGAAACCACCCTCGCGGGAAGGGTTTGTTGCCGTCGCCTTCATTAAAACTGCGTTTCTCAAACGGGTTCTTCGGTGCGTTGTCCGAGCCGCCGCGCTTGCTGGAGTCATCGCCGCCTTCTTGTTTGGCCTTAAACTCGTCGCGCTTGAGCCAAGTAGAGCGGCTGTTGCGCTCCCACAATTTGCCGTTGTGTTCCACTACGCCTTCGTTTACAAACTTGAGGCCCGAGCCTCGTTTGCCTTTATCGCGGCCAAAACCACGATTGCCACCTTTGCCGTCAGCGTTGCGCCCTCCCGGGTTGCCAAACGCCTTTCCCTTGCGGAACGGCTTATCGCCGTTGCCGTCTTTGTCAAATTTGCCCATTGAGCTTTCAAAAATTAAGAGTACGTGTTTTTTTACTTCATTTTGCTAATAGTACGGACTATGTCTCTGTTTATGAGGCGGTTGTCCAAAAACCCTCACGGGGGCAGGGCCGGTTATTGCTCGGCCTCGTCGGTTGGCCCGGTGGCTGGTTCCAGGCCAATTTGGTTGGTTTCTTCGGCCAAATCCTTGGGCTGGGGCAGGTCTTTGAGGCTGTTCAGGCCAAAATAGTCCATGAATTTTGGGGTGGTGCCGTACAGCAGGGGGCGGCCCACCGCGTCCGACTTGCCCTTGATTTCTAGCAGCCCTTTTTCCAAAAGTTTCTGAAGGGCATAATCGCTGCCCACGCCCCTAATCTGCTCAATCTGGGCCTTGGTAACGGGCTGGCGGTAAGCCACGATGGCGATGGTTTCCAACGCGGCCTGCGACAGTTTCTTTTTCGAGGTTTGTTTGAGAAAGATGTTTACGCTGGCCTGGTAAGCAGCTTTGGTGAGCATTTGGTAGCCCCCGCCGGAGCGCACCACCCGGATGGCGTGGGCTTCGTCGGCAAACTTGTCGGTTACGGCTTGCAGGGCAGCTTCAATGTCGGCTTCGGGCACTTCAGTTCCTAACATTTCGCTTAGGCACGCCTTCATCTCGTCGGTAGTGAGGGGATGGGGCGAACAAAAGATGAGCGCCTCGAGGTGGCGGGCCAAAAAAGCCAATCCTGGTTCCATAAGCCTTGCGCGTGATGGTTTGCCTTGGGCGAGCCGCTAAGTCCTTATTTATCAATAAATTAATGGCCACCTTTTGCCGGGGCCATCCGCTAGGCTTACCCAAAAAACAATTCAGTTACAAAATTACAACTTTCTGGGTTGATTTTGAGGGTTTTGGCCGGCCGGGCAATTGTTTCCGTTTGGGCAACGAGCGGCAAGGCCAGTCGCCCTTGACAACAAAAAAGATGAAAGAGGCCGTCCTTCATCTTCTTAATCACCGCTAACCGGGCTAGCCGGGTTAACGCTTGTTTTTCTTGGCTTCGATGGAGTGCTGCGTGTGGGGCACAATGAGCAGGCGTTCTTTGGGGATGAGTTTGCCCGTATCGATACAGATGCCGTAAGTGCCGTTTTTAATGCGGATGCGCGCGTTTTCCAATTGCATAATGTAGCGTTGGGTGCGGGCGGCTTGTTGGTTAAGTTGCTCTTTCTCAAGAGCATCGGCCCCATCTTCCAGCGATTTGAGGCCACTTACGTTGTCGTCGCTCCCGGTAGATTTGCGGGTGATCGAGTCTTTCAAGTGCTGCAAGTCGCGGCGGGCTTGCGCCAGTTTTCCGGTAATCAACTCTTCAAATTCCTTTAAATCGGCATCGGAATACCGGAGCTTTTCGATTACTTCAACTTTCATCATGTTTGGCAAGTACGTTAGTTAAGTCTGGAGTTTAAAGTACAAATAATATAGCGACAAAATTAGTTCGCGGAGATCAATAAAAAACAATCAACAGTACTTTTTTAAGAATTAATATTCTGTAAACTTTCTGATTGTCAAAACCAAAGGGGTTTGATTGATCTGAAGTCGCCATCACAAAAACTGGCTGGGCATTGGCCGCTGGTTAGCGTACTTTTTTGCTTTAAAACGAAGAAAAACGTGTCAGATTGTCAACCGGGCCAAACAAGTTGACGAACCGGGGGTGGGCCGCCTTAATTTTTGGTAAAATGGGCTGCGGTGCTCGCGGGCACGGGGGCTTACGTATAGTTTTGCACCTTGGCCACCAAACTCATTTTAGAGTGTTTACGAAATTGATGCCTAAAGGTTGGATTTGCGGGCTTTTGCTGGCCATCATGGGATGCCCCGCCTTGGCCCAAACTCCGGCCCCGGACACCAGCCCCAGCGATACCACCAAAAAAACCAAGCAGGACTCGATCAAGTACGGCCCTTACACCGTGTTTTATTTATGGGAGGGCGAGCTGTACCGCAACCGGGCCATCGAGCAAAACCCTGACACCGCGCTGAGCAACCGCCACCGATACAACGCCGTGCAGGCCAATGGCTTCACCTGGCAAGACCTGGGCGTGAACGGCCAAGCCGCCCAACCCATTTTTTACCAATTGCCCCCCGAAATTGGCACCAGGCTGGGCTACCACCTGTACAACAGTTACCTGATCGACCCCGCCCAGGTGCCCCACTACAACACCTATTCGCCCTACACCGACATTGATTATGTACAGGGCGGCAAGGGGCGGCCGCGCATCCGCATTGCCCACTCGCGCAACCTGAACCCCAACTGGAACATCACGCTCCATTTTAGGCGGCAGGAGGCCAACCGCATTTTTAACCGGGTGGCCTACCGCAACGATGCCGTGGTGTCGCACCAAACCATTGGGCTGCAAACCCGCTTTGTTTCCAAAAACGAACGTTACCGGCTGCTGGCCAGCTTTTTCAACTACAACCACGCGGTGCGCGAAAACGGGGGCTACGGCCTCACGGCCACCGGCACCGACACCGTGCGCAACCTGCGCGAACTGCTGGATGCCGAAGACAGCCAACTCCGCTACCAATTACTGGCCCCGGGCCAGCCCGCCCAAAACGCCACCGCCCTGCCCGCCGCCCGCCAAGCGGGCAACACCTTTCGGCTTTACCACGAGTTGGACTTTTTTAAAAACGACACGGCCCGCCAAGCCCGCACCCAACTGCAACTGTTCCACCTGGCCGAGTGGCGGCAGCAGACCAACTCGTACACCGACGAGCGTTGGCAGGCCAACGTGCCCAATTTTTACCGCCAAGTGGCCTTTGACCCGAACCGCCGGGCCGCCCTGCAGCCCCGCCCCGGCGAAGAACTGCCCACGCCCGGCACCACGGCGGTGTACAGCACCCGGTTTACCCAGCTCGACAACCGGGCCGGGTTAAAGGGCAAACTGGGCGAGTTCCGCTACCGGGCCTATGCGCGCCTGCGCAACTACCAGTTCCAAGCCAACTTTATCGACTCGCTGAGTGGCCGCGACAGCACCGAGCAGTGGCCCCTGGCCGCCGAGTTGTTTGTGGGCGGCGGGCTGGACTACACTTTTAAAGATAGTTCGCGGCTGGAGGTGGAACTGGAGCACCTGCTGCTGCGCGACTACCGCCTGCGCGGCGGGTACAGCGGTCGCTGGTTCTCGCTCGCCTTTGAGCAGGCTTTTTACACCCCTGACCTGGTGCAGCAGCGGCTGTTTGGCACCTTTGCCCGGTGGGACAACGGTTTTGTCAACACCCTGGCCAGTCAGATCAGGTTCAGTATCAACCAGTTTAGGGTGCCCGGCCTCAACGATTCCACTACCGAGGTGCGGCTTTCGCCCTTTGCCTTGCTCAACAACGTGAGCAATTTAGTGTATTACGACACCCTGGGCCGCCCCCGCCAGGCCAACCAAGACGTGCGCCAACTGCAAATTGGCGGGCAGGTGCGGGCGCGCTGGCGGCAGTTTCACAACGTGCTGCAACTTACGTACACCCAAAACCTGCGGGCCGACCTGGTGCGCGTGCCCCGGTTTGTGGTTACCAACCAAATTTACTGGGAGCGCAAAGCGTTTACCGATGCCCTGGAGTTCCAACTGGGCTTGGACCTGATGTGGAAATCGGCCTTTCTGGCCAACGCCTACCGGCCGCAAATCCAGCAGTTTCACCTGCAAAACCAGTTTATGGTCGATAATTTTTTGGTGGCCGATGTGTTCGCTAATTTTAAAATTGCCCGGGCCTGGTGCTTCATCAAGGTCAACAATGCCCTGCAAGACCTGCTGGGCCGGGGGTATTTTGGCACGCCGCGCTATTTTGCCCAGCCCCGCTCGCTGGAACTTGGCGTGCGTTGGCTCTTTTTCGATTAACCAGGCCCGAAAACGGCCTACCTTTGCGGCCAATTTTTCCAGAACGACATGTACTTAGGCAAAAAGGTGGTGGTGGTGCTGCCGGCTTACAACGCGGCCAAAACCGTGGAGCGCACCTACCAAGAAATCCCTTTTGACATTGTGGACGAAGTGGTGCTGGTCGACGACGCCAGCCGGGACGAGACCTCGGCCGTGGCCCGCGCCCTGGGCATCCGGCACGTGATCACCCACCAAAAAAACCGGGGCTACGGCGGCAACCAGAAAACCTGCTACGACACCGCCCTGGGCCTAGGGGCCGACGTGGTGGTGATGCTCCACCCAGACTACCAGTACACGCCCAAGCTGATTACCGCCATGGTGTCCATCATTGCGCAAGACCTTTACCCGGTAGTGTTCGGGTCGCGCATATTGGGCGGGGGCGCGCTCAAAGGCGGTATGCCGTTGTACAAATACATCTCTAACCGGCTGCTTACCCTGGCCCAAAACCTGCTCATGAACGAAAAATTGTCGGAGTACCACACGGGTTACCGGGCGTTTTCGCGGCCCGTGTTGCAAGCGGTGGCGTATCAAAAAAACTCCGATAATTTCATCTTCGACAACCAAATGATTGCCCAGATATTTGCCAAGGGCTTCGAGATTGCCGAGGTAACCTGCCCCACTAAATATTTTGACGAAGCCTCGTCTATCAACCTGAGCAATAGCATCCGCTATGGCTGGGGCGTACTGGGGGTTTCCGTCAAATACTTTCTGGCCAAACGCTTGGGGCTTTTTAAGTGGGATATTTTGAATTAAATGATTTATTTTTTCTTCTTAAAATGCTGATAATGAATTTATTAATTGTGCATATTTATACTAAAATGATTACATAAGACCTCTTGCGAATTAGATTAAACTCCTTTCAAATTACCCTCTCTGGGTTCGAGATTGCGTCCCCTCCCCGCCGGACGACCAAAAGCGAATGAGCTTTTGGGGCGAGCCAGTGCTGCTGGATAGGGTGGGGCCAAAGAAAGCGGGTTTTGAACGAAAATTCGGACTTTCACCCAGCCCAAAATCTAATCTGCAAGAGGTCTATAGTTTTTCAACCTGATTAATGATTATTCAGGTCATCCAGAATGCATAATCTCTATTTGATTTTGTGATTATTCATTCGGTCTTTATTAGCCTGATGTTTTCTTTTGAATTTTAAGATAAAAAGTATTCTTTTCTATTTAGAAGCAGGGTTAATCAACCTAATCAAAGATGCGTTTGGTAATGCCCTCATTTAATCATTTAGCAAAATGAACAAGAGCGAGTGTTTTGAACTGGGCTACCTCATGCGCCCGCACGGGCTAGCGGGCGAGTTGGGCGCGGTGTTCGACGTGGACGACCCCAACAAGTACGAAGAATTAGGGGCCGTGCTGGTGGAGGTAAAAGGCCAACTAGTACCCTATGAGATTGAGTACCTAGAGTTTGCCAACAAAAAAATCATCGTCAAGTTCCACGAAATTGACACCGTAGAGCAGGCCGATCCCCTCAAAAACAGCAAGCTCTGGCTGCCGCTGAGCCAACTGCCCCCTCTGGGCGAAGGCCAGTTTTATTACCACGAAATCATCGGCTACCAGGTGCAAGATGCCGCCGAGGGCCTGCTGGGCACGGTGGCCAACGTGTACGACCTGCCCGCCCAACACACCCTGGTGGTAAAGTACCAAGGCCACGAGGTAATGGTGCCCATTGCCGACCACATTGTGAAAAAGGTGGACCACGCCGCCCGTACTATTTTCGTTCAATTGCCCGACGGTCTGCTGGCCGTGTACACCTCGCCCCAGAAACCGGACGACCAAGACTAACGCCTCCTGGCCATGCGCATTGACATTATTACGTGCCTGCCCCGCCTGCTGGACAGTTTTTTGAACCAGTCGATCGTGCTCCGGGCCCAGCAAAAGGGGCTGGCCGAGTTGGTGGTCCACGACTTGCGCGACTACGCCGAGGGCAAGGCCCGCCAAACCGACGACTACGCCTTTGGGGGCGGGGCGGGCATGGTGATGATGATTGAGCCGATTGTGCGGTGCATCCGGCATTTGCAGGCCCAGCGGCCCTACGATCACCTGATTTACATGACCCCCGACGGGCAGCGGTTTGACCAAAAAACCGCCAACCGGCTCTCGCTGGGCCGTAACTTGCTCATTTTGTGCGGGCATTACAAGGGTGTGGACGAGCGGGTGCGCGAGCATTTCATCACCCTGGAACTGTCCATCGGCGATTTTGTGCTGAGCGGGGGCGAGCTGCCCGCCGCCGTGGTAGCCGATGCCCTAGTGCGCCTGCTGCCCGGCGTGCTCAGCGACGAAACCTCCGCCCTCACCGACTCGTTCCAGGACAATTTGCTGGCCCCGCCGGTGTACACCCGCCCGGCGGTGTTCGAGGGCTGGGAAGTGCCTCCGGTGCTACTCTCGGGCCATGAGGCCAACATCAACGAGTGGCGGTTTCAGCAGGCCCTGGCCCGCACTCAGGCCCGTCGCCCTGACTTGCTGGCGGGGAGCGGGTTGGAGTAGGTGGGCCGCCCGTAGGCACACGACATGCCTTGTCTGTACAACGGGAGACGCGCATCCCCCAATTTTCCCTACCTTTGGCCAAACCTGGACCCTGGATCACTCATGCCCGTTTTATTGGCCTTGGGGGGCATTATCGCCCTCATTTTGCGTTTATTTTGGTGGCCCTGGGCCTGGGCTTAGCGGCGGGCATGACGGTGCCCGCGATTGGCAAGTCGATCCAGGCGGGCATTGGCAGCACCCTGGGCGACCTGATCCTCATCATCGGCTTTGGGGCCATGCTGGGCAAGCTGGTGGCCGACAGCGGGGCCGCCCAGCGCATTACCCAGGCCATCATCGCCGTGTTTGGGGTCAAAAACGTGCAGTGGGGCCTGGCCCTGGCCGGGTTCATCATCGGGCTGCCGCTGTTCTATAATGCGGGGTTCATCATCGTGGTGCCGCTCATTTTTGCGGTGGCCAGTTCCACCCGGCTGCCCATTTTGTACGTGGCCATCCCCATGTGCTCGGCCCTGTCGGTGGCCCACGGCTACCTGCCGCCCCACCCCTCGCCGGTGGCCATCGCGGCCCAGGCCGGGGCCGACCTGGGGCTCACGTTTTTTTATGGTGTGCTGGTGGCCATCCCGGCCATCGTGGTGGCGGGGCCGCTGTTTGGCCGCACGCTGCGCCGCTACACCTACCGGGCCGATGCCTCGGCGTTCCAGCCCCCGGCCCAGACCGACCCGGCCCAGTTGCCCAGCCTGGGCGTGAGCCTGCTCACCACCCTGCTGCCGCTGGTGCTGTTTTCGGTGGCGGCGCTCTCGGTGCTGCTGGCCGTTTACCTGCTGGGCCTGCGCCAGGGCCAAACCATAAAGGCCACCATGAAAAAGCTGGAAGAAGCGTTCAAGGCCACGTCCACCATTTTGCTCATCGTGGCGGGGGCGGGCGCGCTCAAGCAGGTGCTGAACGAC
>JALONO010000213.1 GCA_025454895.1 Bernardetiaceae bacterium
TGGTAAGCAAAGTTGGGGTTGGTGCTGTACACTACCCCGTCGCGGTTTTTGGGCTTAGGCATGGTGGGCGGGTTTTTCCACAAATATAGGCCAAGTGGGCTTGGGCAGATGCGCTGGTTCCGGCTGGGAACCAACCACCGGAAGCCAGCCAACTGCGGCTAACTGCGCCCGTTTAACCAGGCGGTTGAACAAACGGTAAACCGGGTAAGCCGTGTAACTTCGCGGCGGTTATTTTTAGCTATGGAAAACGCTTTTCGCCGATTCGGCGTCTTCACCGTGGCCACGGTTTTCCTGCTCATTGTCGTGGGCGGGGTGGTGCGGAGCACTGGTTCGGGCATGGGCTGCCCCGACTGGCCCAAGTGCTTTGGGCAGTACGTGCCGCCTACCGCCGAGGCCCAACTGCCCGCTAACTACCGCGAGGTGTACAAAGAAAACCGGCGGGCCAAAAACGAAAAATTCGCGAAGTTGGTGGCCCGCCTGGGCCAACCCGAGCTGGCCCACCGCCTGGCCAACGATCCCAGCATTTACCACGACGAGCCGTTTAACGCGGTAAAAACTTGGATCGAGTACCTCAACCGCTTGCTGGGCGCGCTAACGGGCCTCTTTATTTTGCTCACGTTCGGCTTTTCGCTGAGTTTTTGGCGGCGCGACCGGGCGGTGGTTTGGCTGAGCCTGCTGGCCCTGGTGCTGGTGCTGCTGGAAGCGGGCCTGGGAGCCATTGTGGTGTACACCAACCTGCTGCCCGCCACCATCACCCTCCACATGGCCGGGGCGTTGGCGGTGGTGGCGGTGCTCATTTACGCCGTGGCCCGCAGCCACCAGCGGCAACTGGCCCTGCCCGCCGGGCTGGTGGGCCTGCCGGTTACCAATGGCCTGCTGTTGCTCAACCTGGGGCTGTTTTTGCTTCAGGTGGGCCTGGGCACGCAGGTGCGCGAGGCCATCGATGAAATCGCCGACCACCTTGGCCCGGAGGCCCGGGCGGCCTGGATAGGCGAACTGGGGTGGCCGTTCTACGTACACCGCACTTATTCGCTGGTGGTGTTTGGCCTTAACGCTTGGCTGGCCTACCGCCTGCGGGCCAGCCACCCCAGCGCGGACGGTTGGGCCAGCTCACCAGTGCGCCGCCTAACGATGGCCCTGCTGGCCCTGCTGGCGGCGGAAATTGCCACCGGGGCAGCCCTGGCCTACCTGGGCATGCCCGCGGCGCTGCAACCGCTGCACCTGGGCCTGGCCGCCGGAATTTTTGGGGTGCAGTTTGGCCTACTGCTGGTGCTCAACCCCCGGTGGGTGTTTAGCCGGGCGGCGATAAGTTAAAGTAGTTTAACGATTAGATGATTTTTCTCTTTGATTATCAATTATTTACAAGATAAAAATCCGTAGCTGAACTCGGCTTTAAAGTAATTTCTCACTTCATTAGGCTCTGCCAGTCTTCATTAACGGGGTTGAGAGTTGTAGGCGGGGGGAGCCGCGCTCCAATTATTTACGCAACGTGCATTGGGTGGTTTGGATCTTTTTTCCGCCGGGTGCGTTGGGGTTGGGGCCGCCGGCAAAGTCGTTGATCCACAGGTCGGTTACGTGCTCGCACTCGATGCCGTGGGTGAAAAAACTGGGCAGGTCGGCGTCCCAGGTGAGCGCGCACTGGCGGATGGCCAGGCCGTTGACATGCTGGGCGTAAAAACCGGGGATATCGTGGGCGAAAATCTGCTTGGCCCGGGGCGTGGCGGGCCGCAAATCGAAGTTGCCGCCATAGGTGAGGGTTTCTTTGCCCTTGCGCAGGCGCAGACGCACCTGGTTGAACTCGATGTTGGCCAGCGGGCTATCGGGCAGGCCGTACACCAAAATGCCTTGCTCCCCGGTGGCGATGATGTTGTTGAACTGGACATTTTTGATTTGCCCGGCCCGCTGCCCCGCAAAGCGGGAAATGCACGACAGGTGGATCGGCTCGCCGTGGCCCCACCACTGGCCGTTGCGCAGGCGGGTCTCGATCACGATGTCGGAGAAGATGAGGTCCTCAATGTCGCTGGCATCGTGGGCAAAAATGCCGATGCCCCGGTGCGAGTCGGAGATGACCAAGTTGGTGAACACGCACCGCCGGATGGGGTGCTGGCCGTAACCGATGCGGATACCGGACGAGGCCGATTGTAATTGACAGTTGGTTACCGTTAAGTTCTCGGCATAAATGGTTTTGTTGCCGTGCTGGTAGCGGGCCTGCTCGGCCGGTCCGTAGCCGGGCTGTTCGGTCTCGCGGGTAAAGCCCGTGAGCACGATCGCGTCGTCGCCCGCCACAATTTGGCAGTTGGCGATGCGGATGTTGCGCGAAGCCGTGCAATGGATCCCGTCGCTATTGGGCACCAGCAAGTTATTGGCAATGCTGATGTTATCAATGAGCACGCCGTCGCAGTAACCAAACCGGGTGGCCCACACGGGGGTGTCTTTGATATGGAGATTGAGCAACGATACCCGGCTGCAATGAAAGAACTCCAACGTATTGCCCACGAACACTTTACGCTTAATCGGCCCGTCGGTAAAAAAGGTGCCAACGGGCATGTAGCCGTCCTTTTGGCGGGTGGCGGACCGGTCAAACTCGTCGTAGGTGTGGTTTTGGGTGGGGTCGTAAAATTGGGAGCCATTGGCATCGATGGTGCCGGTGCCGGTGATGGCCACGTTGGTGGCATCTTCGCAGTACACCAAACCGTACACCCGGCCGTTCACGGTGTAATGGGCCACCTGGTCGCTCCCCTTCAAAATCGCGTTGCGGCTCAGATGAATATCCACATTGCTTTTCAAAAATAGGGTGCCGCTAATAAACACCCCCTCCGGAAACAGCACCCGGCCCCCGCCCTCGGCATGGCAGGCATCAATGGCTTTTTGAATGGCCTGGGTGCAGAGCTGGCCGCTCACCGCCCCAAATTTCACGATGTTGTAGTCGGTGGCCAGGGCGGTGGTAGGTTTGAGCAGGGCCAAGCTCAGCCAGGCCACCACGATTGGGAAGGACATTTTCATGAGTGATGGTCTTAAAGTGTTCGTTCGTACAAACTTGCGTGCCGGGCAGCAACGGGGCAAAACTCGGCCAATATCCCTAGAACATTCATCGCGCCAGCCTGGTTTTAAGATTGGGTTAATTGGCCAGCCCGCCGAATGTCGCACTGTTCCCAGAGGTTTCGCCATTGGTTTCCCGGGCGCAATTTGCGGTAAAATGCGTAATGTTGACGGCTAATCTCCTGTACCTTAACCAAACCTGTTATGCGCCTTCGTTTGTTGATCATCGGCGGGTTGACGCTGGGGGCCTTGTGGGGCTTCAGCGGTCGCCAGCACCCTGGCCCGCTTAGCAATGTGGAACTGTTGGCCAAAATTACCGCCGCGCTCAACTTCTTTTACAGCAACTATCCCGGCGAAAAGGTCTTCCTCCACCTCGATAAGCCTTATTATGCCGCCGGGAGCACCATTTGGTTCAAAGCCTACCATCAGCTCGATAACACCTACCAGGCCGATACGGCGGTGAGCCGCGTGCTCTACGTGGACCTGCTGGCCGCCGATACCCTTTTGGCCCAGCGCAAGCTCTACCTGCAATACGGCTCGGCCTGGGGCGATATTGGGCTGCCCGATTATTTGCCCAACGGCCGGTACCGCCTGCGCGCCTACACCCACTTTATGCGCAACTTCCACCCGGAGGCTTTTCACGACCAAGAACTGCTGGTGATCAACCCCGAGGAGCCAGACCAAGACCCGGCGGCCCCGCCAGTGCCGCCCCCGCCCACCCCTTACGATTTTCAATTGTTCCCCGAAGGTGGCCACCTGGTGGCTGGTTTGCGCAACGTGCTGGCGTTCAAGGCGGTAAACGCCCAAGGCCGGGGCGTGCCTGTTTACGGCGAAGTGTTGAACCAAGGCGGCACGGTGATGGCCCGCTTCAGGGCCAGCCACCGGGGCATGGGGCTGTTTAAACTGGGGTTGGCCCCCGGCCAAACTTACGTGGCCCGCTGCCATTTCCCGGACAGTTCGGTGCGGGAGGTGCCCCTGCCCCCGGCCCTGGACAGCGGCTACGTGCTCAGCGTGGAGCCCCTACCCGACCGCGCCCTGTTGCGCGTGCGGGTGCTCGGCCAGGGCATGGCCCCCCGCCCGCTCAGCCTGCTGGGCCACCGGGGCGGGCGCATCAATTTCAACCTTTACGACAGTAGCGGGCGCGGGTTTGCCTACGAAGTGCCCACTAACCTGCTGCCCAACGGCATTACCCATTTCACCTTGTTCGACGACCAGGGCCGCCCCTGGGCCGAGCGGCTGGTATTTACCAACCAGCAAGACACGCTGTCGCTCAAGTTGGGCAAAGACAAACCCAGCTACCAACGCAAGCAGCCTGCTGAGATTACCGTGCTGGCCGCCGACCGTGAAGGCAAGCCGCTGCTCACCGACCTGTCGGTGGCAGTGGTGGACGCCGACCGCGTGCCCCTACCCGCCGGGCATGGCCAGCACAACATCCACACCTACCACCTGCTCAGTTCCGAACTGAAGGGCTACCTGGAGGACCCGGCCTATTACCTCCAACCCGGTCCCGGCCCCCAACTGGCCGCCGACCTGCTCATGCTCACCCAAGGCTGGCGGCGGTTTAAATGGCCCGCGCTTTTGGCCGGGCAACTGGCCCCGCCCGCCTACCCGCGCGAACCGGAAATGCGGCTGGCGGGCCGCCTTTTGCTGGCCAACGGCCGCCCGCTTTCGGGTAACCCAACGGTCAACCTCATCGCCCCCAAAGCCGGGCTAATCAAAGAGATGACCCTTGGCTCCAAGGGGGAATTCGCTTTTGACAAATTGCTTTTCTTCGACTCGGCCACTTTTACGTTCCAAGTTCCGCAACGCTACAGTTCAGCCACCGGGGTGGCGGGCTTCACTTACAACCTCCGGCTCGACTGGGAAACCGGGCCTAAAGCCGGGCCTGCCCCCTACCCGCCCGGCCCGTGGGTCAGCCACCCTTCGTTCATTAGCCAAAGCCAACAGATGCGCAAGGCCGAGCGGGCCTTCCGGCTGAGCAAAGATGCCCGTTTGCTCAAAACCGTTACCGTTACCGCCAAGCGCGAGCCAGTGGGGCGCGAGCGGTTCGCGAGCCAAAAAATCTACGGCACGCCCGATGTGAGCATCCCCGGTAGAGACCTGGTAAACCTGGCCGCCGGGCGGGCCAATTTGTTGTTCGCCCTGCAAGGCCGGGTGGCCGGGCTTACCGTGGGCACCGATAGCACGGGCCAGCCCAACATCGTCATCCGGGGGATCGGGAGTTTCCGGGGCAGCACCACCCCGCTGCTGCTTTTCAACGGAATGCAGGTCGAGATCGGGTTTTTCGCCTCCATCAGCCCCAACGACGTGGACCACGTGGACGTGCTCAAAGGCCCTTCCGCCTCTATCTACGGGGCGCGGGGCGGCAACGGCGTAATCGCCGTGTACGGCAAAGACGGCCTCTCCGACCGCACGCCCGATTTTCCGGGCAGCATCATCAACGCCCAAGTGTTGGGCTACTATTTGCCCCGCGAGTTTTACCAGCCCAACCACCAGAACCCCAGCGAAGAAGACAAGCTCATGCCCGACCTCCGCACCACCATTTACTGGAACCCCAACCTGCAAACCGACCCCCAGACCGGACAGGCCAGCATCCGGTTTTTCTGCGCCGACGTGCCGGGGCGTTACCGGGTAACCGTGATGGGCCGGGCCGCCAACGGGCAACTAGGCCACAAGCAAATGGAGTTTGCCGTGCAATAAACAATTGATTTTGAAAGATTTATGCTAATCATGACCTAATGATTGCGTGATCAAATGATTTTTCTCTTTCATTATCAATCATTTAAAAGACGGCGAATACGCAATCGCTATTTGATTTTGGTATTAGGAGAACTTACATCTTTCTTCTTGAGCAGGGCGGTCGTTGGCCACCCGTAGGGACAAGGCATGCCTTGTCCCTGCCAACGGACGTTCATCCGGCATTGCCTCGTCGGCTGCGGGCGGCGGTGACCAAGAAACCCGTCCATTCGCCTTTTTTTTGTTCTTTTGACGTTGCAACATCCCTCCACTTATTTTTCATCCACCCATGCGCCGTTTATTTTTTGGTTTGATTTTATTGACCAGCGTGCTAGCCTGCCAGCCCCAGCCCGAGCAGCCGTTTAGCGTGGTCAACCCCGGAGCCGTTACCCTGGCCCCGCTGCCCCAGCTGCCCGAAACGGCCGTGCGGGGTGCCTGGCTCACCACCACCGATAGCCGGGTGCTCGACTCGCGCGCGGGCATCGAGGCGGCCGTGCGCAATTGCGAAGCCCTGGGTATCAACACCTTATTTGTGGTGGTATGGGGCAACGGCACCACGTTTTACCCCAGCCAAATCATGCAAAACCTCACCGGCACGAGCATCAACGCCCGGTTTGCCGGCCGCGACCCCTTGCGGGAACTGATCGAGGTGGCCCGCCCGCGCGGCATCAAGGTATTTGCCTGGTTCGAGTACGGGTTCGCCGCCTCGTTCTCGGCCCAGGGGGGGGCGCTGGTGCGTGCCCGGCCGCAATGGGCCGCCCTGGGCACCAACGGCCAACTGGTGGTCAAAAACGGGTTCGACTGGCTCAACGCCCTGGACCCCGAGGTGCAGGATTTTATGTTGAGCCTGGTGCTGGAAGTGGTGCGCAACTACGAGGTGGACGGCATCCAGGGCGACGACCGGCTGCCCGCCCTGCCCGTGGAAGCGGGCTACAACCCGGCGGTGGCGGCGGCCTACCGCGCCGAAACCGGCCAGGACCCGCCCCCCAACTTCCGCGACCCCGCGTGGGTGCGCTGGCGGGCCGCCCGCCTCAGCGGGTTTGCCCAGCGGCTGTACAGCCAGGTGAAGGCCGCCCGGCGCAACTGCCTGGTGGCCATGTCGCCCAGCGTGTTCCCGTTTAGCCGCGAGGAGTATTTGCAAGACTGGCCCACCTGGGTAGCCAACGGCCACGCCGACCT
>JALONO010000386.1 GCA_025454895.1 Bernardetiaceae bacterium
CGACTACCTGGTAAACGGCCAGCCCACGCCCGCGCAGGGCACCGGCGCGCGCACCTACGAGGGCGGGCATGGGACCCAGCAAATGGTGGAGTTTCCGTGGCGGGCCCGGCTGGACCCGGCCGTTACCGAGTACCAACTGGCCACCGCCGGGACCAGTTACACCTTTGACCCCCGACAATGGCCCCACGGCGTGGCCCAAACCCTGGCCCAAGGGGCAGACACCGTGCGCTACACGCTGCGCAATCCCCACCGGGTGCCCGTTTGGTTTACGTTGTACCGAAACAAAAAACGCTGGGTGCGGGGCTTGGTCCAGGGCGACACGACTTTTACCCTGCGCACCCAAGGCCCGCACCAATCGGTATCGGCCGTGGTCGACTTTAGGTGGGCCGGCGAGCCTAAAATGCTGCGTTGGAATAGCTACGGCACGTCTGACGAGGTGGTTAACTCGGCATTTTATCCCAAAAACCTGCAAGTGGAGGTCGAGACCCCCGCCCAGGCCCAGCCGGGGCAAAAAGTGGAGGTGGCCGTGCAGGTGCGCGACCACCAGGGGCGGCCCGTGCCCCGCACCAACCTGACGGTGTGGGCGGTAAACCAGCAGTTTGCCGACCAGAACCTGCCCACCGTGCCCTACCTGGGCCGGGCCGGGCACACGGTGCTGCGCCCCCGCCAGTTCCGCAGCGAGGCCGAGGAGGCCGACCGGGAGAGCACCCAACGCCGGCTCGACCCGGCCACCATGCGCGAGTGGGGCCTGGCCCAAAACGAGTACTATCGGCTCATGTTCCCGCCGCAGGGCCTGTACGAAGCCTATTTGCCCACCAAAAGCGGCGTTGCCCAGGTGCAGCCGCTAGTGCTGGCCCAAGGCCGCCCGGTGGACCAGTTCTTGGTGTTGCTGGACAGTATCCCGGTGTATTACCTGGGGGCCGACCAAAAATACAACGGCTGCATCGCGGCCCCGCCGGGCAAGCACCGGCTCACCATCCGCACGCCGGGGCGCACCTACGTGGTGGACAGCATCGAGGTGCGCCCGGCCCAGAAATTGGTGATCAGCCTGGCCACCGACGGGCAGCACCCGCGCGTGCGCACCACGCGCCAGCCCAACCACCTCACCAAGGCCGAGATCGCCTTTGCCAATCAGTTTATGGTCAAGGTGTTGAGTGACTACTATGCCAATTTTGACATCTGGGTAACCCAAGGCCAGCGGCAATATTTATTGCCCTTGGGGAGCAATGGCCGCCATCACGCCTATGGGTATCCTTACTACCAAATAGGCCCGTTTCTGCCCCAGGGCGGCGAGTTGACCGCCACCGTGTTTAAAAATGGCAATCTGGCCGATACCGTCAAATTCGCCCGCCAGCGTTTTTCCGGTTTGCTCGAGCTGAAAGATAAGGTCTCGCGGTTCTCCATGCCCATCCGCGACAAATCCTGGAAGGTGCTCTGGCGCAATTATCTCAATCTTAAATACAACAATGGCAACTGGCGCGGGGAATTGAACTTGCGCGACGAGCTCCCCGTGCCGGTTAATGCCTACCCCAAAGCCTTCTCTTATGTTTGGGACATTCTCAAGTCCAATTTGTATTTGGAAGGCAAAAAACGCTCAGTGGCCGGGCCAGCTTCCTTGGCCTTTACCGTTTGGGACACGCTCACGCGCGCGCAGCCAACCCCGCCAAAACAGGTGAGCCGTAACCCAAATGAAAAGATAGTGGCCCTGGCCCTTAGCCACCTGGCCGACAGCCAAACCATTGTCCATAACTTGCCCACCGGATGTTTCCGGGCGGCCATCATCACCAACCAAAACCGGATTTTTTTGCTCGATACGGTGTGCCTTCGTCCGCATGGCCTCACCTATCGGCAGTTTGGGCGGGCCCAGCCTGACACGCTGCGGGGTGACGACGACCTGCAACGGCGGCTGCCTTTCAAAACCGACTGGGACCGCTGGCTGGATAGAAACCAGGCCAAGCTCCGGCCCAACCCCCGGGTCAACCTGGAAGTAACGGCCAACTCGGCCAGCCCTTATGCCATTACGGGCCGGGTGTTTAGCAAAGAGGACAAGCTTGCAATTCCAGGAGCGTCAGTATTGATCAAGGGCACGAACATTGGCGCGTTAACCGATGTGAACGGTTTTTTTACCATCCGGCCGGGCAGTTCCAGCCCAATAACGCTCGTGTTTAGTTATGTGGGTTTTGTGACAAGTGAGGCAGAAGCTCGCAATGGGGATAATGTAGAAATTACGCTCGAGGAAGATGTCAGGAAGTTGGAAGAAGTGGTAGTAGTGGGTTATAGCACCCAAAGCAAAGCGTACATGACTGCCTCTATCTCTACAGTTAGTCAAACTCTGCAAGGTAAAATTCCAGGGGTGGTCATCCGGGGGGCAGGCAGCCTCGGCCCGCTCACCTCGGCGGACGTACTGAAGCTGGCCCCGAGCCTGCCCCCGGCCAGCGAGGCCACGGGGGAGGCCCCCAGCCCCACTTCGCTGCGGCGCAACTTCCGCGATCATGCGTTTTGGCGGCCCACCCTCACCACCAATGCCCAGGGCCGGGCGCGGTTCACGGCTACCCTGCCCGACAACCTCACCCGCTGGCGCACCTACGCCATCGCCATGAACCGCCGTCGGCAAAGTGGCCTCGGAACCGCTGATTTGCAGGCGTTTAAACCTGTGGCCGCCACCCTGGCCACACCCCGGTTTTTGGTCGAGGGCGACAGTACCCAACTGGTGGGCAAGGTGCTCAACTACACCGACCAGCCCCGGCAGGTGCGCGCGGGCTTCCAACTCGACGGCCAAGCCCTGGCCCCGGCCGATACCCTGGTCAAGGA
>JALONO010000214.1 GCA_025454895.1 Bernardetiaceae bacterium
GCCGCCCCCGGCGACATCCGGTTTGAAGACATCAACGGCGACGGAGTGGTTAACGCCGACGACCGGGTGGACCTGGGCAGTTTCTTGCCCAAGTTTACCTACGGCTTCAACCTGGGGGCCACTTGGAAAGGATTTGATTTCACCATGTTTATCCAAGGGGTGCAAGGCAACAAGGTTTACAATGGTACTAAGGTGTTAGAACAAGGGATGCTGCGCTTGTTCAATTCGGGCACGGCCGTACTCAATGCTTGGACCCCGCAAAACACCAACACCGACGTGCCCCGGGCGGTGGACGGCGACCCCAACCGCAACAGCCGCACCTCGGATCGGTTTATTGAAGACGGCTCGTTCTTACGCATCAAAAACCTGAGCATCGGTTATAACCTGCCCACTTCGTTCCTGTCGTCGCTCACCAAAAACACCGTGCAAACCGCCCGGGTTTATTTCGCTACGCAAAACTTGCTCACCATCACCAGATATACTGGTTACGACCCCGAAATCGGTTCACGCTTTGGCAACAACCTCACCAACGGGATCGATTACGGCCAATTCCCGGCCGCCCGGACCTTGATGTTAGGCCTGCAAGTAGGTTTTTAATAAACTGTAAACCAACCTTTTTGACAATCTGTTTGTAAACAAGTAAAACACTGGTTTTATATGAAAATCAAAGCATCAAAATGGGCCACCTTCGGTTTGCTGGTAGCCCTGGGTTGCAGCTCCAAAGACCTGGACAAAGTGAACCCTAACCTGGTTACCAACGAAACCTTTTTCAAGGACGGGCCCGAACTGGTAACTGCCGTTAATTCCACCTACGCGCTATTGCAGAGCTTCTCGTTGGTAGCGCGGGAATACTGGTTCTTGCACGACCTCCGGTCGGACGACATGGCCTCCGGCGGGGGCCAGTTGGAAACCCCCCGCAATCAATTGCTCACCGGCGTACACGACCCGGCTAATTTTGTGATGAACGTTGTTTGGGGCGGCCTGTACCGCACCATCCACCGGGCCAACACCGTGATCCAAAATGCGCCCCGCGCCCAAGCTGACGATGCCCTGCGCCGCCGGGTTGTGGCTGAGGCAAAATTTGTGCGGGCGTTTGCCTATTTCGAACTGGTGAGCATGTGGGGCGGGGTACCCCTGTATCGCGAAGTGGTGAACACCACTGGCGAAACTCAGCCCCGCGCCACGGCCGATGCGGTTTACCAACTGGTGATTGACGACCTGACCGCCATCCAAAACGATTTACCGGCAAGCTACACCGGGTCCGATGTGGGCCGGGCTACCCGGGGAGCTGCCCAAGCCTTGTTGGGCAAGGTGTATTTGCAGCGGGGCAACCACGCCCAAGCTAAAGTTGAGTTCGATAAAGTGATCAACTCCAACACTTACCGCTTGGTGAACAATTACTTAGATAACTTTCTGGAAGAAACTGAGAACAACCCCGAGTCGGTATTCGAGGTGGGTTTTTCAAAAATTGGCGACTTCAACTGGAGCACAGACGGCGACGGGCTGGGCAATGAAACTACGGCTCGTAGTCAAGAGTACGCGGCGGTGGGTTGGCGCAACCTGATCCCGTCTAACAGTTTGCTGGAAGAGTTTGAAAAAACCAGCCAAGGCGATGCCAAAACCGACCCCCGTTACTTTGACAGTTTCTACTTTGTGGGCGACATGTACAACAACGGCACCCGCCGGTTGGACAGTGCTTCCATTCAAGGCAATATTTCGGTTATTCACGGGCAACGCCGCCTGGCTAGCTGGCGCAAGTACTCGGCCATGTATAAAACGGCCGATACTTACTACACTTCGGGGATTAACTTCCGACTCATCCGCTACGCCGACGTATTGTTGATGTCGGCTGAGGCCGAGGCCCTGCTGGGTAACCTGCAAGTAGCCGTGCAGCGCATGAACCAAGTGCGGGCTCGGGCCAGCGTGGCTATGCCGCCCTACCCCACCGCAAAATTCCCGGTGGGCAGCCGGGCCGAGGTACTGCGCGCGCTCTTCCACGAACGGCGGGTGGAACTCAGCGGCGAGCAAACCCGCAACCGCGACATCCTGCGTTGGCGCGCCCAGCGGTTATTTACTGCCGAACCGCTCAGCTACTTCCAAGCTAACCGCCACGAGCTGCTGCCCTTGCCCCAAGAAGAGCTCGACAACAACGACAAAATTGACCAGAGCAATCAAAATCCTGGTTATTAATCGGTTAGGGTATTTATTAGCTACCGCCCCGGCAATTACCGCTGGGGCGGTTTTGTTTTACCAAGATGCCCCGTCCGTCTGTAATTCAGTCTTATACCAAAATCAAATAGAGATCGCGCATCCCCTGTGTTCAAATGATTGATAATATACCTCTTGCAGATTAGATTTCTGGTTGGGTGAAAGCCTGAAATTTTCGTTCGAGACCTGCCTTTTTTGGCCCCACCCCGTCCCTCCCCGTCGGGGAGGGTACGCAATTTCGACCTGAATACGGCTAATATGCATGAGGTCTAATCAAAGATCACAATCATTTAATCATGCAGTCATTAAGTCATTTTAGTATTAGTAGAAGCAATTTGCCCAAAACCTCATACCTATGACTCCCCCGCTGCCCCATGTGGGCCTCAACCATTTTTATGTGGCAATAGATGCGCCCACTTATCGGGCCATCCGGCAAAGCGAGTTCCTTTGGCAGCAATTTGCCCCCGGCGAAGAACGGGCCACCCGGGCCAACCAGGGCCAAGGCTGGACCGGCCAATATTTTTACGGCCAGCATACTTACTTCGAGTTTTTGCAGGCCGAAGCGATGCCCGAGGTAACCCCCGGCCAGTGCGGCCTGGCCCTGGGCACCGACGAGGCGAACCTCACGGCCCAGGTGCTGGCGCGTTTTGCCGCAGCCGGTCCGCCACTGGCTTCGGGCGTGCGGGTGCGGGCGTACGCAGGTAACGAAGTGTCCTGGTTCCTCTGCTCGCCCATGCAAATTTTTGCCCCCGGCGCGCCACTGGCCGTCTGGCTCATGGAATATACACCCCAGTTTTTGGCCAATTGGCACCCGCAAGCCACCGCCACGCCGCCCACTGAGATAAGCCGGGCGGCGGTGCTGGCCCGTTACCGGTCGGTGCTGGCCCGTTACCGGTCGGTGCTGCCCGGCCCCGTACCGGCCCAACCCCTTTTCCAAGACATTACCGCTTTGGACTGGGAACTGCCCCCCGCCCAAGCCAAGTGGCTGGCTGGGCACTTGGCTCTATTTGGCTTGGCCGTTACGCCTGATCCAACTGGTTATATGGCCCAGGGCCAGGCGGTTACCTTCCGCATTGCCACGGTAGAGCAGCCCCGGCAACCTTGCCTGCGCCGGGTGCATTTTGCGCTGCCCCGCCCCTACACGCATACGGAACACTTCCCCGGCTCCACCCTTAAGCTAAGTGGGCTTAGCGCGGTTTGGGAGTTTGAAAAGATTTGATAAGACGAGAGGGGGCTAATACGATCCTTATCGCAGTTCTAAACCACAAATTCTCTTACAAGTATGTCTAACACCAAAATCAAATAAGAATTGTGGGTTCCTGATGCTGTAAATGACTGATAAACAAAGAGAACAGTCATTTAATCATGCAATTATTAAGTCATTTTAAGATTAATCCACCTGGTCGCGGCAAGCCCGGTAGAGGTCTTTCCAGTGCTCGCGTTTTTTCACCACGGTGTCCAGGTACTCCAGCCACACCACCTTGTCTTGCACGGGGTCCTTCACCACTGCGCCCAGCAGGCCCGAGGCCAGGTCTCCAGCCTTGATGGTACCGTCGCCGAAATGGTAGGCCAGGGCCAGGCCGTTGTTCATCACCGAGATGGCCTCGGCCGGGCTAAGGCTGCCGCTGGGCGACTTGAGCTTGGTCTTGCCGTCCACGGTGAGGCTGCTCCGCAACTCCCGGAACACGGTTACTACCCGCTTAATTTCTTCCAGGGCGGGCTGTTCCACCGGCAGGGCAATGCCTCGGGTAAAACTGGCTACCCGCCGCTGCACAATGTCGATTTCTTCTTCCATCGTGCCCGGCACGGGCAAAATCACCGTGTTGAACCGTCGTTTTAACGCGCCCGACAGCTCATTTACCCCCTTGTCGCGGTTGTTGGCCGTGGCAATGAGGTTGAACCCGGCCACCGCCTGCACCTCGGTGCTGAGTTCGGGCACGGGCATCGTCTTCTCCGACAAAATAGTGATGAGCGTATCCTGTACATCGGCCCCGATCCGGGTCAATTCTTCCACGCGGGCCATTTTGCCGTCTTTCATGGCCCGCATCATGGGCGTTACCACCAGGGCTTTTTCCGACGGTCCCTCGGCCAGCAGGCGGGCGTAGTTCCAACCATAGCGGATGGCTTCCTCCCCCGTGCCCGCCGTGCCTTGGATCAGCAAGGTCGAGTCGCCGCTGATGGCCGCCGCCAGGTGCTCCGACACCCACGACTTGGCCGTGCCGGGCAAGCCGTAGAGCAACAAGGCCCGGTCGGTACACAGGGTGGCCACCGCGATCTCCATCAGCCGCCGGTTGCCGATGTACTTGGGCGATACCTCGAACCCATTGGCCAGCTTGCCGCCCACTAAGTAAGTAACCACCCCCCAGGGCGACAGGAGCCAGTTGGGCGGGACGGGCCGTTTATCTTGCTTCTTAAGTTGCTCGAGTTCTTCGGCAAACTGCTGCTCGGCGTGCTGGCGCAATACGTTAGCCATAACAAAAGTTGTTTTAGCGTTTAAATCCTTAGGTAATTGGGGATAACCTTAACCGTAATTGGGGTAAGACCGGGTTTTGATCGCCCGCACTGGGGGGGCCGCTTGCTCCCCCGCGCGAGATGCTCATAACTGGGCCAACAACCGCCTTAGTTCCACAATCTGCTCCAGGGTTTGCAGCAAGTTGCGCAAGTTATTGGCAAAATACTGGTTTTGTTGGTTGGCCAGCAGGTTTTCGGTCAAGTTATGGGCAAAAGTATCCGGGTGCAGGTAAAGCCCTAGCTCGGGGTACAAATAGGCGTGCTTGGCGGTAGCCCCCTCCAGCAACTTCACTGACAGGGGCAGCGTGAACGCAAAATCAGGCCCATCAGGGTGGCTCCCCAGGTGGTCGAGCACCCACTTCAATTCGCTCACCAGCAGTTCGTGGTAGGTGTTGTTCAGCTCGGACAGAGGCAAAGCCGCCAGCAGCCCAATGTGATGGCTCACGAACTGGAGCATCAACCTGGCCCAGTCTGCCGCCCGGAACCGGATCACCGCCTCCTCAAACGCCGCCCGGTAAAGTTTCATGGGGGCTTCGGCCAGCATTTTCACGATTTCTTCGGGCTTTTTGGCCAAATGGGCCTCCCAGGCCGCCGGTGGCACTAGCTCTATGAGTTGCTGCAACTGGTATTGCCCATCGCTGAGGCCCTTTTGGCTGCTCACCGGGTCCACGCCCAGGGCTTTCAGCGCATGGGGCAGGCTGGCTGGCGGGGTGATTTCCAGGGTATTTTTACTGATCAGGCCCAGCAGCTTTTTTTCTTGTTTCCACTGCACACAGGCCAGTACAAACTCGGTGGCTTGGCGCACCTGAGCCGAGTCGGGCAAGCTCAATAGCAGGGCCAGGGCGGCCTCCCGCACCCGCTGGCTTTTGTCGGTAACGATGCTTTGTAAAAACGGCTCGTCGGCGGCCGACAAGTTGACGGCCAGCAGGCGCACCACATCGGCCCGGAAGTTGGCGTTTTCTTGTTTCCAAACTGCCTGGATCATGGCCACGGCCAGGACCGGGTCGCGCTGGCGTACCTGGGTCAGCCATTGGAGCCGCTCCTCGGGCTTACCCGTTAGCCAGGCCTCATCCGGCTCGGGGGTTTCGGGCGTGCCTTCTTCGTCGGTTTCGGTAGGGAGGCTGGGCAGAGGGCTAGCCCAGGCCCAGGCGGGATTGTGCTGGGCCAGCCAGCGGCCGCGCGTACCCAGCACGGCGGGCAACCAAGGGCGCAGCGAGGCATCTTGTTCGGCCACTTGCAACAGCAGGGGCAGCAACTCCGGGCTGGCCACCAAGCCCCGCCGGGCCACGGTGTGCAACCAAGTGGCCCACAGCCGCCGCCACACCCCGACGGGCAACGAGGTGGCCTGGGCCAGTTTTCGCGCTACGGCCGCCGCTTGGGCACTGGTAAACGGCTGGGCTTCCGGGGGGGCCGGTTGAGGCAAGGCCAAGGGCTTGGCCGCTTGCTGGCCCGCCTGGCCGTATTGCAAGCTCACGGCGGCCGCCTTAAAAAACAAATCCTCGCGGTCTTGGTGGGGCAAGTCCTTCGCGGTCAAGCCCAGGCTACTGGGCAAGTTGATTTGCTCGGCGGGCAAGTGCTGGGTACCCAGCAGGCTTTGTTTTACGAGTTCGTCCCAATGGAGCATAGGCAAGGGGCAGCTTATCCTAAAATGACTTAATGATTAAATGTCTTTGATTATCAATCATTTAAAGGACGAGAAATGCGCAATCTGTATTTGATTTTGGTATTAGGTGCAAGCGGGAAGAGTGGCCTTGAACCAGCAGACCCAAAGTTGCGAAGCTAGGCCCCAACAATCAAATTTTTGGCAGGCGAAAAAGTCAAATGCGGTTATGAAAATCGTTCTTTTTCTTATCGAGTTCACGGCCGGGTAGCGGTTGGGGATTTTGCGCAAGCCTGCCTTTCCTTCCCTCAACCCCGGCAAACGCCACTTTGAAACGAGTAGCGTTAAGGTGAAAAGGGACTATTAGACCTCTTGCAAATTAGATTCTTAATCGGGCAAAAGCCCGGAGTTTCGTTTGAAATCCGTCCTTTTTGGCCCCACCCTGGCCAACCGCACTTTCTCGCCCAAAAACTCTCGTTTTTGTCGTCCGTCGGGCAGGGGCGATCCGTTCTGTTTTCCGTCCGGTTCCACATTTGAGGTGTTGGATGGCTTTTTGAAGCGGCTTCCAACCAATCGGGTTTGTTCTTTTTCGGGCAAATTCAAGGCTTTAGGAAGAACGGATCAGCCCTGTCCGTCGGGGAGGGGACGCAATTACGACCTGAATACGGGTAATGTGCAAGAGGTCTATTGTAAAAACGGTGAACGGAATACCGCCAAGGCATTGCTTATCCGATTCGGCGATAAAAAACCAGTTAGCTGAGAGTAGCTAACTGGCTCGGTATTGATCATGAGAACTAGGCTAAGCCTTACTGGCTTCGTCGGCCGGGCCTTCCTCGGCCCCACCCGTCTTTTCCTCGACGGTAAGGGCATCTTTTTTATCGTTGGAACGGCCGTTAGTGTAGGCTTGGTAGGTGGTTTGGTGCTCAAAGGGCCGCTTGCCCAAAATGCGCTCTAAGTCATTTTGGAAGATGATTTCTTTCTTTAACAACTCTTGGGCGATGATCTCCAAGGCTTCGCGCTTGTCGGTGAGGAGCTTTACCGTGCGCACGTACACCTTGTCGATCATGTTTTTGACCTCGTTGTCGATCAGTTCGGCGGTGGCCTCGGAGTAGGGCTTTTCGAACATGTAGTCGGACCGTTTGGAGTCGTAAAACGACACGTTTCCGATTTTATCGTTCATGCCATACACCGAAACGATGCTGTAAGCCATTTTGGTCACCCGCTCCAAGTCGCTCAGTGCCCCGGTCGAGACTTTGCCGAACACCAGGTCTTCGGCGGCACGGCCGCCGAGGGTCATGCACATATCGTCCAACAGTTGCTCGGTGGTGTAAAGGAACTGCTCGCGGGGCAGGTACTGGGCGTAGCCGAGAGCGGCCACCCCACGCGGTACAATGCTCACCTTCACCAACGGCTCGGCGTGCTCGGAGAACCAACCAGCCACGGCATGCCCAGCCTCGTGGTAAGCCACGATTTTCTTTTCCTCTGGCGAGATAATCTTATTTTTCTTCTCGATGCCACCAATCACGCGGTCAATCGCATCCTGGAAATCTTGCATTTCCACCTTCTTTTTATCGCGGCGGGCGGCAATCAAGGCGGCTTCGTTGCACACGTTGGCGATTTCTGCCCCGGCAAAACCAGGGGTTTGGGCGGCCAGGCCCTTAATGTCCACACTGGCATCGAGCTTGAGGGGCTTCAAATGCACTTTAAAGATGGCTTCGCGGCCCAAAATATCGGGTTTGTCCACGCTAATTTGGCGGTCGAAGCGGCCGGGGCGCATCAAGGCACTGTCCAACACGTCGGGGCGGTTGGTGGCTGCCAAAATGATCACGCCGGAGTCGGTACCGAAACCGTCCATCTCCACCAGTAACGAGTTGAGGGTGTTTTCCCGTTCGTCGTTGGCCCCGGGCATCTGCCCCCGCCCGCGCGAGCGGCCGATGGCATCAATTTCATCGATAAAAACGATACAAGGAGCTTTTTCCTTGGCTTGCTTGAACAAGTCGCGCACGCGGGCCGCGCCCACGCCCACGAACATTTCCACAAAGTCGGAACCGGAAAGGCTGAAGAACGGCACGCCGGCCTCACCGGCTACGGCCTTGGCCAGCAGGGTTTTACCCGTGCCGGGAGGGCCGACCAACAACGCACCCTTGGGGATTTTGCCGCCCAATTGAGTGTACTTGCTGGGGTTGCGCAAAAAGTCAACAATCTCTTCTATTTCTTGTTTGGCCTCATCCAGCCCGGCCACGTCGGCAAAGGTGATCTTCACCTTGTTTTCCGCATCGTAATAAGCCGCCTTGGACTTACCGATATTGAAAATTTGCCCGCCGGGGCCGCCACCAGTCATGCGGCGCATCACAAAGTAAAAGCCCAGCAATAGCAAGATGAAGAAACCGGAACTAAAGAAAATGCTGTTAAAATCCTGCCGATCCTCCGAACGGTACTCGACCCGGTCGCGGGCGGGCACGTCTTTCTGGATATCGTCCAGCTTTTTAATCAACAGGTCTTCGCCCCCGCTCAAGGTAAAGCGGTACTGGGGCACTTGCTGGCCCATGGCAAAGGGGCTGCGCTCGCGTAGCTCGCGGTATTCGTCTTTTTTAGCGGCGGCGGGGGTCAGGGTTACTTCAACGTGGCGTTTGTTGACAATGGTAATCGCCTTTACATCGCCTTGAGCTAACATGTGCTCGAACTTCTTTTGAGAAATCTCGACCGTTGAACTGGTGCGGTTAAAATAAGTCAAACCCAGGATTACCAGTATCAACGATACCAATAGCCAAATTTGGTAGTTATTTTTGGAAGAAGGTTTCGGTATCAACGTTATGTTTGTTTTATTCGGAATGGTTGGGCCAGCCAATTGGCTGAACTTAAAATGATGAGACGCGCTAACGCCTATTGAATGAACGCGGTAATGAGGTCAATGGTTTGTTACTGGGGGGCAAAACTACCATCCTCAAGGAGGTGGGTAACTTCAGCGTCGCCCCAAAGGTCCTCAATCCCATAAAAGCTGCGGCGGTCTTTTTTGAAGATATGCACCACCACATCCACGTAATCGAGCAATATCCATTCCCGGTTTTCTTTGCCCTCGCGGTGCCAGGGGTCTTCGCCGGTGGTTTTATGCACTTGCTCCTCCACGGCGTTCATCAGGGCTTCTACCTGGGTGTCGGAATTACCAGAACAGATCACAAAGTAATCAGTGACTGCGCTTTTGATGGGGCGTAGGTCTAAAATGACGATGTCGATGCCCTTTTTCTCCCACATGCCCTGGGCTACTAATCGGCTCAATTTTTTCGAGCTTAACGCCGGAGTGGGCCTGGCCAATCCCCGGTCAGCTCGTACTGCTTGCGTTACTGTCATGCAATCATTATCTTCAAATACAAAACCGTTAATTTTGCGTCTCCTACAAATTTAACCTTTTTTGTACAAAACCGCCCCCAACACCCTTTTTATCGGCAAAAAAGTTAGCCGCCTGCCAATTTGTCATTCTACTAACGACTGGGCAATGGCAGAAGTGGCCGCCGCCCAGGCCCTTGAAGGCCAGGTGTACATTACCGACCAGCAGACGGCGGGCCGGGGGCAGCGGGGCAACCAGTGGGAAGCCGCCCCGGGGCAAAATCTTACGTTTTCGGTGGTGCTGCACCCCACCTTTCTGGACGTGGCCCACCAGTTTATGCTCAACGTGGTGGCCGCTTTGGCCGTGGCCGATACAGTGGCCACCGCCCTAAGCCCGGTGCCGCAAGGGCCACCCGTGCGGGTAAAATGGCCCAACGATGTGTACGCAGGCGACCAAAAAATTGCGGGCATCTTGATCGAGAACAGCTTGGCGGGGCCGCAAATCCGGGCCTCGGTGGTGGGCATTGGCCTCAACATAAACCAAACCGAGTTCCAATTTAGCCAAACCCGGCCTACCTCGCTGGCCCTACTGGGCGGTCGGCATTACCACCTGCCCACCGCCCTGGCCAGCCTGGCCGAACAACTGGAAGCTCATTACCTACAACTACGGGGCGGGCAACTGGCGGCCCTGCTGGCCCAGTACCACGCGCGCCTCTACGCCCGCCACGAACCCCGCCGGTTCACCGACGGCCGGACGGGCCAACCGTTTGAGGGCCAAGTGAGTCATGTGTTGCCCAGCGGCCAATTGGCCATTGCTACTGCCCAGGGTTTGCGTTTTTTTCATTTTAAGGAAGTGGTTTTTTGACCTGTAAGCCAGTCTGGTGGTAATGATCCGTAGCCCGGCACGGGTCAGGCCGAGGTCTGTTAAATTCGGGGGTGAAGAACCTTATGAGTAGTTCTACTCATATTATTGCATTAATAAAATTATTTCTTGCAACTTTCCCAGAAAATTCAATACTTTTAGGGGCCAAAAAAACGTTCAAAAGGTGTTGCAGATTGCCCAAGAGCCAACCAGAGTCAATATTTACTGGTATTTGTTTGGGTAATTGCCGCTTGTCGTTTTTGGCCGTTCTAACCTTTTATTAATTATGGACATCGGATTTCTCAACTTCGGCAACCAGCAACTGGTCTTAGAAGAGGCTAACATCTATGGTATCTTCGAGAAATACCACCAAATGAGTTGGTACATCGAGCTCTTCCCGAAAGGCGAAGATAATTACATGATTTTCAATGCTTTGCCTTTTGAGAATATCGTAACGCCGCGCGGGCTTAACCAAATGCAGGTGCAGGTGAAAAATCGGCAATTGGACCTGGACGAGCATAAGGTGCTAGTAGGCGACCAAGAATACGTGCTCCAAGAGCTCATGCTTACTTTTGGCAATTGGGATCCAACTACGGGCAGCATTGTGGTAAAAGGCGAAGGCAAAATCGAGCGAGGGTACCCCCAGCGCGTTACTGACTGTACCTTCGAGGCCGTTTGCCGTTTCGACGGGCTGCGTCTGTTCGAAACCAGCCAGGAAGAAGTGGAGACCTTTATTAGCCAAAACCTAAAAGCCGACCGCCAGCAACTGGACCTCCACTTCGAGAACGCGCCGCTGGGCCTCGAGTGCGTGATCGGTGGGCGTTTTTAAGGCTTTCCGTTTGGTGGTTTAGGGCAAAAAGGTCAATTTAGGGCCAGTTATTCCCGTTTCTGTTGCCCGGCATGACCGCTCCGCCCGCTCCCCTTGTTTACCAACCCCGCCACAAAATCCGCTTGGTAACGGCCGCCGCCCTGTTCGATGGCCACGACGCGGCCATTAATTTGATGCGCCGTTTGTTACAAGCCACCGGGGCCGAGGTAATCCACCTGGGGCATAACCGCTCCGCCTTAGAAATTGTGGAATGTGCCATCCAAGAAGATGTGCAAGGCATTGCTGTTACCAGCTACCAAGGCGGCCACGTGGAGTTTTTCAAATATTTGTACGACTTACTACGGGAGCGCGACAGTGGCCACATCAAGCTATTTGGCGGCGGCGGGGGCACCATCCTGCCCGCCGAGATCGACGAGCTGCACGCTTACGGCATCGCCCGCATCTACAGCCCGCACGACGGCCGCACCCTGGGCCTGCAGGGCATGATCAACCACCTGATGGCCCAATGCGACTTTGACCCATTGGAAACCAGTGGTTTTTTGGCCCAAATAACCAATTAACTGGTTGGCGATTCACCACTTTACCGGCTCATTTTCAAGCTATTGCACCGCTTCGGCCTTGAACCCGGCTTGTTGTAACAGGGCCTTCACTTGCTCCGGGCTGAGGCTGCCGTGCACGGTCAACACTTTATCGGGGCTTTCTAAATCGGTCTCCCATTTTTCTACTTGGGGCTGGGCATCCAGCAGCGGTGCAATTTTGGCCACACAGCCGGCGCACTTGAGGTTGGTCTTGTATTTCATGGTCTTGGTTGTTCAGTTTAACCGGGCAAAATTACGCATCGGCCCAGGCGGAGCCTTACAAAATACTGGGTTTGTTGTACAACATCTGGGCAGGGTTGACTAACCACCCCCCGCCGTAACAACCGGATCTGCCGACCCCGCCATCCTCCCGTGCCTTGTCCCTACGCAGGGATTGCGTAATTTTGCGCCTCGTTAGCCACCCATGAAAAAAGTCGCGTTTTACACCTTAGGCTGCAAGCTCAATTATTCCGAAACTTCGGCCATTGCCCGGCTGTTCGAGCAGCGGGGCTACCAGAAGGTCGACTTTACGGACACGCCCGACATTTTCATTATCAACACCTGCTCGGTAACCGACAACGCCGACCGAAAATGTAAAAAAATCGTGAAAGAAGCCCGGAGCATCTCGCCCGAGGGCTACGTGGCCATTATCGGTTGTTATGCCCAGTTAAAGCCCCGCGAAATCGCCGAAATCCCCGGTGTGGATGCGGTGCTGGGCGCGGCCGAAAAGTTTCAATTGCTTGATTTATTGGATGGTTTTACCCGACCTGCCCAGCCCCAGGTATTCGCGGGCGAGGTGGAGCGGGCCAACCAACGGTTCACGCTTGCTTACTCCTATGGCGACCGCACCCGCACTTTCCTCAAGGTGCAAGACGGCTGCGACTACTCCTGCACTTTTTGTACTATTCCGCTAGCGCGCGGAGCCAGCCGTAGTGCCACCCTGGCCCAAGTGGTGCAACAGGCCGAGGAAATTGCCGCCACGGGTGAGGTGCGCGAGATCGTGCTCACGGGCGTGAACACCGGCGACTACGGCCTAGTGGACGGCCAGCGGCAGCACCGGTTCATCGATTTGGTGCGGGCCTTGGACCAGGTGGCGGGCATTGACCGGTTCCGCATTTCGTCGATTGAGCCTAACCTGCTCACCGACGAAATCATTGATTTTGTGGGCACTAGCCAGCGGTTTGCCCCGCATTTCCACGTGCCGTTGCAGTCGGGCAGCAACGTCGTGCTCAAGCTCATGCGCCGCCGTTACCAACGCGAACTTTATGCCGACCGGGTGGCGCGCATCAAGCAGCAAATGCCGCACGCCTGCATCGGGGTGGACGTGATTGTGGGTTTCCCCGGCGAAACCGAGGCCCACTTTTTAGATACCTACCACTTTATCAATGAGTTAGACGTATCTTACTTGCACGTGTTCACCTACTCGGAGCGAGTAAACACCCCGGCCGTGAGCTTGCCCGGCTCCGTGCCCGCCGCCCAGCGGGCCGCCCGCAGCCGCCAATTGCACAGCCTCAGCGACAAAAAACGTCGCCTTTTTTACGAGCAAAACCAGGGCCGCCCGGCCACGGTGCTGTTCGAGAACGATGTGGAAAACGGCCTCATGCACGGTTTCACCGAAAACTACGTGCGCGTGGCCGCCCGCTACGACCCCTTGCTCATTGGCGAGCTCAAGCCCGTGCGCCTCACCCACCTCAACGCCCAGGGCCTCATGGAAGCAGAGGAGCCTGAATTTCAGTCGGTTTTATTGTCGCACTAGGGTTTCCCGTCCCGATAATTTCGCAAAGCAA
>JALONO010000215.1 GCA_025454895.1 Bernardetiaceae bacterium
TGCATTTACCGGTCGGGGTTGGCGTTGCAGGCCCTGCGCCCCGGCGGCCGCCGCTGGACCAGCACCCTCACCGTGGGCCTGGTGGCCACCGCCCTGGCCCTGCTGCCCGGCGTGGTGAGCAAGCTGGACCAATGGCTGGCCGTGTACGCCCTGGTGGCCACGCCCATCGGGGCCATCATCCTGGCCGATGTGTGGTTGTTCCCCCGGTTGGGCCTGGTGGCCAACTGGGCCGAGCGCACCGGCCAAGGCTTTAACTGGGCCGCCGCCCTCACCTGGGTGGTGGCGGTAGCGGCCGGGCTGGCCATTTACCAGTACTATCGGTTTGATTTCTACTTTTTTGTGGCCATGCCGGCCTGGTTGGTGAGCCTGGCGGTTTACGTGGGCCTGGGCTTGGCCTTCCGGCGGCGCCCGGCTATGGTTGCAGGTTAGTCCAGGCCCCGGCGTCCAGCACGGTAAGGCCCTGGGCTTGCAGCCACTTTTTCGCCTGCCGACTGCGGGTACCCGAGGCGCAGCATACCACCACGGTTTTCCCGGTGGCTTTGAGCCGGGCGGCCTGGGCCTCTACCTGGTTCATGGGCAGGTTTTCCGCACCGGGGTAGTGGCCCTGGGCAAACTCGCCGGGCGTGCGCACGTCCACCACCAAAGCCCCTTGGGCCACGGCGGCCTAGGCCTGGGGCAGTTCGCTAGGCCGGGCCAACCATTGGCGCGCAAAGTAGGCCGTGGCCAAAACGGCCAGCAGCCAGGCAAAAGAGGTTAATTTTTTGAGCTGGGGCTTCATGTTTTGCGGTTTTGGCTTTAATGTTGGAAAGCAAATATCTACCTTACTTCGTTTACAAATTGATTTTATGTGGAAGGCCCTTTGGAAAAAAATCAGTGATATCGGGATCAAGCCCAGCTTGCCCGTTTACTTGGCCTATCGGGTGCGGCTCACCAACCAGGCCCTCGCGCTCATCGCCCTGGTATGTGTGCTGATCACCCTCAGTTCGTTAGGTTCCGTTTTGGCCTTGGCCAGCGGCACGGCTTTGTTGTTTACGGCAGGGATTTACCTTGGCATCTATGCGGGGGCGTATAACTTGGCCCGGTTGGCCGTGATGCTGTTCGGTACGCTAGTGATTGTGTCCCCTTCGCTATTGTCCACCCCGCCGGGGGTTTTGCCGCCCATTTCCACCTTTACGCTCTCGTTGGGGCTGAGCGCCATCGCTTTTGTGCTTTTTGCTCCCCAAGAGCAAGCCCAGCTTTTTATTGCCTTGGGCACGGTTTGGGTCATTGTGTTCGCTACTCCGTTCTTGTCGGGTGTGTTTCCCCCACTCATTGATTTTGCGGAGTACAACAGCTTTTCCCGCCAGCTTTTGCGGATCGTGGTTTCGTTTGCGTTCCTCACCGGGGCTTTGTGGTTGTTGCAGCGGACTAACGTGAAAATCCAGGCCCAGGCCCAGGCGGCCCTGGACAAGCTGGCCGCTGAGCAAACCCTGGCGGCCGCCCGGCAAACCGACCTGGAGCGCACCCTGGCCGAGCTGGAAACCGCCCGCCAAGCCGACCGCGACCGGCAATGGGCCAGCGAGGGCATGAACCAGTTTAGCCAACTATTCCGCCAGCAATCCGACGACCCGTACCCACGTTTGATCTCCCAACTGGTGAAATACTTGGGGGCCAACCAAGGGGCCCTCTACCTGGCCGAAACCGATGCGGCGGGCACGCGCTGGCTACGCATGGTGGGCGCGTATGCGTGGGACCGGCAAAAGTTCCACCAACAGCGGCTGCCCTGGGCCCACGGGCTGGTGGGCCAGGCCGTGCAAGAGCAGGCCCCGCTGGTGCTCACCAAAGTCCCGGCCGATTACATTGCCATCACCTCGAGCCTGGGCGAGGCCCCGCCCACGGCGTTGGCCATTGTGCCGCTGGTACACAACGGAGCGGTGGCCGGGGCGGTGGAACTGGCTGCCTTTCAGCCCTTCACCGAAAGGCATCTCCACTTTTTGCAACAATTGGGCGAAGAACTGGCCGCCAACTTGATCAACCAACAAAACACGGCCCGCACCCGCCAGTTGCTGGAACAGGCCGATGCCCAAAAACAGCAGTTACAAGCCCAGGAAGAAGAAATGCGCCAGAATATGGAAGAAATGCAGGCTACCCAAGAAGAGCACCTGCGCCGCGAGCAAGCCCACCTGGCCCGCATTGCCGAACTGGAAGCCCAGTTGCGGGCCAACGCCGACTTGGTTGGCTAGCCAACGCCCGGTTGGCCGCTTGGGCGGCGGCTGATCCCTTCTATTTTTGGCGGCTTGGAGTAGCTCATTGGTACCAAGCTTGGTACGGTTAAAAGTCTAAAAACACCTTTGCGTCTTAGCGACTTTGCGAGAAATATTTTTGAACGGATCACCCCTGCCCTTGGGTGGCAGCGCGTAATTTGCCCGCCCAAACTGTTTGCAACTTGCTGGTTTTTGACGCGCTGGGCCACCTGACCCCCTACGAGGGCATCCCGCTCGAGGAAACGACGGTGGCCCAGTATTTTGCCACCAATCCCACCCGCCGCCGGTTGTGGGCCAACTACCTGGCCTGGGTGGCCAAGCTGAAGGCCGCCGTAACCCCGGGCGGTTTTTGGGTATGGCTAGGCGGCAGCTTTGTTACCCAGGCCCCCCGCCCGGCCGACCTGGACCTGGTGCTGTTCATCGACCACCAAACCGCCGCTGACCGCCGCTGGCTGCTCGGCGACCTCACCAGCCCCGACCAACGCCTGCTGCGCGGATTGGACGTGTACTGGGTAGCGGTTTATCCGCCCAAGCACCGGCTGCACGGCCTCACCCAATTGGACACGCACGACTGGCAGCAGATTTTGGGTTACGGCAAGGCCGACCGCCACGGCCAGCGCCCACCCAAGGGCCTGGTGCAAATCGACTACCCGTTGCTCACCCATTGAGCGGAACCTTTGCCCGGCCTCCTTTGTTTAATTGGGGCGGGCGAAGTAAATTAGCCTGTTGATAACCACCACCTCATGCCCAAGCGCGCGCGCCGGATGTCCCTCCAAGAACGGGAAGCCCACCTCAACACCATCAAAAGCCTGCTGGAGATGATCGAGCGGGCCAATGCCATGCTGGCCCGCCACCAAGCCGTGGAACCACCCGATGGCCTACAAGTGCAACAATATCAACGCCTTAGGCAAGATTATTTAGGCCAATTGGCCATTTTGTTGGCCAAGTTTCAAGTGCAGGTGGCCTTGCCAGTGGCCAAAGCCTGACCTGGCGGTAATTCCTCCGAGCCACTGTCGCTTAGCCCAAAGAGGAAAATCTTCCGCCGCTCGGTAAGGGGCTACCCGAGCATCTTGTAAATATTGTAGCTGCTCACCAAAATCACGAGCACCCCCACCACCCGCATGAGGGCCTTGGGTTGCACCAACTTCACCAGGTAAGCCCCCAACGGGGCGGCCACAATGCCCCCCAGCACTAGGCCCAGCACGGCCTGCCAACTTTGGATCCCCACAAAAAAAAGGAATACCCCGCTGCTGGCGAAAGTGATGAAAAACTCGGCCGTGTTAACGGTACCGATGGTCTCTTTGGGGCAGTTGCCCTTGTTAATGAGGTTGGACGTTACAATCGGCCCCCAACCGCCGCCGCCGATCGAATCGAGGAAACCGCCCGTGAAGCCCAGGGCGGGCAAAAAGCGCATTTTTTCGTTCAAAGGCTTGGGTAAAAAGCTCTTACGGATGATCAAGATGCCCAAGAAAACGAGGTAAGCACTCACCAAGGGGCGCATGAACTCGCCGTTGAGCACCTCGGCCAAGGCGTAGGCCCCCAGCCCGGCCCCCACCATGCCGCCCAGGGCCAGCCGCAAAAACAGCCGTTTGTTGATGTTTTTGAAGTATAAGTGCGACAGCCCCGAGGCCCCGGTGGTGAACACCTCGGCAGTGTGCACGGCGGCCGAGGCCAGCGCGGGCGGTAACCCGGCACTCAGCAGCACGGTGTTGCAGCTCACCCCGTAAGCCATGCCCAAGGCCCCGTCGATCATCTGGGCCAAAAAGCCCGCCACCACAAACCAGACAAAGTTTTGGCTCAAGTACAGTTGGGAAAAGTCGATTTGGGAGACCAAGAACGCTACTAGGGCCACTTTGAGGCCCACAATGAGGAGGCCAATGTGCCTGAGCGTGATGATGTTTTCCATGTTGGCTTAAAAAATGGGTGAAGGGATGAGAGATGGGCCTAACCGTTGGCTTTTTTTATCAATTTATGGTACAAGGTGAACCGCACAATATCGCGGGCGAAGAAACCTTGGTCGGCGGGCCGTTGCTGGTACCAGCGCAGGTAGCCTACCTCGGCCGATACGCGGGGGCTTAGGCCGTATTCCAAGGCCGCATAAACCCGGTTTTGGTCAAAAAAAGGTAAGGCCGATGGGCGGATGGGGTTCACCATCAGCTCGTTGGCGAGTTTGGTGGCCCACCAGCCGTGCTTTTTGGTGGGTTGGCTAAGCCGCCAAACCAATTGTAACCGGTAGCGCAGCCGCAGCGTAAAATCGTGGCCGGGCCGCAAGCCCTCGGGGCCGCTGTGGTGGATAAACCGTTCGTCGGCGCGCAGGCGGTGGCCCAGGGTGAGCCGCTGCCCCAGGGGCAGGTTCAGGTTGGCCTCCTGCACGGGCCGCCACTCGGGCACGCTGGGGCCGGGGATGCCGGGCAATTGGGGGCTTTGGCGCGAGTAGGTGAGGCCCACTGCCGCGTCGGCCTGCTGGCTTAGCCGGTAATGGGCCCGCCCGTGGATAATCAAATGGTGCTGGGCGTGCGGCTGCACAAACCGGCGGTTGTCGGCCTCTAGGTGCAAGGTCCACCGGGGGCTAACCGGGGCTTGCAGGTAGTAGCGGGTCCAGTACAGGGTTTGGTGGGTAACCGTTTGCCCCTGCGCCCACGCGGGGGCCAGGGCCAGGCTCATCATCCACCAAAACCAAAAAGCAAACAAATGGGAAGGGAAAAATTGTGTCTTAAAAATAAACAGTATTGATAATCAATTTTAGAATGTAATTGCCTGCCTTTTGGTTGATAGACAGGTATTTCGGCCCCGCTATTGCACAAACCCCACGCCCACCGTGCCGTGGCTGAACTCATCGATGAGGATAAACGCGCCCGTGGCCGGGTTTTCAGCGTAAGCGTCAGCAAAGAGGGGCTGGGCCAGCCGCAACTGCACCCGGCCAATTTGGTTGAGGCCCAGTTGGCCGGGCTGGGGCGTTTCGGCCAGGGTTTGCACGTCCACCACGGCGGCCAGGTCTTGCACCTTGGCCCGCACGCGGGCGGTGCCGTGTTGCAGCAAATAGGTGGCTCCGGGGCGCAGGGCTTGGTGGTCCAGCCAGCACACCTGGGCCAGCACTTCGCGGCGCGGGGCGGGCGCGGTGGCCGGGTGGGCCAACCAGTCGCCCCGGCTCACGTCAATGTCGGTGGTGAGGGTAACGGTGATCGACTGGCCGGGGTGGGCCTCGGCCAGCGGCTCGCCCAAGCGGGCCAGGCTGGCCACGCGGCTGGTTTGGCCACTAGGCAGGGCTACTACTTCGTCGCCCACTTGCAGGTGGCCACTGGCCAGGCGGCCCGTGTAGCCCCGGTAATCGGGCAGTTCGTCGGTCATGGGGCGGATCACGTGCTGCACTGCCAGCCGGGCCGGGGCCTGGGCCAGCCCAACGGCCGGTTCCAGTTGCTCGAGGGTTTGCAGCAGGCTGGGGCCTTCGTACCAGGGCATGGCGGCGGAACGTTCCACCACGTTGTGGCCCAGCAACGACGACACCGGGATAAAGCCCACCGACTGCCCCGGAAAAGCCAACGCCTGGGCGTAAGCCTGGAAGTCGATAACGATGTTGCTAAACCGGTCTTGATCGAAATTGACCAAGTCCATTTTGTTCACGCACACCACCACGTGGGGGATGCGCAGCAGGGCCGCGATGTAAAAATGCCGATGGGTTTGCTCCACCACGCCTTTGCGGGCATCGATTAAAATGATGGAGACCCGGGCGTTGCTGGCCCCGGTTACCATGTTGCGCGTGTACTCGAAGTGCCCGGGCGTGTCGGCCACGATGTACTTGCGGCGCGGGGTGGCAAAATAAATGTGGGCCACGTCGATGGTGATGCCCTGTTCGCGCTCGGCGGTGAGGCCGTCGGTGAGCAGCGACAGGTCGGTGAAGCCCAGCCCTTTGCGCTGGCTGGTTTGCTCGATGGCGGCCAGCTTGTCTTGGGGCACCGACTGGGTTTCGTACAGCAGCCGCCCGATGAGGGTGCTCTTGCCGTCGTCGACGCTACCGGCGGTGGCGATGCGCAAAATATCCATCTTACTCAATATTTTTTAAGATAAAAATCTGACAGTGAGAAACTTAAAGTCTAAAAATAGCCCGCCTGCTTGCGTTTTTCCATCGCGGCCTCGGAGCGTTTGTCGTCCATCCGGGCACCCCGCTCGCTGATCTCGGCGGCCCCGATCTCGGCGATCACGTCGTCGAGCGTGGTGGCTTCGGAGCTAACGGCGGCGGTGCAGGTCAGGTCGCCCACGGTGCGGAAACGCACGGTGGCGGTAAACGGCACTTCGTCGGGCGTGGTGTTCAGGTGCTCGGAGGCAGCCCACAGCACCCCATCGCGCTCGATCACCTGCCGCTGGTGGGCAAAATACAGGCTCGGCAGGGCGATTTTTTCCTCGCGGATGTAGTTCCACACGTCCAGTTCGGTCCAGTTGGAGATGGGGAACACCCGCACGTTTTCGCCGGGGCTGATGCGCCCGTTGAGCAAATCGAACAGCTCGGGCCGTTGCCGCTTGGCGTCCCACTGGCCAAAATCGTCGCGCACGGAGAATATCCGCTCTTTGGCGCGGGCCTTTTCCTCGTCGCGCCTGGCCCCGCCCAGGCAGGCATCGTAGCGCAGTTCGGCAATGGCATCCAGCAAGGTTACGGTTTGCAGGGCGTTGC
>JALONO010000216.1 GCA_025454895.1 Bernardetiaceae bacterium
TGGAAAAAAGCGTCAATAACCTCAACCGTAAATACCGTCAAATAATCCAATACCTTGACCAACAGTTGGATACGACGGAAAAATATATCGTTAAATACTCGCGCGACATTTACAACCACAAAGTGGCTAAGGGCATTATTGCCCCCACCATAGTGCGGCCCAAACCCACGGTGGAACAAATTTTTGCTGACATTAAAAAACTCCAAGAAACCCGCCTAAAACTAGCGAGCGAAGAACAAGCCTACCGGCGGATCATGGAGTTTGTGGTGGCCGACTCGAGCCAACTGGTAACCGCTTCGCTGGCCGTGGGCCTCACCGACGGCCGCGTAGGCTCGCTGCTTACCCAACTTTACGACAAGAAAAAACGGCTACGCGAGGTGGCTATCTCGTACCGGGAGCCGAGCGTGGTGATCCAGCAGCGCGAGCGCGACTACCAAGAAAGCATTAGCCAGTTGATCAAAATTATTCAGTTCAACCGGAGCGACCTGTTGGTGCGGCTCAGCGAAATGGACCGCCTGATTGCCCAGGCCGAGGCCCAGTTGCCCAGTAGCGTGCTGCCTGGCTTTAAAAACGATCCGTTGGACCTTGAGCTGCCCAAAATGGAGCGTTACCTGGCCTTTTACCAAGACCAGGTGCAAAAACTGATTGCCAGCCAGGTGGAGTCGCGAATTGCCGAGGCCGGTACGGTGGCCAATTTCCGGATCTTAGCCGAGGCGGTCATCGCCAAGGAGCCTATTTCGCCCGACCGGAAACAGGTATATCTGTACAGCTTGCTGGCAGCTTTGATCATGGCGGTGGGGCTAGTGTTGCTCCGGTACCTGACCCTCAACAAAGTAACCAGTGTCAAAGAAATCGAGAACGTTACCAAGGCCCCCATTTTGGGTTTGGTGCCCCACTATACCAAAACCAAAATGGAAACTTCGCAACTGGTGGTCAACCTCAACCCCAAATCCGCGATCAGCGAGGCATTTAGGTCCATCCGCACCAATTTGGACTTTATGAGTACCAAACCCAACGGGCGCACCATTTCGGTTACTTCCACCATCAGCGGCGAGGGCAAAACGTTCATCGCCGTCAACTTGGCGGGCATCATCGCCCTGTCGGAAACGCGGGTAGTGGTACTTGACCTGGACATGCGCAAGCCCAAGGTCCACCTAGCCTTCGGGGCCAATAACCTGCACGGGATGAGCACCCTACTCATCGGCAAAAGCAAATTGGACGAGTGCATCCAGCACTCCGTGATCAGCAACCTGGACTTCATTAGCGCGGGGCCCCACCCCCCCAACCCGGCCGAACTGCTCATGTCGGACGAGTTTACCCGGCTTATTCATCGACTCAAAGAAAGCTACGACGTAATCGTGTTCGATACCCCGCCGGTGGGCATCGTTACTGACGGCGTGCTGGTGATGAAAAACGCCGACCTGCCCATTTACGTGCTCCGGTCCGATTACTCGAAACGGGCGTTTCTGGCCAACGTAAACCGGCTCATTAACGCCAACAGTTTCAATAAGTTAAGCATTATTTTGAACGGGGTGGGCATGCGCGGCTCCTACGGCTATAATTATGGGTACGGTTATGGCTACGGCTATGGGTACGGTTACGGCTATGGCTACGGTGATGGTCAACAAAATTACGGGTATTACGACGAGGCCGAGGAACCAAACGGCCTCCTGAATAAATTTAAAACTCTATTTGGTAGAAAATAATGTTTTCTTTTTTTAGCCGCTCGAAAAATCCTGCCACCTCGGCCACGCCCCGGCTGCCCGTGGACATGCACTCGCACTTGCTCCCTGGCATCGACGACGGGGCCCAAACCCTGGAGCAGTCGCTGGGCTTGGTGCGCCAAATGATCGCCGAAGGCTACCAAAAACTGGTGATGACGCCCCACGTAATGGGCGATTTTTACCAAAACACGCCCGAGGTCATTTTGGGCAAACTGGCCGAACTCCGCGCTGCCGTGGCCAGCCAGGGCCTGGACGTTGAGCTAGCCGCAGCCGCCGAATATTATTTGGACGAATCGTTCATGGCCCGGCTGGCCCGGCAAGAGAAATTGCTTACCTTCGGCGACCGCTTCCTGCTGTTCGAGACCTCGTTCCTCAACGCTTCGCCCTTTATCGACCAAGTGGTTTTCCAACTCCAGAGCCAGGGTTACCGGCCGGTGCTGGCCCACCCGGAACGTTACGTTTACCTCTACGAAAACCCGAAAAAATTGTACGAATTACACGAGCGAGGCGTACACCTGCAAGTAAACCTCAACAGCCTCACGGGCTACTACTCAAAGCCAGCTAAAACCCTGGCCGAGAAGTTGATCAAAGACAAGGTGATCGATTTTTTGGGGTCCGACTGCCACGGCGAACGGCACTTGGCAGGCTTAAGCCAGGCACGCCAAACGCCCGCTTACCACAAAGCCTTAGAGTATCCGTTGCTCAATTTCAACCTCTTGGATAAAGAGCTGGCCTAATACCAACATACCTTCCTCCGTTCTCGGTCAAAAACAACCATTTACGCTCCGCAATCCCATAAAAAAGCAGGCTTTCGCCTGCTTTCACCTATCGCCATTGGGCTTTTACCTAATCTTACAGTTTGCCCGTTTATTATTTGTGGCGAATGTTCAGTTTGGCCTTTACGGCATCTACCAAACTTTTGTACACCTGGTCGGCCTCCATTTTTTGGGTTACCGCCTTTGATGCGTGCGACACCGTGCTGTGATCCTTGCCACCAAACGCCTCGGCAATGAGCTTGAGGGAATGCTTGGTATAACGGTGGCAGATAAACATGGCGATTTGCCGGGCTTGTACCACTTCTTGTTTACGGGTATTTTGGCATACCTGTTCGGGCCGGAGGTTGAAATGGCCCGCTACCACCTTAATGACTGCGTCGAGACTAATCGCCACCTCACTTTCCTGGGTGGCAGAGATGATGCGGGCCAGGGCAGCGCGGGCCATCGGCAAATCAATGGTGGAGTGAGTGAGCGAAGCCTGGGCGGCCAACGTGATCAATACCCCCTGCAAATCGCGGATGCTGGTGGTGATGTTCTGGGCCAGGAAATCGACCACGTTTTCCGGGATATCCAGGCCCTGGGAGCGTAGTTTAAAATGGATGATCTCCATCCGGGTCCGGTAGTCGGGCATTTGCACGTCGGTAACGACCCCCCATTTAAACCGGGAGAGCAGCCGTTCCTGCATCCCCTTCAAGTCGCGAGGGGCACAGTCGGTGGTCATGATAATCTGCTTACCTGCTTGGTGCAAATGGTTGAAAATATGGAAGAAATGCTCTTGGGTTTTTTCCTTCCCGCCCAAAAACTGGACATCATCGACAATGAGGGCATCTACCTGCATGTAATAGTTGGTAAACTCCTGCACCTGGTTGTTGCGCAGGGCATCCACAAACTGGGTAACAAACAGATCACAGGGCACGTAGAGCACGAACTTGCGCGGGTGGAGCTTTTTGATCTCATTACCGATGGCCTGCGCCAGGTGGGTTTTGCCCAGCCCCACCCCGCCGTACACCAAAAATGGGTTGAACGCCGTGGCCCCGGGCAACTTGGCAGCCGACAACCCGGCTTGGTAGGCGAAATGGTTACACTCGCCCTCCACCAAATTATTAAAGGAATAATGCGCGGCGAGGTTCGACTCTAACAGATCGACCGGGCTAATGGGTTTACGATCAAACGGGTTGAGCACTGGCGCCACCTTGCCCGGGGCTACCGAGGGGGTTACGGACTTGTGCTGAGGGATGTTGATGGTAAACGGCTGCTGCTGGCCATTACCCTGGTCGATGATGATCGAGTACTCCAACTTGGCCGAGTTGCCCAACTCGGTTACGATGGCTCTTTTAATAATGTTGACGTAGTGCTCTTCCAGCCATTCATAAAAGAATTGGCTGGGCACCTGGATGGTCAGCGTGTTTTCTTTTAGATCGATGGGCCGGATGGGCTCGAACCAAGTTTTAAAACTTTGCTCGCCAACGGCGGGCCGGATCACGCGCAGACAGTTGACCCAAACTACCTGCGGGTCAACAACCGGCGGCAGTTTAGTGGCAGACACTAATTTCATAAGCCTTTACTGAGTACCTAGGCGACTAGGATAATTACCAAAAGATTGTAACACAAGGGGTTAGGCTTTTTTCAGTCATTTGGCAACAAAAAGTAGATACACATCTGTTTTGCAGATGCAATAAACAATTGTTTTTCAAATAGTTACGTTAAATTGTTTCGTGTTTTAGCACAAAACGGGGTTATTTACGGGGCGTAGCAATTTGCCCACGCAAACCGGGCATCTGGACGATGGGATGACAAAACAAAAAGAAAAAAAAACAAAAAAAAAATGCCCCAAACCCTTGACTCGTTCCCAGGCCACGCCAGCCGCGTTTTTGCCTGAAAATAAAAAAAATTTTTTTGAGGTGGGTTACTTTTCGAGTTTGGCACGTATTAACCGTGGATTTCAACAAAAACTTTATCTCACAAAATCTTAAACAAGACAATGAAAGCTTTGCAATTGTTCGTAGTAGCCTGTGTGTTTGGCATGTTCACCGTAGCTTGCGGCGGTGCTGGTACTTCTCAAGAAGCTCCTGTGGATTCGGCTGCCACTGTGGCCCCCGTTGAGCCTACTCCTGCTCCGGTTGACAGTGCTGCTTCGGCCATCGTTGATAGCGCCGCTGCTAAAATTGATAGTGCTGTTGCTCCTAAGTAATTGTAGCTGGCCTACATCCATATTAGCCCTGGCTTATTGTTAAGCCAGGGCTTTCTTTTTCCCGGCTGGCGGTTTGTGGTTAATTTTGGGCGGTCCTACCTTTTACTACCTGTTCTCAAGCCTCCACCTTATGGAATTAGCCGCCTTGGCCCCCGCCGTTATTGATCTGGCCACCCAAGTGGGCGGTTTCATCCGGCAAGAGGCCGCCCAGTTCGACCGCCGCCATATTGAGGAAAAGGGGAAGAACAACCTCGTTTCTTATGTGGACAAACAGGCCGAGCAGCAAATTGTGGCCCGGCTGCGCCAATTACTGCCCGCCGCTGGTTTTATTGCCGAAGAGGGCACGGGCCAGCCCCAGCCCGGCGGCCTCAACTGGGTGGTGGACCCGCTGGACGGCACTACCAACTTTATCCACGGCATGCCTTACTACTCGGTGAGCATTGGCCTCATGGACGGCAACACCGCCTTGCTGGGCGTGGTGTACGAGGTAAACGCCCAGGAATGTTTCCATGCCGTGCGCGGCCAAGGGGCCTGGCTAAACGGCAAGCCCTTGCGCATCTCGGTGGTGCCCACCCTGGCCCAGAGCTTGGTGGCCACGGGTTTCCCCTACCAAAACGACCAGTTTGAGCGTTACATCGACCTGCTCAAAGACCTCCTTCGTGAGAGCCACGGCTTCCGGCGCATCGGCTCGGCGGCGGTGGACCTGGCCTACGTAGCGGCAGGCCGGTTCGAGGCCTTTTACGAGCGGGGCCTCAACCCTTGGGACGTGGCCGCCGGCGTGCTGCTGGTACAAGAAGCCGGAGGCCTGGTAACCGACTTTAGCGGCCAAGCCAACTTTGTGTTTGGGCAAGAACTGGTGGCCAGCAACGGCCTCATCCACCAAGAAATGTTGGCCATCGTCCACCGGCATTTTGGCAGCCCTAGCTAAAGCGCATTTTTTCGTGGCAGGCCCACCCACCATTCCGCCCCACTCACTACCTTTGCGAAACATCGGCCCTGGTTTGGCCGTTATTTTTTAGTGGGCCAAAGTCGTCCGCCTTAATTGTTCTTACCTTATTATTATGATGACCACCGAATTTGCCTCCGCCACTTTGCCCATCCACCCGGTGGCCAAATCGCGCCTGGCCGAGGTTGACCTACAAAACCCCGTCTTCGGCCGCACCTTTGCCGACCACATGGTGAGTGCCGATTTTGTGGACGGCCGCTGGACCAACGCTCAAATCATGCCTTATGGCAACCTCAGCCTCAGCCCCGCTTTATCGGTAATCCACTACGGCCAGGGCATATTCGAGGGGCTAAAAGCCTATAAAAACGACAAAGGCGAAGTGCTGGTGTTCCGCCCCGAAGAAAACTGGAAACGAATGAACCGCTCGGCCCTGCGCATGTGCATGCCCGAAGTGCCGGAAGAGATTTTCCTGGACGGCCTGCGCGAGTTGATGAACCTAGACCGCGGCTGGGTACCCACCCGCGAGGGTTGTTCGCTGTACCTGCGGCCGGTGCTGTTCGCTACCGATGCGTTCATTGGCCTGCGCCCCTCGGAGACCTTCAAATTCCTGATCATCACCTCGCCCGCCGGGGTGTACTACGCCGAGCCGGTAAAAGTGAAAATAGAAACCCACTATACCCGGGCCGTGGAAGGTGGCACCGGGGCGGCCAAATGCGCGGGCAACTACGCCGCCGCCATGTACCCCACTAAACTGGCGGGCAGCCAAGGCTACCACCAGGTAATCTGGACCGACGGCAAGCAGCACCAATACATTGAGGAGGCCGGCTCGATGAACATCATGTTCGTGATCAACGGTAAGCTGGTTACCCCCGCCGAGACCGACTCGGTGCTGCCCGGCATTACCCGCCGCAGCGTGCTGGCCCTGGCCCGCGAGTGGGGCATACCCGTGGAAGAGCGGAAGGTGAGCGTAAACGAGATCATCGAGGCCATCCAAAACGGCAGCCTGGAAGAAGCCTTTGGTTGTGGCACGGCGGCTACCATCGCCCACATCCGCACCATTGCCTACCAAGGGGTGGACTACGAACTACCAGGCGTGGAAAACCGCCGGTTCGCCAACCGCGTTTATAATGAGTTGGAAGACATTAAACGCGGCCGCACCGCCGACCGCCACGGTTGGGTGATGACCATCTAGCCGACCCAGGCTGAAGGCCAAACCGGGCGCGCTCACCAGCAAGGGGGGCGCGCCCGGTTTTTTAACAACGCCCCTGGCTATGTTTTTTAATCGTTTCTCTTTCAGCACTTTAAAGAAAAAAACTTCTTGCTTTACTTAAATATTTCTGCCCAAATATTTGGAATACAGCCGCTTAGGTATAATTTAGGTAAGAAAATTGTTATGAACCTAATCTGTAACCT
>JALONO010000024.1 GCA_025454895.1 Bernardetiaceae bacterium
TTCCAGCCCAAACATATTGCCATACACGATGAACAACAAGCTAAGGCCCAGTACACCTAAGCCCACCACGCCCATGCCCATTACCGAGCCACCGGCAAAAGCCACTTCCAGGGCCTTGCCCAAACTGTGGCGGGCGGCACTGGTGGTGCGCACGTTGGCCTTGGTGGCCACCCGCATCCCGATAAAGCCCGCCAGAGCCGAGCTAAACGCGCCCAAAATAAACGAAACCGCCACCAACGGGTGCGAGGTGGTGGAGTCGGCCGTTACGCCCAGCAAAATGGCGACGATGATCACAAAAACGATCAGCACTTTGTACTCGGCCTTCAAAAAAGCCATCGCGCCTTCGGCAATGCGCGCGGCAATTGCTTCCATTTTCTCCGAGCCGACCTCTTGCTTGCTCACCCACGCCGAGCGGAGCACGACGTAGAGTAAGCCAAACAAGCCGAAAACCGGCATTGCGTATAGTAGATTTTGCATCAGCTAAAGGTTAGGTTGTTGATTTTAAAAGTGAAACAGCGTTTTCTAATGGGTTGCAAAGAAAGCCCGCCCGCCTTTTATTTGCAAGGTAGGCCCTCGGCTTGGGGCAGGGCAGCCCCGTAACCTGGCCCGCTTTTTCGTTATGCGCATCGGCCTCCTCTCTGACACCCACCATTACCTGGACCCCCGGGTGCTGGATTATTTTGCCCTCTGCGACGAGATTTGGCACGCAGGCGACATTGGCAGCTTGGCCGTGGCCGAAACCCTGGCCCAGGCCAAGCCTTTGCTGGCCGTGTACGGCAACATTGACGGCCACGAGGTGCGCCGGGCCTACCCCGAGCACCAGATTTTTGAGCGACACGGCCTGCGGGTGTGGATTACCCACATTGGCGGCTATCCGCCCAACTACACCCCAGCCTTGCGCCGCCGCCTGGCCGAACTGCGGCCCCATTTATTCGTATGTGGCCACTCGCACATATTAAAGGTGGTGCCCGACCCGACCCGCCAACTGCTGCACCTCAACCCGGGCGCGGCCGGCCAGGAAGGTTTCCACGCGGTGCGCACCCTGCTGCGGTTCGAGATTGTGGAGGCCGCCCCGGCCAACGCCCCCCTGAGCACCCGACTGCAAAACCTAGAGGTCATCGAGCTTGGCAAGCGCGGGCGCGGGTAATCCTAAATTTCCCTTGTCGATTTTCTTTTCTGATAAAAAACGCCCATTTCATTGGCCGCCCGGCACCTCCCCGCGCCTACGCTAACCCCAAGGCGCGCAAAAAGCAGCCGAGGGAAAAAGAAACCGCCCCAGCGTTTGGTCTAGTTGGGAATGTTTTGTCTATTTACAGACGAAAAAAAGGAGTTCACCATGAAAAAAATGAAAACACTTTGGCTGGCTTGGGGATTGGCCAGTTGCCTGGTCATTTTTGACCAATTAGCTCACGCCCAAACGATTAGCCGCGAACAAATGCTTTGGCTCACCCCGGAGTGGAAAGGCGAGCGCTTCCCGGACGGGCGGCCTAAAATTGCCGACAAGTGGCTGGAACGGCTCAAAAACGTGTCGCTGGAAGAGGCCTGGGCCATTTTGCGCAACGAGGGCTACCACAACCAGTTTGAGGGCGACTGGCAGGTAATGTACCCCGACAAGCCCATGACGGGCCGGGCGTTAACGGCCCAGTACATGCCCCTGCGCCCCGAAATGGACAAGCAGATCAAGGCCAAGGGCAAAACCGATGGCCGCATCGGGGCGCCCAACTCCTGGCCCATCGACATGCTCACCCCCGGCGACATTTACGTGGCCGACAGCTACGGCAAGGTGGTGGACGGCACGCTCATCGGCGACAACCTGGGCAACGCGATCTACGCCAAGTCGCGCAATGGGGTAGTGTTTTACGGCTCCGTGCGCGACATCGAGGGGCTGGAGCGGATCGAGGGCTTCAACGGCTGGATCAAGGGCTACGACCCGTCGTACATCCAAGAAATGATGCTGGCCGGGCTAAATGTGCCCATCCGGGTGGGGCGGGCCACCGTGCTGCCCGGCGATGCGGTGCTGGCCAAAAAGGGCGGCATTGTGTTCATCCCGGCCCATTTGGTGGAAAAGGTGGTGCAAGAGGCCGAGTTCATTGCCCTGCGCGACAAGTTTGGCCACCAGCGCCTGCGCGAAGGCAAGTTTACCCCCGGCCAAATCGACACGGCCTGGACCGATGAGATCAAGACCGATTTTTTGAAATGGCTGGACGAAAACCCCAAGCTGCTGCCCATGACCCGGCAAGAGCTGGACGAATTCATGAAAAAACGGACGTGGTAAGCCGCCCGGCGGTGGGCCAAAAACCGCCGGGTTAACATTTTCTAACCGTTGGCTGGGCGCGCTTGCCGCTCTTTTTGCGTTATCCTTAACAAACAACCTGGGCCGCCTACCCGGCCGGTGGGCGGCCGCTAATCCCCTTACTGCCATGAAAAAGTGGATCGTGATCGCCCTGGTGCTGGGCAACCTGGTGCTGCTGTTGTTTTTACTGCCCCGGCTTTTTGCCGACGAAATCAAGGCTAAGCTAATGGCCCAGATAAACCAGCGGATCAACGCCACGGCCTTTGTGGGCGATTTCGATGCCAGTTTGGTGGCCCACTTCCCGCTCTTGTCGGTGTCGTTGCAAAACTTTGGGCTGGCCAACCGGGCACCCTTTGCGGGCGATACGTTGCTCACCGCCGAAAAACTGGAGGTGGGCATCGATTTTTGGAGCGTGTTGAGCGGCCAATACCAAGTAAAAGGCGTGTGGCTCACCCGCCCGCGCGTACAGGTGCGCGTGCTCACCAACGGCGAGGCCAATTACCACATTATGCTGCCCGACGAGGCCGCCCCTTCGTCCGAAACTGACACGGCCGGGTTTAGTGCCCAAGTGGACGAGTGGGCCATCACCGACGGCTACCTGAGTTACCTAGACCGCAGTACCGGCACCCGCGTGCTCATGCAAGGCTTGCAGCACCGGGGCAGCGGCAACTTCGCCGCCGACCAGTTTGACCTGAAGTTGTTTGCCCATGCCGATAGTTTAACCGTGGAGCAAGGCGGCACCAATTATTTGAATAAGAAGCAGTTGGAAACCGACATGGTGCTCGACATCGACCTAAATAACTACAAATTCACCATCAAGGAAAACTACACCCGCCTCAACGATTTTCAGTTGAACCTGGCCGGCTGGCTGGCCCTGCCCGCCACGGGCGGCTACGACCTGGACCTGCAATACACCGCCCCGCAAACCACGTTCAAAAACCTGCTGTCGTTGGTGCCGGGGGCTTACACGGCCAGTTACCAAGATTTAAAGGCCGAGGGCGACGTACAGTTTAACGGCTGGGTGCGCGGCCGCTACGACGAGGCCCGGCAGCAACTGCCCGGCTTTAACCTAGCCTTGCAAGTGCGCAACGGCTGGCTGCAATACCCGGCCGTGCCCACGCCCGTGCGCAACGTGAACCTGGACCTGCAAGTAGATAACCCCAACGGTGTGCTGGAACAAACCGTGGTCGATTGCAAAAAATTTGCGCTGGACCTGGGCGGTAACCCAGTAACAGGCCGGGTGCGGGTAAAGGGCCTCACCCGCTACCAGCTTGATGCCGACGTAAAAGCAAAGCTCAACCTGGCCGAACTGACCAAGGTTTTTCCTATCAAAGACCTCACCCTCAAAGGTTTGTACGACCTGCAGTTTCAGGCCAACGGCACTTACGACTCGGCCCAAAAAATCATCCCGAAAATTGATGCGGCCATGAGCCTGCAAAATGGCTACGTGAAATCGACGGCCCACCCCTTCCCCATCGAGAACCTGGAACTGGCCGCCACCGCCAAAAACCCCACTGGCCGCCTGGCCGATACCGAGGTGGTGATCGAGCGGTCGTCGTTGACCCTGGAGGGCAAGCCGTTCCGGGCCAGCGGCTCCTTCCGCGACCTGGACGACCTGGCCTTCAAAGTCGACATCCAGGGCGAGGTGGACCTGGCCAAGCTCACCAAAATTTACCCCCTGGATGGCATGACCCTCAGTGGCCTGCTGCAAGCCGACGTACACAGCCAGGGCCGCCTGAGCGACGCCCAGGCCCAACGCTACGACAAACTGCCCACCAGCGGCACCGCCTCGGTGCGCCAATTCACGTTTACGTCCGCCAGTTTGGCCCAACCCATCAAAATTACCGAGGCCCAGGCCAGTTTTTCGCCCCAAAAAATCACCCTTAGCCAGTTTAAGGGCTTTTTCGGCAACAGCGACGTGGCCCTCAGCGGCGATTTGACCAACTACCTCGCTTACTTATTGCAGAAGGAGGCCGTGCTCAAGGGCAAGCTCCAACTCGACTCGCGCCGGTTTAATCTTAATGAGTGGATGGCCGACGATGACCAGGCTGCCAAGACCGATACCGCCCTGGCCGTGGTGCAGGTGCCCGCCAACCTCGATTTTGCCTTCGATGCCAACTTTGGCCAGTTGCAATACAGCACCTGGCAACTAGACCAGGCCCAGGGCCAAATGCTGGTGCGCGGGGGCGTGGTGCAGTTGAATAACTTCGCTTTTAATTATTTAGGTGGCCAGTTTGTAACCAAGGGAAGTTACGACCCGCGCAACTTGGCCAAACCCACGTTCAGTTTTGGGTTGAATATCAAGGATGTGTCCATCCCCGGGGCGTACAAAGCGTTTAGCCCGGTGCGGGCCTTTGCCCCCATAGCCCAGTGGGCCAGCGGCCTGTTTTCCGGCAGCCTCACCCTGGCCGGCGACCTCCAGCCCGACCTAATGCCCAACTTTACCACCCTCAGCGGCGGCGGGCTGGTAAACGTGCTGGAAACCGGCCTGCAAAAGCTGGCCATTTTAGACCAAGTGAGCAACCTCACGGGCGTGGCCAACCTCAAAAACTTTTCTAATTTAAAACTCCGCAACTTCAATTTCAAGGCCGATTTAGTGAATGGCAAGCTGTTTATTCCCCCTACCGACCTCAAAATCAGCGATTATGCGGCCAATCTGGCCGGGAGCGTGGGCATTGATGGCAGTTTGGACTACGTGCTGCGCCTCAACCTGCCCAAAAACCAACTGGCCGCCCAGTTGAGCCAGCAGTTGGACCAATACGTGGGCGGCAAGCAGGCGGCCAACCAAAACGTGGAAGTTCACCTGGCCATTGGCGGCACGTTTGCCCGCCCGGCCGTCAAGCTGATCAAGGGCGGCACCGAGGCCGAGATCCGCAAGGAAATTGCCGCCAAAGTGGAGGTAGAAAAGCAGGCCGCCAAGGAAATTGCCAAAGAAACCGCCAAAACCCTGCTCGACGACCTGGTGAGCAGCAAACTAAAACCCAAACCCGACAGCACCCAGCAGGCCACCACCGACAGCACCGGGGCACCCAAACCCGCGCCCCGGCCGCAAGAGCGCCTCAAGGATGCCGCCAACCAGTTCCTCGACCGCTTTAGGCGGCGCCCGGCCCCGGCCCCCGCGCCTACCCCCGCCGATACGCTCAAGAAAACCGAACCTGACACCACCAAAACCAGCGGCGGGTAGTTTTGGGCCTATGGCTTGGTCTAACACTTTGGGATATCTGCCCCGTGGGTAGGTCTTTTTGCTGCCGGGCTACCGTTGCCGCTGCTCCAAAAACGATTGCAGGATGAGCACCGCGCTCACTTTGTCGAGGTTGCCCTCCTTTTCGCGGCGGAATTTTTTGGTGGTGCCCGCCGCAATGAGCGTGTCCAGCGCGATGCTGGTGGTGAACCGCTCGTCCACCTCATGCACCGGCACCTCGGGAAACTCTTTGCGCAGGCGGCGGGCCATGCCCACCACGTTGGGCGTGTTGCTGGTGGGCGTGTTGTCAAGCCGTTTGGGCATCCCAATCACCAGGGCCTCAAAACCTTCCTGGGCCTGGTATTTCTTTAAAAAATCGACCAAATCCTTGCTGTGGATGGTGGTAAGGGCCGTGGCAATGATCTGCAACGGGTCGGTAACGGCCAGCCCGGTGCGCTTGGTTCCATAATCGATGGCGATGATGCGTCCCAAAACTTAACTTGTTATACTTAAATGACTGAATGATTACGTGATTATTCTACCTGGTTATCAATTATTTACAGGATGGGGAATGCGTAATCTCTGTTTGACTTTGGTATTAAAAGCCTGCTCAGCGGCGGCGGTTCGGTAAAGTTACGCCAAAGCAGGGCAATGGCCGCCCGCTCAAATCAAAACGCCCGTCCGTCCCGTTATTTTACCCTCCCGAAAATGACTTGCCGATTGCTTTTATCGGCCCGGCCAACCCGTTTGATCCACTCGGGCTGGGTGGTCGTTTTTTCAGCTTCGGTAATCCAGCTTAAACGATGCGCCCCATCATTGTTTTGACCCGGCACGGCCCCTATATTTGTGCACTATTTCTTGTAAATCAATAAGTTAAAGCGGACATAAATTAACCCAAGGCCCACGGTAGGTTGCCAAATGCTCGCCCGCCCAAGCGGATAGCCAAAACGGGGGGCGGGCCACTTCGGCCAAATGCCGATCGCTAGGCAACGAGGCTGCTTCACCAAAAACTGATTTACCGTTGAACACGATATTCGCACAAGTATCTGCTAACCAATGACCAACCATTTTTACAAATACCAAGGCACTGGCAACGATTTTATTTTGATCGACGACCGCCGGGAGGATTTCGATGTCCACAACCACGGGCTGATCGCCCACCTGTGCCACCGCCGGTTCGGCATTGGGGCCGATGGCCTCATGTTGCTCCGCTACCACGAAACGGTCGACTTCCAGATGATCTACTTCAATGCCGACGGGCGGCCCGGCTCGATGTGCGGCAACGGCGGCCGCTGCATGGTGGCTTTTGCCCAGGAGCTAGGCATGATGCACCGGCCCAGCTCGGTGTTTATGGCCCCCGATGGGTTGCACGAGGCCGTGTGGCACCCGGGCTGGGTGGAGCTTAAAATGAAGAACGTGAGCCACTTGGAGGCGCACCCGGACTTCTACTTCATTAACACCGGCTCGCCGCATTACGTGCGCTTTGTGCCCGATGCCGACCAGGTGGACGTGATGGCCGAGGGGCGGGCCATCCGCTACAGCCCGGCCTACCCGCAGGGCACCAACGTCAACTTTGTGCAGCCCCGGCCCGACGGCTCGCTGTACGTGCGCACTTACGAGCGCGGGGTGGAAGACGAAACCTTCTCGTGCGGCACCGGGGTTACGGCCAGTGCCATTGCCCACGCCCTGGCCCAAGGCTGGCCCGCCGAACAGCCCCACCAAGTGGTGTTGCACACCAAGGGCGGGCAGCTAGAAGTAGCCTTTGTACAAACAGGCAACGTTTTTGCGCAAGTTTGGCTCAAAGGCCCGGCCCAAAAAGTGTTTGAGGGCCAATTTTGATGATTTAGCCCCGGTTGCGCCCCCATTTCTGTATAACGCCCTTGGTATGAAACTACGCTACTCGTTTGGGTTATGGTGCCTTGCCATGATGGGCCATTGGCTGGCTGGCCACGCCCAAGCCCCGGCCAAAGCCGTACCGGTGCCCCTGCGGCCCAACCTGATGTTTAGGAAAATAAACGACGACCAAGGGCTTACTCAACTAACCGTGCGCACCATTTTGCAAGACGACAAGGGCTTCATGTGGTTCGGCACGAGCGATGGCCTCAATAAGTTCAACGGGCGGCGGGTGATCAAAGTCTATCGGGCCGGGCCGGAGCCGGGCGGGCTGTCGCATGGGCGTATCCGCACCCTGTTCCAGGACCACGCCGGTTACCTTTGGATCGGCACGCAGGAGGGCCTGGACCGCCTGGACCCCCGCACCGAGCAAGTGGAGCACTTTACCGCCCAAATCAGGCCCAAGGGCCAACCGCCCGGTACCTCGCTGCCCATTGTGAGCCTGGCCGAAGACCGCGCCCACAACCTTTGGGTGGGCACTTTTGGGCAAGGGATGATCAAAATCGACTCCGCCCGGCGGCAAGCCCACCATTTTCGTTACCAGCCCCGCCAACCGGGCACTTTGCCCAACGACACCGTTTTTGCCCTCTTGCCCCTGGCCAACGGCCAACTTTGGGTGGGCATGGGCGGGGGCGGGATCGCCCGCTATTCGCCTACCGATCAAATCTTCACCCCTTTCCCGATCCAGCCAAATGGGCTGTCTAACCCGCTGGTTACCTCGCTCGCCCTCCGGCCCGACGGCCAGCTTTGGGTGGCCACTTACACGGGCGGGCTTAACTTGTTCAACCCGGCTACGGGGCGGGCCACGGTGTTCCGGCACGACCCCACCGACCCGACTTCGTTGGCCTCCAACCGGGTGGAGTTTGTGCACCAAGCGCGCGATGGGCGCACCTGGGTGTGTACCAACGCGGGCCTGCACCTGCTTTACACCACCCCCCAGGGCCAGGTGAGGTTCCACCGGTTTGCTTACAGCCCCGCCGACCGCAACAGCCTCGGCAACGACGAAACCTTTACCCTAGCCGAAGACCGGACCGGCGGCATTTGGGTGGGCACCATCAACGGCGGGGTGAACCATTGCCACCCCCGCACCCTGCAATTTGCCCGGTACTATGCCGGGGCCGACGGCCTGAGTTACGACGTGATCCGCTGTGTGTACGAAGACCGCGACCGCAACCTGTGGGTGGGCACCACCAAGGGCGGGCTTAACCTGGCCAACCCGGCCCAGCGGGAAGCGGGCCGGTTCCAGCACTACCGCCACTGGCCCATGGATGCCCGCAGCCTCAGCTCCGACGAAGTGTACGAAGTTTACCAAGACCGCCAGGGCCACGTTTGGGTGGGCACGCAGTCGCATGGCCTTAACCGGTTTGTGCCGCCCGCCCAGCCCGGCCAGCCGGGTTCCTTTGAGCGCATCGACCTGGCCCAGGGCCGCCTTAATTTGGCCGCTGCCAACTCGGTGCGGGCCATCCACCAGGACTCGCTCGGGAATTTGTGGATCGGGACGCTGTCCGGGCTGGTGAAGCTGAGCTGGCAAGCTCCGGGGCGTTATACCCTCGATTTCGAGAACGAACTGAACCGCCGTGTGCTGGCCCCGGCTCAGATCGCCGACGGCCCCGGCGGCTTGTTGGTCATTGCCCTTACCAACAGCGGGCTGGTGCTGTTTGACCCGGCCAAGGGGACGATCAAACGCCATTTTGAGAAAAGCCCGCCCAACGGACTGCCCGAGAACACCCTGCGCGGCCTCTACCTGCAAAGCGACAGCGTGGTATGGGTCGGCACTGCCGGGGGCGGGCTGAGCCGCCTGCACCTGGCCACAGGGCGGGCCACCACCTACACCACCCACCACGGCTTGCCCAGTAACGTTATTTACAGCTTACAAGCCGATGCCCAAGGCTTCCTTTGGCTGGCTACTAATTACGGACTGGCCAAATTTGACCCCGCCAGCGGCAAAACCTTGCTCACTTATGGGGAAACCGACGGCCTGCAAAGCCGCGAGTTTAACACCAATGCCTATTGCCGCACCCGCGACGGACAATTGTTTTTTGGCGGGGTGCGAGGCCTCAATAGTTTCTATCCCAGCCAGTTAACCCCCCCGCTGGCTCAGGCGTTGCCAGCCCCAGTGATCAGCAATTTTACGTACAACAACCGCCCTTTTCAGCTCAATCCAGGTAGCCGAGTGCTCAAGCAGAACATCGCGTACGCCTCGGGGCTGTTTTTGCCGCATGATAGCACCATCATCAACTTCGAGTTCTTTTTGCCCGATTATAACCAAGTGCACAACCAGCAGTTCGCGTACCGCCTGCGCGGCCTCACCGACCAATGGACCCAAACCGAGGTGGGTGCCCCCATCGCGGCCTTCTCTAACCTGGCCCCCGGCCGCTACGAACTGGAAGTAAGGGGGCTAAGCGCGCAGGGAACGCCCAGCGGGCAGGTTACTCAACTGGCTATTGAAGTAGAGACCCCATTTTGGCGTAGCCTGTGGTTTTTCGGGCTGCTGGTGGTATCTTTTGTAAGCAGCTTACTTTTTGGGATCCGGTTTTGGGTGCGGTCGAGGCAGCGAAGGTTCGAGGCCCAAAAATTGGCCCTGGCCCAGCAAGTACATGAGCGCACGGAGGAGTTGCAAATCTCCAACCAACAACTGGCCAGCGAAAAAATGCTGGTAGAGCAAGTTACCTCCGAACTGCGGCTGCTGACCCAGGTGGGGCGTAAAATCACCAGTTCGTTGGCTTTGCAAGACATTTTGCCCGAGGCCCACGCCAGTATCAAGCAATTTATGAGTGCCGACTCGATGGCCATCGGCGTGTACAACCCCGAGCTGCGCGTGCTCGACTTCTACGGCCAAAATACCGACAACCAACCTCTGCCCGCCTTGAGTTTGGACCGGAAAGACCTGCTGTCGGTGCGGTGTTTCCTCAACAAAGAAGAAATCGTAATCCTCGATTACGAAAACGAATACAAACAATATTTCGAACAGCTGCCCCCGCCCCAGGTGGGCAACCAGTTTTCGCAATCGATCGTGTATTTGCCGCTACTGGTGGCCCACAGCCCCCAACCCCTGGGCGTAATGACGGTGCAGAGCTTCCAAAAAGATGCCTACACACCCAACAACCTGGAAATACTCCGCAACCTGGCCGCCTATACCTCGGTGGCGTTGGAAAACTCGCTGGCTTACCGCGAACTAGGCAATAAAAACCAAGCCCTGCTCACCACCCAAAACCAACTCATCGCGGCCGAGAAAATGGCCAGCCTGGGCCGCCTTTCGGCAGGCATTGCCCACGAGATCAACAACCCCGTCAATTACATCAAGAGCGGCAGTAGCTCGCTCGAGAAAAACCTGGACGTTTTGCTGGCCATCATCGCCAAGTACGACGAACTGGACGTGGTGCGCTACAACGGCCACCTGCGCGACAACGTGGTGCGGGTGATCGAGGAGGTGCAATCACTCAAAAACCAGTATCTTTATCAAGCCCTTGTAAGCGAAACCCGAGTGCTTATTCAGGATATTAACCAAGGCTCGGGGCGGATAGGCGAAACAGTCCGCTCCATGCTGGACTCCTCCCACCACAACCAAACCGGGCTTACCCGGGACAACGTCAACCGCCGGTTGGATGTGGTGCTGCGCATCCTCAAGTATAAAATCGACCAGGGAGCGGTAGAAGTAGTGCGCCAGCTAGACCCCACCCTGCCCCCGGTGGTGTCGAACCATTTCAAGCTCCACGGCGTGTTCACCAACATCATCGATAACGCCCTCTACGCGCTCAACGGCCAGGGCATCCTTACCATTACCACCAAAGAGTTGGAGAATGAAATTTTTATCTCCATCAAAGACAACGGCCCCGGCATGACCGACGAAGTGAAAGCCAAAGTATTCGAGCCGTTTTTTACGACTAAGGAAGTGGGCAAGGGCACGGGTTTGGGCCTGGCCTTGTCTTTCAACATCATCCAGGAACTGGGCGGGCAAATAAATGTGAGCTCCGAAGTTGGAAAAGGCGCGGAATTTGTGATAACTTTACCTAAGCAAGTTTAATTAAGATAACCTACTTTTTCATGCAACCCGAACGTAGCAATATATTGTACGTTGACGACGAGCAGGGCAACCTAAACGCCTTCCGGGCCACTTACAAGTGGGACTACCAAGTCCATATTGCCAAATCGGGCGCCGAGGGGCTGGAAATATTGGCCCAGCACCCCATCCAACTGGTCATCAGCGACCAGAACATGCCCCAAATGAACGGCATTGCTTTCCTCAAAAAAGTAACCGAACGCTATCCTGACGTAATAAAAATCCTCCTCACCGCCTACGGCGACAAGGAAGTGGTGATCGCCGCCATTAACGAGTGCGGCATTTTCCATTACTTAGACAAGCCGTGGGACGAAACCGAGCTTCAACTGGTGGTCAACCGGGGGCTCGAGGCCTTCAAGCTCAAGCGGCGCAACCAAGAACTGATCCAAGAACTGGAACAGCGCGTGCGGGAGCGCACCGCCGAGTTGCAAAACCGCAACGAGGAAATTGAGCTGATGAACGACACGCTGGTAACCCACAACCAACAACTCAACGAACTGATCCGGGAAAAAAACGGCATCATCGGCGTGGTAGCCCACGATTTGCAGGCCCCCCTGCGCCGCATCGGCGGCCTGGCCGAACTGATCAAAATGACCCCCATGCCCCCGCAAGAACAGCAGTATTTTCAGTTGCTGATCAAAGAAGTGGAGGAAGGTAAGCGCTTGGTAAGCAACATCTTGTTTGCCGAGCGCATGGAAGAAGGCCGCGAAGCCAGCCCCTTGGAAGCAATGGACATTAGGCCCCTGGCCCCGGCCGTGGTGCAAAAGTACGAGGCCCAGGCCGCCAAAAAGGGCATTCACCTCACCACCGAAACGGCCGCCCAACCCCTGGTGGTACTGGCCAACGCCGACTTTGTGAGCCGGGTGCTGGACAACCTGGTATCCAACGCGGTCAAATTCTCGCCCGAAAACCGCGACAGCCAAGTATTTGTGCGCCTAGCCCGCGAAAATGGCCACGTGAAAATCCAAGTGCAAGACCAAGGTCCCGGTTTTAGCCCGGAAGACAAAGAGAAAATGTTCAAGCGGTTCCAGAAACTGAGCGCCGCCCCCACCGGCGGCGAGTCGTCCACCGGGTTGGGGCTTTCCATTATCAAGGCCCTGGTGGAGAAGATGGACGGCCGGGTGTCGGTAGAAAGCCAAGTGAACCAAGGGGCCACTTTTACCGTGCTGCTACCAGCCATCTAACCTCTCGAAAACGCACACGGGTGTCCGAAAATGGACGTTTTTAGCTGACCGAAACAGCACATCCTCATCCTATAAATTACTGATTTTAAAGTAATTACTAATGGCTTCTCGTCGCGGCACAAGGTTTGGATACTTTTGCACGTAAACCTACACCCTGCCGCTCAACATGACCACCGCTAAAACCGGCAAAGTCCTCATCGTGGACGACAACGAGGACTTGCTCAAAGCCGCCAAACTTTTTTTAAAACGTCATTTTTTACAGGTCGATACCGAAGCCAACCCCAACGCCTTGCCTAACTTGCTCAACAACGAGCAGTACGACGTGATTTTGTTGGATATGAACTTCACCAAAGACGTGAGCAGCGGCAGCGAAGGTTTTTTTTGGTTGGACCGGATCCTGCAAATCGACCCCTCCGCCGTGGTGGTGCTCATTACCGCCTATGGCGATATTAACCTGGCCGTGCGGGCCATCAAAGAAGGCGCGGCCGACTTTGTGGTAAAGCCCTGGGAAAACGAAAAGCTGCTGGCCACCTTATGGTCGGCCATGAACCTACGGGCCTCGCGCGAGGAGGCCAGCCAACTGCGCTCGCAGCAAAAACTCATCAGTGCCGACCTGGACCAGCGTTTCAGCGACATTATTGGCCAAAGCCACGTTATGCAGCGGGTGTTCGAAACCATCGAGCACGTGGCCAAAACCGATGCCAACGTGCTCATTTTGGGCGAAAACGGCACCGGCAAGGAAGTGATTGCCCGGGCCATTCACCGGCGGTCGTTGCGGGCCAGCAATGTGTTCATCTCGGTGGACCTGGGCGCGGTAACCGAGACCCTGTTCGAGAGTGAGATGTTCGGGCACGTGCGCGGGGCCTTTACCGATGCCAAGGAAGACCGGGCCGGCCGCTTTGAAGTGGCCAACGGCGGCACCGTGTTCTTGGACGAGATCGGCAACATTGCCATGCCCCTGCAAGCCAAGTTACTTACCGTGCTGCAAAACCGCGAGGTGCGCCGGGTGGGCAGCAACAAGGTAAAACCGATCGACGTGCGCCTCATTTGCGCCACCAACATGCCCCTGTACGAAATGGTGAAACAGGGCCGGTTTAGGCAAGACTTGCTGTACCGGGTAAACACCATTGAGCTGCACCTGCCCCCTCTGCGCGAGCGCGGCGACGACATTGAGCTACTTGCCCGCCATTACCTGGAGCACTACGCCAAAAAGTACAACAAAAACATCCACAGCATTAGCCCAGCGGCGCACAAAAAAATGCGCAACTACCACTGGCCGGGCAATGTGCGTGAGCTTCAGCACGCCCTGGAGCGGGCGGTGATCATGAGCAGCAAGGGCGTGCTGCAACCCGAAGACCTATTTTTTGCCCTGCCCGGCAGCCCCGGCAACGCCAAACCCGATGAGAGCGTGGTACTGGAGCAAATGCAATTAGAGGAAGTGGAGAAAATCTTGATCAAGAAGGTATTGAAAAAATACAACGGAAACATTACCCAGGCCGCCACGGAGCTGGGCCTCACCCGGTCGTCGTTATACCGCCGGTTGGAGAAATACGGATTGTAAATGGAGGAGTTCTGCGTTTGCGGGTTGGTTGTGAGTTATTTCCTAGAGATGTTTCTGCCTAAATTAAACTTTTCCACTCCTAAACTGTCTTATCGGGGTAATCTAAAAAACTCCAAAAGATGATGAGAGTTTTCTTTTTTCTGGCAGTACTAGGGATGGTTAGTTGTAAAAAAGGTAACATCGATGCCACTTCAACAAACCCGGCAGTCATCCCATATCAAGAAGGATTGACTATAAATTTTATTACTGTAAATACCATTAATAGAAAGTACTTGGTTTACAGACCTGTCGGAATGACCAATGTAAACGCTGTTGTTACCGTTCTCCACGGGGGCGGTGGGCTTGGGCTTGATGTTGCACAATTAGGAACACACCCACTTTCTGTTTTTAGAACTAACGCAGACAAGGAAAAATTCTTAGTCGTATATCCCGAGGGTTCGTCTGATAGTCAAGGAAATCCTGGCTGGAATGACTGCAGAAGTGATGATATTGCCGGGAGCAAAGGCGATGATATTACTTTCTTGAAACAATTAAATGCAAAATTGGCCTCAGAACTTAGTATCAATGCAAGTAAAATGTTTTTAACAGGAACAAGCAACGGTGCCTTAATGACGTATTCTTATGCTTTTCACTTTCCAGAAACAATAAAAGCCATTGCTGTATCAAGTGGAAATCTACCTGAATTTCCTGAAAGTGGAATGTGTACAAATAGTTCTGCCCTTCCTGTTCCCATTATGTTAACTTATGGTACTAGCGACCCTGCTATGCCTCCAAACGGTGGATGTGTTGCCAATTTAGGTGGAGCTTGCAATCGCGGAAAAGTAATTTCACAAACCGCAACCATTAACTATTGGCTGCAAAGGAATGGCCTACAAAGCGTAAACCCTACCATTACAACACTTGACATAAATACAACTGACGCAGGGAACGCAGAAAAAAGAGTTTACAATGGGTCGCAACCATTAGTATGTTTTGTATTGAATAATGCCGGGCATGCCGTTCCTAGTAAAACAGTGTACACTAGCTCGTCGCCTGCAAGTGGTGTTCAAAATAGAGATATTGAATACGCCGAAGAAGTCTGGAACTTTTTTAAATCATTAAAATAAAACTAGACCTCTTGCGCATTACCCGTACTCAGGTTGTAATTGCGTCCCCTCCCCGCCGGGCGACCAAAAGCGAATGAGCTTTTGGGGCGAGCTAGTTCGGCTGACCAGGGTGGGGCCAAAAAGAGCGGATTTTAAACGAAAATTCGGACTTTCACCCAGTCTAATATCTAATCTGCAAGAGGTCTACTTATACCAAAATCAAATAGAGATTGTGTATTTCTTATCTTATAAGTGATTGACTATCAAGTGGAGCAATCATTTAATCACGCAATCATTTAGTCATTTTAGTATTACTGGATCCGGTTCGCCCCGGCCCTAAAAAAAGCCAAAAAAACGCTCCGCCGGGCATCGCCAAGCGGAGCGCGGTAGGCTAGCGGCCCATGTATTTTACAGCGGCAAGTTGCTATGCTTTTTGGGCGGTAGCGAAGTGGCCTTGTTGGCCAGCATTTTAAAGGCCGTGATCACTTTTTTGCGGGTATTTTCGGGTAAAATCACCTCGTCGATGAAGCCCCGGTGGGCCGCCCGCCACGGAGTAGCGAATTTTTGGTTGTACTCATCCTCTTTTTGCTTGTGCATGGCCTCGTGGTCGGCGGCTTCGGCAATTTCCTTGCGGAAGATGATCTCGGCCGCGCCCTTGGCCCCCATCACGGCAATTTCGGCACTGGGCCAGGCGTAGTTCATGTCGGCCCCGATGTGCTTGGAGTTCATCACATCGTAAGCCCCGCCGTACGCCTTGCGGGTGATCACGGTTACGCGGGGCACGGTGGCCTCACAAAAAGCGTAGAGCAGTTTGGCCCCGTTGGTGATGATCCCTCGCCACTCTTGGTCGGTACCGGGCAAGAACCCGGGCACGTCCACAAACACCAGCAGCGGGATGTTGAACGCATCGCAGAAACGCACAAACCGGGCGGCCTTTACGCTCGAGTTGATATCGAGGCAACCGGCCAAAACGGCGGGCTGGTTAGCCACCACGCCCACGCTGCGCCCGCCCACGCGCGCAAAGCCCACGATCATGTTCTCGGCAAAGTTTTTATGCACTTCCAAGAAACCTTCTTCGCCTTGGTCCACCACTTCGTAGATGACCTCGTGCATATCATACGGTTGGTTGGGGTTATCGGGCACCAGGTTGGCCAGGGCGGGGCGGGTCTCGTCGCCCGGCTCGTAGGGCAGCAACGGCGGTTCGTCGTCGCAGTTTTGCGGCAGGTAGCTAAGCAGTTTTTTCAACCGCATGATGCAGTCCACCTCGTTGGGGCAGCTAAAGTGGGTAACCCCGCTCTTGGTGCTGTGGGCCGAGGCCCCGCCCAGATCTTCGGAGGTTACGTCTTCGTGGGTAACGGTTTTGACCACGTTAGGCCCGGTAACGAACATGTAAGACGTGTTCTCGACCATCATAATAAAGTCAGTGATGGCCGGGGAGTACACCGCCCCGCCCGCGCAAGGCCCCATAATGGCCGAAATTTGCGGTACCACGCCCGAGGCAATGGTGTTGCGGTAGAAAATATCGGCATAGCCGCCCAGCGAGTTCACGCCTTCTTGGATGCGCGCCCCGCCCGAGTCGTTAAGACCCACGATGGGTGCCCCGTTTTTGAGGGCCAAGTCCATGATTTTGCAGATTTTCTCGGCGTGGGTCTCCGACAGCGAGCCGCCAAACACCGTAAAGTCTTGCGAAAAAACGTACACCAATCGGCCGTTGACCGTGCCGTAGCCGGTTACCACGCCGTCGCCTAGGTAATACTCTTTGTCCAAGCCAAAATCTTTGCAGCGGTGCATCACAAACTGGCCGATTTCTTCAAACGAGCCGGGGTCCATGAGCAGGTCGATCCGCTCACGGGCGGTGAGTTTCCCTTTTTTATGCTGGGCATCGATGCGGGATTGGCCACCACCCAACAGGGCCTCGGCAGTTTTGCGTTCTAGGGTGGCGATTTTTTCGGTTTTGGTCATGGCGGTGGACGGATTCTGTTTAGTTTAAAAATAGATAAATGACACGGCTTTTCGACCCTCTAGACCTCGAGGGGCTGGTTTTGCCTTGGAAAAAATACGAAAAATGCTTGGAGGTGCCGCAAATAGCTTGGTGGAGGTTGGCTGGCCGCCCCTTTGGGGCAACAGAGCCATTCAGAGGCGGGGCAAAGAATGATTTGCGCAACTTGAACAAGGGTAAATGGGCACTCATGGTATCGGGGTGCAAGATGCGTCGTTTTTTCAATTGGCAAAATGATCTTTGTCATCAAGCAGGCAGGTGGCCAGGCGGGCCAGGTCGGCGGGCGTGTGCAAGGCGTTGAGCACAATGCGGGTAATGGTCGGCCCGTCGGCTTGGGGGTAAGCAAACGACGAAACGATGATGCCCGCCGCCAACAGCTTCGCGTACAAATCGTTGCGCTGGGTGAAAAAAACCGGGTAGCCCGGCGAGTGGCTGAACGGTAGCCCCGGCCCCAGCCGGGCCGCCAGTTGGGCCACGTTGGCCCGCAGTTGAGCCAAGGCTTGCTGGTAAACCGGGCGCGCTTGCAGGTAAGCATATAAATACGCCGGGGGCGGCGGCGAGGCCCCGGCAAAAAACGGCAACTGGCGCAATTGGGCTATCCAGGCGGCGGGGCCTAGCACTAGCCCGGCGGGCAGCCCCCCGGCTTTGGCAAGCGAGGCCACTACCAACCGCTGCACGTGCGGCAACCGGGGCAGTTGCGGATAAATCCCATTGCCCAGTTCGCCCAGCAGGCCCAGGCCGTGCGAGTCGTCGGCCAGGAGCCAGATTTGTTTACGGGGGGCAATTTGGGCCAACCAATCAAAGTGGTACAACTGGCCCCGGATGGCATCCACCGAGTTAGTTACCAGCATCCAACGGTCAAGGGCCGACTGGTTGATCTCCGCCACGGTTTGGGCGGCCCACTCCGCTTGGCTAGGTTCCGGGCCGGGGGGCGGCGGGGCCAGCCACAGGGCCGGGTGGCTGCCGGGGGCATAGCGCAAAGCGGTGCCCGGTTGGGCCAGCCAGTGGTGCCGCAGCCACCAGGCCACCAGTTGCCCGGCCAAAAACCCGGACGACATGAGCAGGCCCGCCTCGGCCCCCGTCCACTCGCAAAGGGCGGCCTCCGCTTGCTCGAACACTTGCAGGCGCACGTTGCCCGTGCGCGAGGCCCCAAAGTTGTGCCCGTAGCGGGCCAGCCCCTCGGCCAAATGCGCCCGGAAAACCGGCTGATGGGGCATGCCCAAATAGGCCGTGCCGCTAAAATAAAGGTACTCGCCTTGCGGGGTGTGGGCGGTGCGGCCGGGCTGGTGGTCCAGGTGGAAAATCATGCGGGGGCGGGCAAAGGTTGCAAGGTTGGGCCAAAAGTAGGTTTTTTGGGCCAGTTAAAGCCCGGTTGCCTTATGCTACAAGTTAAATCATTCACCTTCAATGCGTTGGAAGAAAATACTTATGTGCTGTACGAGCCAGGTGGCCCGGCGGCCATTGTGGACCCCGGCTGCTACGACCGGGCCGAACAAGCCACCTTGCAGGCGTTTATTACCGAGCAAGGCCTGCGGGTAACGCATTTGCTGAACACCCACTGCCACGTGGACCACGTGCTGGGCAACCAATGGGTAAAAGATACTTACGGCGTGCCGCTGCTCGCCCACGCCCTGGAACGGCAAAACCTGACCATGAACCCGTTGTTTGCCCCCATGTTCGGGTTTGCCCGCTACCAAAATAGCGAGATTGACCAGGAGATAACGCCGGGCCAGGCCATTACCGTGGGCCAATGGGCCTTGCAAACTTGGTTTGTGCCGGGCCACTCGCCGGGGCACGTGGCGTTTTACCACCCGGAAGGCCCCTGGGTGATCAGCGGCGACGTGCTGTTCCGGGGCAGCATTGGCCGCACCGACCTGCCCGGCGGCGATTACGCCACCCTCGAGCGCAGCGTGCGCGAGGTACTTTTTAACTTGCCCGCCCCCACCACTGTGTACTGCGGCCACGGCCCGGCCACTACCATTGGGCACGAGCAACGCACCAACCCGTTTTTTGGGGCGACGGCTAGGGCTTGATCAGCTTGGCCACCAGTTCCGGCTCGTAGCCCTTGGCCACCAACGAGCGGTAGGCGGCGGCCCGGGCGGCCAAGGTGGTGGCCTTTTTGGCCGAAGCCAGCTTTTGCAGGGTGGCCAGGTAGTCGGCCTCGTCCAGTTGGGCCAGGGCCTCGGCAATGTGCGCGGCCGCCACGCCCTTGAGCCGCAGGGCCTGCTTGATTTTGAGCCGGCCCCACTGGTGGTACCTAAACTTGCCACTGGCAAAACTCCGGGCAAACCGGGCCTCGTCCAAAAATTTTTCGGCTTGCAATTGGGCCAGCACTTGGGCCGCTATCGAAGGCGGCACCTCCCAGGCTGTCAATTTGGCCCGCACCTCGGCCAGGCAGCGGTCCTGGTAGGCGCAGTAGGCGGCGGCTTTGGCATAGGCGGCGGTGAAGTCCATATCAGTATTAAAATGCCTTAATGATGGCAGAATAAAATGATTTTTCTATTTGATTATCAAATATTTATTAGATGCAGAATGCGTAATTTTTGTTTGACTTTTGATGTTTTATGGACGAAGGGCTGGGCTACTTCCTAGTTAAATCACAAAACAATAATGGAGCTTGCAGGTTTTTTTACAACCAATTGCTAATCAAACAAATGATCATGCAATCACTTTGGCATTGGCGATCAACAAGCTGATTGTTCAGGGAGGCCGCACCTAAATCTTACTCATTGTAAAAAAGCTGTGATTTTACCAATCCCCAAATTTTGCTCACACCTTGATGATGATATTGCGGCGGAACATCCACCAGAGCACTAAAAACCAGCCGCCCACCCAGGTGAGCGCATAGGCGAGCGAGGCGTTGTTTTCGCTCAAAAACTGGAGGTAAAACTCGTAGAGCCGATAGTTGATGGCCACCCGGTGCGGCGGCTCGCCCACCTTAAACAGCCCAAAGGTCTCGGCCAGCATCCCGCTTAACACAAACACAATGAGCGCGTTAACCCCATACACCCGAAAGGGGAACGCCCAAGTGCGGTAGCCGCGCTGATCCACCAAATAGTAGCAAAGGGCCAGGCCGCAATTGGCCAGCCCGGCGGTAAACACCACGTACGAACTAGTCCACAGCGGCTTGTTGATGGGGAAACCCCAATCCCAAACATAACCCAGGGCGGCAAGCAGGCAGCCGTCCACCAGTAGGCGCAAGGTGCGCTGTTCGGGGGCCGGGTCGGCGTTTTTGAGCCAGCGGCCCGCCCGGATGCCCAGCAGCGTGGTTACCATGGCGGGCAAGGTGCTCAGCAGCCCCTCAGGGTCGCGCAGGCGTTTGGCCCCGGCCCAGAGGTGGTTTTCGCCGATGAGGAGCCGGTCCACGTAGGCGGCAAAGTTGTTCACCTCGTCGTGCCACAGGCCGGGGCCGTGGCCGGGCACGGGTGCCCAAGCCATTAAGGCCCAGTAGCCCAGCAGTAGGCCGCTGCCCAGCCAGTACCACGTGCGCGGTGGGGCGTACAAATACAGCAACGAGGCGGCGGCGTAGCACAGGGCTATGCGTTGCAGCACCCCCATGAGCCTGATTTTGACCACCTGGCTCGATAATTCAACCGGCGAGGCCTCGAAGTTGAAAAACGGGTACGCCGCCATGAGCAGCCCCAGCCCGAAAATGGTCGCCGCCCGGCGGGCAACCTTGCCGCCCAAGCCCGAGGGCCGGGGCTGGCCGGGCGCGGGCAGGGCAAACACGATGGCCACCCCCACAATGAACAAGAAAAAGGGGAATACCAGGTCGGTGGGGGTCCAGCCGTGCCAGGCCGCGTGGGCCAGGGGTGGGTAAATATGCCCCCAGTCGCCGGGGTTGTTCACCAAAATCATCCCGGCGATGGTGATGCCCCGGAACACGTCCAGCGACTGCAAACGGGGGGTAGGGTTGCTCATGGCAAATACGCTGCTTTTGCCCAAAATAAGGGTAAACTCCCCCCAAAAGCCAACGGCTACGGGCTACTTGGTTTGCTTTTTTGGCCGGGCTGCCCCAATTTTCAGGGGACATTTAGTCGGTTATTTCTGAAAACTTTTTGCTTATGAACCCGATGCTGCGCTTGGTAGTGGGGCTGGTGATGCTCCTGGTGGGGGGGTACATGTTTTTGGACGCGGTTCATGTCAACAACTTTTTCACCTCCAACCAAACTATTTTCCGGGTCAGCGGCTTCCACGTTACGTCGGGGGTGGTGCTGGTGCCGCTGTTCGTGGGCATCGGCATCCTGTTCTTTGGCTCGTGGACCCGCGTGGGGCTGGCCCTCATTTTCGGCTCGCTCATTTTGTTGTTTGTGGGCATGTTGTTCAGCGTAAACTTGAGCATGCGCTCCATGTCGTTCTTCAAACTGGTTTCCATTTTGACCCTCATTGGCGGCGGGGCGGGCCTCATGCTCAGCATTTTACGTAAAGGTGTTTAGCTTTTCTTCGGCCTATGACTTCACCCCTCCCGCTGGCCGGCCTGGCCCTCAACCATGTGGCCCTCCACGTGGCCGATGTGGCCGCGAGCGTCCGTTTTTATGGCCAGGTGCTTGGGCTGGCCGCGCTGCCCCGGCCTGATTTTGATTTTCCGGGGGCTTGGTTCGCCCTGGGGGCGGGGCACGAGCTTCACCTCATTGGGGGGCGCGCCGCCCCGGCCCAGTCGCACAGCCGGGGCACCCATTTTGCCCTGCAGGTGGCCGATGTGCGGGCGGCCGAAGCCGCCCTGCGCGCGCGGGGTGCCACCTGCAGCCCGCTCAAGCCCCGGCCCGACGGCGTGCTCCAGTTTTTCGTTACCGACCCCGACGGCCACTGGATCGAGTTTTGCCAGGCGGCGGGGTAAACGCTGGGGGCGTAGTTGGCCAACCTGCCCAAGCAAGCGATAAAAACGACCCGAGGTTAAGTTAGTTCGGTGGGCGAAATCTTAAAAAGTATTGATTTTCAGTAAATTAAAAGCCGATTGGGGCGTAGCTTGACCGTAGTGATAAAGTTGAGTAAAGCATTGCCAATGCCATAAACGATCGATCACCAGACGAGGCAAATCCTTAAACCATGCAATCATTAAGTCATTTGATTAGAATGCCCGTTCCTGACCATTCACAGTACATCCACGGCAGCCACCCCGAAGAACAGGCCCGCCTTTCGCTCATGAACCAGGTAATGAACCCGCGCTGCCTGGCCGCCATTGGCCTGCGCGGGGGCGAGCGCGTGCTCGACGTGGCCAGCGGCCTGGGCCAGCTCACCCGCGCCCTGCGGCAAGCGGCCGGGCCTAACGGGGCGGCCCTGGGCATCGAGCGCGACCTGGCCCAACTGGCTCAGGCCCAGGCCCTTGCCGCCGCCGAAGGCCAGGCCCAGGCAGTGGAGTTTAGGCAAGGCAGCGCGCTGACCCTGCCATTGCAACCCAAGGAATGGGGCAGTTTTGACGTGGCCCACACCCGGTTTTTGCTCGAGCACCTACCTGACCCGCTGCCCGTGGTGCAGCAAATGGCGGCCGCCGTGCGGCCCGGTGGGCGCGTGTTCCTGGCCGACGACGACCACGAAATGCTGTTTTGCTGCCCCGAGCCGCCCGGTTTTATGGCGGTGTGGCGGGCCTACTGCCGCACCTACGACCGCCTGGGCAACGATCCTTACATTGGCCGCCGCTTACCAGGGCTGCTGCACGAAGCGGGGCTTGCCCAACTGCGCAACGGTTTCATCTTTTTTGGGGGCTGCCACGGCCAGCCCGAGTTTGCGTTGCTGTGCCAAAACCTGCACGGCATTTTGGTAGGGGCCCGCGAGCCGATTTTGCAAACTTTCGCATTTACCGAAGGCTACTTTGAGCAAGCCTTGCGGGATTTCATGGCTTGGGCGGCCACTCCGGGCGCGGCCCTGTGGTACCCCATTTGCTATGCCGAGGGCGTGCGCCCGGCTTAGATTTTGTTTGGGAATTTCAAAACATTGATATTCAACTAATTAAGTTTACTTACATTACTTTGATCGGCTTATGGCTGCGATAAACCGGATCAAACCACGGGCAGGCCGGCCCCGGCCAATTCCTGAAAACCGCCCACGTTGTACACCTTGGCAAACCCGGCATCGAGCATTTGCTGGGCCGCTTTGCCGCTGCGGTTACCCGAAGCGCAGTACAAATAATAGGTCGCGTTTTTGTCAAACGCCGGGTATGCGTCGTTGAACACGCCGCCGAGGAAATCGTAGTTAGTGGCCCCTTCCAGGTAGCCGCCCTCAAATTCAGAGGGGGTGCGCACATCCAGCAAAACGCCGGGTTCGGCTTGTTGCTGGGCTTGGAATTCGGCAGGGGTAAGGCGGGTAACGCTCATAGGATAGTTAGTTTGGGAATGTGGCCGCAAAATAATGACTTCTTACCAAGGCGCGGCCAGGTGGCCAACAAAAACGGATGGTTAGGCCACCGCAAGGGCCTACGGGTGCGCCCGCGAACGGGCTTGCGCGGCCGGACGGTTAGCGATAACGCCCATAACTGGCGCGCACCTTACTGGACGCAAGCCCTGGTTACGTAGCTAACAAACGGGTGATTAACTATTTAACTATTTGCGCGGTGTGGTTCTTCGTATCCACTTTCTCGATCACCTCCTCGATCACCCCTTTTTCGTCGATAACGAACGTGGTGCGGGCGGTGCCCATGTAGCTGCGGCCGTACATTTGTTTTTCTACCCAAGTGCCGTACAGTTCGTGGATTTGTTTGTCCGGGTCGGCAATGAGCGGAAAGGGCAAACTGTATTTCTGTTTAAACTTGGCGTGGCTTTTGGCCGGATCGGTGCTGATGCCCACCACCTGGTAGCCCTTGGCCATCAGCATTTCGTAGTTGTCGCGCAGGTTGCAGGCCTCGGCGGTGCAGCCGGGGGTATCGTCTTTAGGGTAGAAATAGAGTACCAGTTTTTTGCCCTTGAAATCGCTGAGCTTGATAGGCGCGCCGTCGTGGTCGGTGCCGGTAAAATCGGGGGCCAGTTGGCCGGGTTGTAATGCCATAAAACAAGAAAGACAATTAATGACAGCCCTTTAACCCGTTTTCCAAGCGGCTTGTTTGGTTTTGGCCCGCGCAAAAAAGTTGGGCCAAGTGCAGGTTTTTCTTCACTTTTGCCAACTAAGGGCAAACCTTTGGGCGCAAGCATCCGTTTAAGCCCATGTATCCTCCGTTCAATTCATTACAGTTCAGCCTATTAACCATTAATGTCGGCCCTCCGTTTGCAAATACCGTCCATCCCCGACAACATCCGCCTGGTGGAGAGTTTTATCGACCAGGCGCGCGATGAGTTTGCGTTTGACGACTCGGTGTACGGCAACATTATGGTGGCCGTTACCGAAACGGTGAACAATGCCATTTTGCACGGCAACAAGCAAGATGTAAACAAAATAGTGCAATTGGACATGGAGGTTACCGAGGAAAACGTGCGTTTCACCATCCGCGACCAGGGCGAGGGCTTTGACCACAACAGCCTGCCCGACCCCACTGCCCCGGAAAACCTGTTGGAACTGGGCGGGCGCGGCATTTTCATCATCCGCAACCTGGCCGACGAGGTGGAGTTTGTCGACCACGGCCGCGAGGTGCAATTGGTGTTTTTTTTAAACGACCCCGCGCTCGGTTAATCGCCCATGAGCCGCAAAGTCCATTTTTTTTCCGAAGACACCGACTTTAGCCCTGCCCAAAAAACCTTGCTCAAACAATGGGTAGCCGATACCGTGCGCAGCCACGGCCGCCAACTGCGGGGCCTCAATTTCGTTTTTTGCAGCGACGAGTACCTCTACCAAATGAATGTGGCCCACCTCAACCACCACACTTATACGGACATCATCACCTTCGACAACGCCGAGGGCGAGGGCGAGGTAGAGGGCGATATTTTCATCAGCGTGGACCGCGTGCGCGACAACGCCGCCCAGCTAGGCCACGATTTTGCGTTGGAGCTCCACCGGGTGATCATCCACGGGGTGCTGCACCTACTGGGCCACCAAGACAAAAAGCCCGACCAAAAAGCCGCCATGCGGGCCGCCGAGGACCAATGCCTGGCTGACCTGGCCCGACGCAAGGGCGTTTGATCCTGAACAACCGAATACAAAAGCGGTAGTACGATTAAACGGTTGCTCCACCTGGTTACCCATCACTTTGAAGGCAAGAATGGGCAATTTGATTTCAGAGTCGGCGACTATCCCATTTTTTTGATTTTCAGAGGTTTGTAGCATTGGGATAACCCGCCAACTGACAAAATTTTCTACCATTCTAACGGGGTTTTGTTCAAGAACGCCGCCACGCCCCGCTGGCAGTCGGGGAAGGCCCGGGCCTGGGCGTTGGTTTGGGCGGCCAGTTCTAGGGCGGCCTCCAGGGGCAGGTCCTGCACTTGGGCCAGTAGCTGTTTGGTGGCGGCTAAAGCCTGGCCCGAGTTGCCCGTGGCCAATTGCCGGGCCAGTTGCTGGGTGCGGGCCATCAGTTGCTCCGGGGCCACCAGCTCGGTTACCAGGCCCCAGGCTTGGGCGGTGGGCGCAGGCACCAAGTCGGCGGTGAGTAGCAGTTGCCTGGCCCGGGCCTCGCCCAGTTTGCGCACCAAAAACACCATCACAATGGCCGGCACAAACCCGATTTTGACCTCCGTGTAACCAAATTTGGCCTCTGGCACGGCCAGCACCAGGTCGCACACGGTGGCCAGGCCGCAGCCGCCCGCCAGCGCGTGGCCCTGCACCGCCGCGATCACGGGCTTGGGCAATTGGTAAATTTGCTGGTAGAGGTTTTTAATGGCCCGCGAGTCGGCCAGGTTTTGGGCCGGGGTAGCCGTTTGCAGGCTTTGTAGAAAAGCCAGGTCGGCCCCGGCGCAGAACACCGGGCCGTGGGCTTGCAGCACCACCACCCGCACCTGCTCGTCGGCCTGGGCCTGGGCAAAGGCTTGGGCCAGTTCGGCCACCAATTGGGCATTAAAGGCGTTGCGCTTTTCGGGGCGGTTGAGCGTGAGGTAGGCCACCCGCTCGTGGGTGTGGTACAGCAGGGTTTCCATGTGGGGGTTATGCTAAATGATTAAATGACTGCATGACTAAATGATTTGTTCTTCTGGTTATCAATTATTTAAGAGAATAGAGAAGAAGATTGGGGGTTTCTAGCTGGACTAGGGATTGGGCGTTTATCCCCTGCGATGGTTTTGGACGGGCGTTCGTTGACCACCGATGCCCCTCACCTTGGCCCCACCACCTCGCTCACTTTGGACACGCCGTTTTCGTTGAACGCCTCGATGGCAAAGTAATAAGTTTGGCCCACGGTGAGGGCGCGCAGTTCCAGTTGGGGCGGGGCCTCGGCCCACACTTGGTAGGTTTGGTACAGTTTGCCGGGCGCGATGCCCCACAAAATGTTATAGCCCACCGCGCCGGGCACGGGCTGCCAGTTTACGTCGGCATTGCGGGCATCGGTTTGGCGGCGCACTTGGAGGCTCCGGGGGGTGGCAGGCCCCCGCCCTTCGCCCTGGCCAAACACCCGCAGGGCACTAATGGCCAAGTGCGGGGCGGCCACGTGCCCATGCTCGTAGCGCAGGTAGCGGGCGCGCACGGGCGCGGGCAGTTCCACGTAAGCGCAGGCGCGGTCGCGGCGCGGGCCTTGGGTCAGGTCGGCCACGGCTTGCCAGTCAGTCCCGTTAAGCGAGGTGCTGATTTTGAACGCCGTGTACACCGTGCTGTCGGTGGCGAACAGGTTGGAGCGGTAGTCGGTAAAATTGACCTGCACGGCGTGAACCCGGCAGGGTGCGCCCAAGTCGGTGGCCAGCCACTCGCCGGGCCGGTTGTGGCGGGCTACCCAAAACGTGCGCGGGTTTTCGTCGGTAACCCGCTGGGCTTGCAGGGTATCCAGCGTGGAGCTGGCCGTGGCGGGCTTGCGGTAGTTGAGCAGCATCCAACCGGTAAACAGCTCGTCTTTCTGTTGCCAGCGGCGGGTGGGCAGCCAGTGCGGCCAATCGCCAAAGCGGGTGTTGGCAAACAACTGGTTATCAGCATCAAACCCGGCGGGGAACATGACAATGCGCCGCTCGAAGTTCCAGTTGACGGCCACCCAGCAAGTGCCCGTGTTCCAATAATTGCCGTAATTGTCCTGAAACGTGTTGCCGTGCCCGGCCCCGGTGGCAAAACCGCCCGGCCGGTAGCTAATGGGGTTGTAAGGCGCATAAGTGAACGGCCCCAGCGGGTGGCTGCCCACGTAAGTGCCGTTGGCGTACACGTTGTACTCGGTGCCGGGCGCGCCGTATTGCAAAAAATATTGGCCCCGATGCTTGGTCATCCAGGCCCCTTCCATGAACGGCTTGATGGGGCTGGTGTGGTTGGGGCCAAAGCGTTCCCAACCGTGTTTTTCGGGGTGGAGAAAGATGAGCGGACGGTAGTCGGCGGGATTTTTATAAGTGAGCCGCCGGTTTTTGTCCAACTCGGCCCCAAACAGCGGAAAGTTGTTCGACGAGCCCCAGTACATATACCACCGCTCGGTGTCGGGGTCGTGGAACAGGGCCGGATCCCACGGGCCAATGAGCGGGGGCAGCCGGGGCAGCCACCGGTTGTAGAACCGCAACTTGCCCTGGGCGGGCTGCAAGCTGTAAAAAATGGGCCGCTGCTCAAACGTGGACTGGAACAGGTACAGCGTGTCGCGCACGGACAGGGCTGCCGGGGCGCACATGTCCTCCATCGGCCATTTGTCGGGCGTAACGAAACGCCAAGTGGCCAGGTCGGGCGAGTGCCACCACCCGCCCGAGATGGTGGCGAACAAATAATACTCGCCCCGGTGGTTGATGATGACCGGATCGGCCGCCGAGCGGTACGAGATGCTATCGTTCAGTTGCTCGTAATTGTAGCGGTAGTCGATGTCGATGGGGTTGCAGTACGTGCGGGGTTGGGCGGCCAGCGGCCCGGCCAGCAGCCAAGCCAACGCCCACAGCCAGGAGGTTTTCATGGGGCAACGGTTAAAATGTGCGGCCAGGGGCCTGATCCAACCAAAATTATACTAAAATGACTAAATGATTGCATGGTTAAATGATTGTTCCATTTGATTGTCAATTACTTACATAATAGGAGATGGGCAATCTCTACTTGATTTTGGTAGTAGGCACAAATACGGATGATTGGCCGCCGCGCCCGCATTTTGGGCGGCCCAGCCGGGCGGGTCTTGCTATCTCCAGCAACCGATAGCCCCGAGAGAGGTTGAAGAAGGCGTTCCCTGGCCACCAGGGCGGGCATAAGGCCCGCCCCTACCTAGTTTATTGTCAAGCCTTGTCAAAAAACCCGGCCAGGCGGCCTTTGGTAGGGCAGTTGTGCTTATTTTAGCCTGCCGAATCCCTCGGTTGGTTAATCAGTCTCCTTTTTTCCTACGCGCCCATGATCCCTTTTTCCGAACTACTCCTGTTTGCCCTGGCCGCCCTGGTGCTCGTGATTAGCCCTGGCCCCAACATGGTTTACCTCATTTCGCGGGCCATCACCCAAGGGCCAACGGCCGGGCTGATCTCGTTGAGCGGGGTCATCTGCGGTTTTTTGTTTCATATCGTACTGGTTTCGTTTGGGCTGACCGCCCTGCTGCTGGCCGTGCCGCTGGTGTACCAGTTGCTCAAAGCCCTAGGGGTAGTTTACCTGCTTTACCTGGCTTACCAAGCCGTCAAGCCTGGTGCCCCGGGGCTGTTTGCCACCAACCCGGCCCTGCCCAGCGACTCGCCGCTTAAGTTGTTCCAAATGGGCTTTTTCACCAATGTGCTTAACCCCAAGGTGGCCGTATTTTACTTGTCTTTTTTCCCACAGTTTGTCAAGCCCGCTTATGGTTCGGTGCTGGCCCAAAGCCTCCAACTGGGGGTTACCCAAGTGGCGGTGAGCCTCACGGTCAACGCCCTTATTGTGCTGTCGGCGGCTCGGGTGGCGGGTTTCTTCGCCCGAAACCCCACCTGGATAAAATGGCAAAAATGGCTGATGGCCAGTGTGCTAACCTCCTTGGCGATTAAACTGGCAGTGAGTAAAGACAAGTAAATTGGCGCGGGCTATGGGCTTTTGTTGTAGTTGGCGGGGCCTGGTTGGCTGGTTTAAGCCAGGCCCCAGTTTGGCTTTGGGGCTGGTTTGGCTGGGGGCTTTGGCCGCCCTGGCCCGCCCACCCGTGCTGGCCCTCACCGACCAACAAGACCGCTATTGGCTGGCCCCTTACGTGGAGTGCCTGGTGGACACCGGCCAGCAAATCTCCCCGGCCGAGGTGCTGGCGGGCCGGCACGACGCTTTATTTGGCCCGCCCGGTAACCCCAGGCTCAATTTCGGGTTTTCCACCGCCACTTACTGGTTGCGCTGCCGCGTGCAAGACCTGGCCACCAAACCCAGCCGCCGCTGGGCCGTGGAACTGGAGTACCCCAACATAGACTTAGTGGAAATGTATTTAGTGGACAGTACCGGCCAATTTGAAGTACACCGGGCGGGCGATTTGTTGCCCCTTTCGCTACGCGAACTAAAGGAGTACAATTTTGTTTTTCGGCTCCCCCTCAACCCGGCTGGTCAAGCCCAAACCATTTATTTCCGGTTTGCGGGGCAAGATGCCAAGCATTTCCGATTGATTATCAAGGAAGAAGCCTATCTGTTTCGCCATGCGATGACCGAACACGTTTTCTGGGGATTTTACTTTGGTGTGCTGGGTATTTTATTTGTGTACAACTTCGTGCTATTCATTTACTTGCGCGAGCGGCTATATCTTTATTACCTTCTCTATTTGGCCAGTTTTATTTTGGTGGAACTGTCCAGGGCCAACGGTAGCTTTGGCTTGCGCTTTTTTTGGCCCGAACAGCTTTGGTTTGCCAATCTTAGCACGCATTTTTTTACTGCCCTCACCGTGGTTTTTGGCGTTTTATTTTTTAGCCAGGGGCTAAATGTAAAGCAAATGTTCCCGGTATTTTATCGCATTATGCAAGTGGTGGCCGCTGCGGCCGTATTGCACATTGGGGCGGTGGCCGCCAATCTGGAACCCATACCGTTGTTTGGTACGTTTGGGCTGGCCCTTACGTCCAACTGTTTGTTGCTGATAGCCGGTATCATCACTTGGAGGAAAGGCTACCGACCCGCCCGCGTGTATGTGTTGGCCATGAGCTGCATGTTTGTGGGCATCCTCGCTTTATTTTTACTGGAGCAGAGCTGGTTGCCCGAGTGGCTGGTGTTCCAGCACGCGCTCAATTTGGGGTCTTTTTCGGAGACGCTGCTGCTCTCGCTGGCCCTGGGCCAGAGCCTGCGGGCTACCAAGGCCGCCCGCAGCCGGGCCGAACTGGAACAAAAACAGGCCGAGATGGCCTTGGAAAACAGCCGGTTGTTTGCGGCCAAACTCCAAGAACTGGATCAATTTAAAAGTCGCTTTTTTGCCAACATCTCCCACGAGTTCCGCACGCCACTTACCGTGATTTTGGCCCCGCTGGAGCAGTGGCTGGACCGCCGCCAACTGCCCGAAGTGCCCTGGCCCACGCTGGAAAGCATCCGGCAAAACGCGCACCGGCTGCTTGAATTGATCAACCAATTGCTGGACCTGTCGCGGTTGGAGGCGGGCTTGATGGCTCACCGGCCCCAGCCCGGCGACCTGGCGGCCTGGGTGCGCGCCCAGGTGGGCCAATACCTGGCCCTGGCCGAAAGCCAACAACTGGCCCTCCTTTTTGAGGCGGATGGCCCTAGTTTACCGTACCAGTTCGACCGGGATGCCCTCACCAAAATCCTGGCCAACCTGCTGGGCAATGCCCTCAAGTTCACCCCGGCGGGCGGGCGGGTGGCGGTGCGCGTGCAAGCCACCGCCGCCCAGGTATTGGTCAGTGTAACCGACAGCGGGCCGGGCATTCCGCCCGAGGCCCTGCCGCAAGTGTTTGACCGGTTTTACCAGGTGGATGGCTCCCCCCAACGCGCCCAGGAGGGCAGCGGCATCGGCCTGGCCCTGGCCAAAGAACTGGCCCAACTGATGGGCGGGCAACTGACCGTGAGCAGCCAACTGGGCCAGGGTAGTTGTTTTACCCTGTATCTGCCTGCCGTTGAACCAGTTGTCGGCCCTCAACCACCAGCCACTGCCCAGCCCGAAACGGTGGGTCCCGCTACGCCCGCGCGGCCGGTCCCAGTGGTGCAAAAGGCCCCGCCCTTCCTAGAAACCGCCAACGGCCCCGCCTTGGTGCTAGTGATCGAGGACCACGCCGAGCTACGCCACTACCTGGTCAGCGAACTGAGCACGGCTTACCAGGTGCTCACCGCCCCCGACGGGCAAGCGGGCCTGGCCCTGGCCCAAGCCCAAATCCCCGACCTGGTGCTCTCCGATGTGATGATGCCCCACCTGGACGGCCTACAAGTTTGCCAACACCTCAAAACCGACGAGCGCACCAGCCACATCCCCGTGCTACTGCTCACGGCCCGGGCCAGCCTGGACAGCAAGCTGGAGGGCCTGGGCCACGGGGCCGACGATTACTTGGTGAAGCCCTTCCACCCCAGCGAGTTGCTGGCCCGGGTGGCCAACTTGCTGGCCCAGCGGCAGCGGCTGCGCGAGCACTACCGCCGCGACGTGTCGTTGCTAGCCCCGGTGGCTAAGTTGCCCAGTATCGAGGAACAATTTCTGCAAAAGTTGTACGCCGCCGTGGAGCAAAACCTGGATGCGGCCGACCTGGGCGTGGAGACCCTGTGCCAGGCCGTGTGCCTTAGCCGCTCGCAATTGCACCGCAAGCTCCAGGCCATCACGGGCCAGTCGGCCACGGAGTTTGTCCGTAGCCTGAGGTTGCGCCGGGCGGCCCATTTACTCCACCAGCAAACGGCCAGCGTGTCGGAAATCGCGTACTCGGTAGGGTTCGATAACCTGTCGTATTTTTCGCGGGCGTTCAAAGAGCAATTCGGCCTCAGCCCCAGCGAGTACGCGGCGCAAAAACGGCCCTGATCTTCTATTTAAATGACCTAATGATTGCATGATCAAATGATTTTTTATTTGATTATCAACCATTTATGATACTCGAGATGCGCAAACCGATTTTATTCTTTCTGATTGATTTTGAAGATATAAAAACCCAGCCGTTACTGCAAACCGGCTGGGGTTTGAAGATTTATGCTAGGCCGTCGCTCACCGCATCAGGCAGGTAACCGAGGCCAGCTGGGGTTTGAAGATTTATGCTAGGCCGTCGCTCACCGCATCAAACAAGTAACCGAGGCCATCGGGATCAGGTTGCGGAGGGTCAGGTCGTCGGTGATGACGTTGCGGATGCCGTAGCCCAGCAGCACCGAACCGCCCAGCCGCAGGTCGCCGCCGTAGGCCAGGGTGAAGGTGCGCACTTGGGGGCCGTTCTCGAGCACGTGGTCGCGCATGGCTTCCACAAAAAAGTTG